>CAZQIT010000170.1:0-9020 GCA_964592995.1 uncultured Nitrospirota bacterium | reverse complement strand
TCGATCTCTTCAGTGTACGCGCGCTTGACCTTCACGCGCACACCGTCGGCCACTTGAAGCGTCAATACATCCGTCGCAAGATTGACGACGGTACCCATCAGTCCGCCGGTCGTCATGACGCGGTCTCCCTTTTTCAGGTTTTTGATCATCTCTTTTCGCTGTTTGGCCTTTTGTTGCTGGGGACGCATCAGCAAAAAGTAGAAGAGCCCGAAAATGAGGATAAAGGGGGCAAACGAAATCAGGGCCGCAGGGCCAGAAGGCCCCTCACCCGGAATTTGCGCGTAAGCAACGGATTCAGAGAAGAAAGTAGACAGCATGATCATAACCCTCCGACAAAGGCGGGATGATAATACAACTCATGCACGGTATTCAAGCAAGGCTGGTCAACCCAAGTTTCTGGTAACGATTCAGGTGGTCTTGCCATTGCGTTCGTAAGAGGGGTATCCTTCGCACCAGTAATCTGGGTTCAACTCGACCCCTCTAAAAATGACCGCGATCCGTGGAATTTCCGTCGGCAAGTCCTACGCCCATTATCCCGTACTCAAGGATGTCTCTTTGGAGGTGCAGGCGGGCGAATGCTACGCCCTGTTTGGGTCAAATGGCGCGGGCAAAACGACGCTGCTTCGCATTCTGGCCACACTCCTTGCTCCCACGTCGGGTCGGGTGGAAATTTTGGGGCACGATGTTTCAAAGCAGAAGTCAGCGGCGCGGGAGGGCCTCTTTCTCTTGGGCCACGGCTCGCATCTTTACGACGACTTGACGGTTGTCGAAAATGTCCGGTTTGCCGTCGGGCTGCGGGGGCTTGACCCTTCACCGATTGAGATCAAACGGGTGCTGGATCGGGTCGGCATCGGGCCGTTCGGTGGGTTTCGCGCCCGCGTGCTTTCTGCCGGAATGAAGAAACGCCTCTCTCTGGCCCGTGCCCTCCTGATACGCCCCCGGGTGCTCCTGCTGGATGAAGCGTATGCCGCCCTGGATGAAAAAGGGGTGGCCCTGGTCCATGCCTGCATCGGCGACTTTCTCAAGGAGGGTGCTGCGGTGCTGATGACCTCGCACGACCGTGCCCACGCCGCACGGGTTGCCCACCGTGCAGGCATGTTGCAGCGCGGCGTGCTGCATGAAATGACGATTCCAGACCTGCTGGCCCCCAATGCGCCGTGTTAAGCCATGAAGCCAAAAACGACCGCCCTTCCAGATGACATTTCCAACCGGATTATCAGCCTTCGCAGACGGCGAGTGATCCTGGATGTCGATCTGGCCCGGATTTACGGTGTGGAAACCAAGTCCCTGAACAGGGCAATCAAGCGAAATGAGTCCCGTTTTCCGGAGGATTTTTGTTTTCAGTTGACGGAAGAGGAGTTTGAGGGTTTGAGGTTCCAAATTGGCACCTCAAACGATGGTGCCCCAGGCGAGAGTCGCGGTGGCCGCCGCTACCGGCCCTACGCCTTCACGGAACACGGGCGAGACGCCCGTGCCACTTGTTGTGCCAACGCCATCTGGGTTTAGCCCGAGACGACGCAGGCCCCTATAGACCACATGTCCCTGTAATCAATGCGCCCTCTTAACATCATTCGATGGATTGCGTGGAAAGACCTCCTCTGCGAAATCCGAAACCGCGAGAACATCGCTTCGATGCTCTTCTTCGCCCTCAACGTGGTGCTGGTCTTCAGCTTCAGCTTTTCGATGGGCGATCTGCGGGAGGTGATGCCGGGTCTTATTTGGACGGCCTTCGGCTTCACCGCTGTGATCGGTCTTGGCAAGTCATTCCTGCCGGAGGCGCAAAACGACTGCATCGAATTTTATCAGATGCTCCCCGGCCCCAAGGGTGCGGTCTATCTGGGAAAACTGCTGGGCAATGTGTTGTTTCTCTTTCTGGTGGAGATTGCGCTGGTGCCGCTGCTGGTACTCTTTTTGAATTTGGAAATCCCCGCCCGTCCGGTTCTCTTTTTGCTCATTTTGGGGCTGGGCACGGTGGGTCTGGCCGCGCTTGGCACACTCTTCTCGGCCCTCACGGTGCAGGTGCGCGCGCGGGAGGTGATGTTTCCGCTGCTGCTGCTGCCGCTGTCGGTGCCGGTCTTCATCGGCGCCATTGAGGCCACGCGCGGCCTGCTCGACGGCTCGCCGTTTTCGTTCTATCGCCGCTGGATCGAGATGCTGGCCGTCTTCGACCTCATCTTCACCCTCGTCTCATTTTGGATGTTTGAATTTATTTTGGATGATTGATAGCGCGAATGAGGGGGGGGTAGATGACCTGGACAGAGACAGAAAAGCAGGAGATGAAGCGGGCGCTGGTCGCGTGCCTGAAGTCGGAACGAGAGGTGCTCAAGGTGGTCCTGTTTGGCTCTTTCCTAAACAGTGCAGCGCCGCATGATTTGGATGTGGCCGTATTTCAGGACAGCGCGGAAGCCTATCTGCCGCTGGCGATGAAGTATCGCCGCCTGACACGGGAGATTGCCGACCGGATTCCCCTGGACATCATCCCATTACGGGCTTCCGGGGCCTCCTGCGCCCTTTCGCCTGAGATTGCCGCCGGAGAGGTTCTCTATGAACGATGAGGCTCAAAAATGGCTGCACTATGCGCGAGAGAATCGGGCGATGGCCGATCTGGCGTTTGATGCCGGGTTTTTTAACCCATGCCTGCACAACGCGCAGCAAGCGGTGGAGAAGGCCCTCAAAGCCCTGCGGCAGATGGCGGGACTTGTCCCAAGAAGAACACACAGCATTCGTGATCTGCGGGCTGACCTGACGCGCGTGGGTATTGATGTGGGCTTGGATATAGAGGATTGTGAGCTGCTGGACTCGATCTACCTCCCCTCCAAATATCCACTGGGATCGGCCCTGCCGGATTTCGATCCGGATGCGTTGATCTCCCGACGTTGTCTGGAAATGGCCGACCGTGTTTTATCCGTCGCAGAGGCGAAGGTGGACCCCGGATGATCCATCTCTCTCCTGGCTGTTTGAATAATTGACGGCGGTACAATTCCGAGGAGACTGAACGAGGTGTTGGCGATGCGGAAAGCGGACGTGATTCAGTGGAAATTGGGTTTTGAGGTGGCGGAACGGGCTGCGAGAGAGGTCGTCCGAAACGAGGGTGCGGATGGCGCACGTTGCATTGCGCTCTCGCTGGAACTGATGGAGGTCTGCCGGTCTTCTGTGAGCGAAAAGGGGCCGCAGTGGCAAGAGGAAGTAGAGCAGGCACGCCGGGCATGGAAGAAACTCAAAGCGGTGATGACGCAGTAAGGGGGAGCGGGTTCACGTCGGCGCTTCGGGACCTCATGGCGGTGATCCGCACCGATCATCCGGGCATGGTGATTGGCGGCATGGCGGTCATCGCACTTGGATACCCGCGCGCCACAACCGACATCGACGTGGCGATCCTCGTCAGGAGTCTGGGCGAGATTGACCCCCTCTTTGCACGGCTTCAAGCGGCGGGTCTGGCCCCTCGGATCAACGATGCCGTAGGTTTTGCCCGCGCCAACCATGTGCTGTTGATGCGGCATTCGGCCTCGCACATTGACGTCGACATCAGCCTGGCCACGCTGCAGTTTGAAGAAGAGGCCGTCACCCACCGCCAGTTTGTCGATTTTGCGGGCGTTCCGATTGCCGTTCCGCGTCTGGAGGATCTGCTGATTTACAAGATGGTCGCCTCCCGTCCACAAGATCTGCGGGATGTGGAAGAACTCCTGCTGCGCCATGTCGGACGGATCAATATCGGAAAAGTTAGAGATCGGGTCGGCCAGTTTGCCAGCCTGCTTGAGCGTCCCGATATGATCACGCAGATGGAGGGGTGTATTCAACGCGCCGCACGGTAGAATCCATGTTGGCGAACGGCCTGCTCGACGGATCGCCATTTTCGTTGAGATGATTGGAAGGTTCGGTGGGTCGTTGCGTTGCGCCCGCGAGGGCTTTCGGGTATGCTGGCGGCTGTTTTCCGTCCGCCTCGTCAGGTTTTGTTGTCTATGTATCATCCGTTGAATGTCTACAGGCAGGTTGACATCAAGGCGCGCGTGGCGTCGGCCACGCCGCCGGAGTTGGTGGTGATGTTGCTTGAGGGTGCCCTGACGGCCGTTGTGGAGGCAAAAGGCCATATGGCGCATCGTCGCATTCTTGAGCGCGGGACGGCGATTTCAAAGGCCACCTCCATTCTGGCGGCATTGAGCGAAAACCTGAATATGGAAACGGGGGGCCTTGTCGCACAGCGTCTGCGGGGGCTTTATAACCATATGATCTGGCGTCTGCACCTTGCGCACCTCAAAAATGACGCGGCCATTCTGGATGAAGCGGGAAACCAGCTTGTGGCGCTGAAGGGGACATGGACATCGGTTGGCGCACCGTCTCGGCAACCCTGAGCGGCTCAATCCAGTGTTTAGTTGCAAAAGTTTGCGATACTTTATACTCCACCTAACCTCCCCTTGAAAAGGGGAGGAATCCCCTCCTTTTACAAGGAGGGGTAAGGGGAGGTCGTGGTGGGATTGGAATAGCGGAACAACCACAGGAGTCATTTTTTTATATTGCCGGAGTGGCGAAATAGGTAGACGCAAGGGACTTAAAATCCCTCGCTTCGCAAGGGGCGTGCCGGTTCGATTCCGGTCTCCGGCACCCGCAGGGTTATTTTTTGAGCCAATGCTGGATTTGCGAAGCAATGGTGCTAAGCGACTGATTCTTCGGTTGTGCAATGGCCACCGTTCCCAACTGAACATTTTTGATCAGCGTGGTTTCTCCTTCTGCGGGCAAACTCACAATAATGCCCTCACCGGTTGGCGGCGCGCCCTGACCCAACACATATCCTTTCTGGACTGTTACGATACCCGCAGTTGAGAGGTCGGTCACGACATTCCCGGAAGAATCGGTAATCACATCGGGCGCGAGCAGTGCGACACTGGCAGGCGCTGCCCCGGTCGTTGCGTTGACGGCATAGATCGAAGTGTGGCCGGAATAGTCACAGACATTCAGACTGGGGGTATAGGTCAGGATGTCCAGGAGTCCGCCCACTGCAGCGGGCTTTGTAATGACACGTTCTCCCCCCGTGAGGGTCAGATACCATCCATCGGGTTTGGTGAGCACGGGCGTGACTCCTGTGGGCGTAATTTCCGTGACAATCTTCGTTGATCGGAAGATGTTTTGGGTGGCATCGTATAGACATGCTGTGTCTGTGGCGGCAATGGTGCCTGTTGTCGTGACTAATGTCTGGTCGGTAAGGTCAGACGTTGTGAAGGTCTTGTTGCTGTCGATGATCCCCAATATGATCTGATCTCCCGTTGTCGTTTCATCCAGGTCACTGTAATATTTCCCGGAGCCTGCATAGACCCATAGGTTGTGGTTGACGTCAACGGCGGCATCCGGCGAAGCCATAAAGGGGTAATGCTCGTCACCCTGGCCCTCAAAGAGGGCCGTCAGCGTCAGGGGGGCGGGGGTATTCAGCGGTGTATTGGGGATGCTCAGACTGAAGAATGTTCCATCCCAGTCTGAACCGGTTTGATACGCTGTCCCAAAGTACACTTTTTCGGTGTAATAATCCTTGTCGGCATCAATCGCGATGAGGTCTCCCACGACGGCATTGACGGGTAACTCGACTTTTTGAACCAGCGCACCGGTTTTTAAGTCCAGAAGATAAACGAAACTGGCCCTGTCTCTGGCGATATCGGTCAGTGTTTTGGGGAGCTGCGTTGAACCACTCCCGACGACGATGTACCAGTTGCCATTGTTGTCGGGACTGCCTGTGCGGAGGATGGCGGGAGAGGTGGTGGCGTAGCCCATATCCGGATCGGAAAACTCCCAGAGCGGAATGGGGTTTTCCGCATCCGTCACATCAATCGCATAGTAAGATGAGAATCCGGGGCCGCCAGGGATCGGGGGTGCTGGCGCAGTCCCTCCATCGCAGGAACCCCCAAAGCGCATTCCCCCAATCAGGATCGTTCTCCAGGCGGTTATGCCGGATTTTGGAGCGGATGAAATATCGCCACTGGAAGAATTCCCGATACTGGCATCAAACAGTTTGACGGGTAGATCATTGAAATAAATGTGGCAATAGTTCGGATCGGCCAGATATCGAAGATAGGGGAAGGCATTGTAGGGAATATAGCTCCATGCCTCTTCCCCCACGCGATCCTGTTCCGTAATGGCGCTGCCAAAGAAGTTTTTGTAAAGCGCTTTAATCGTTGTCGAGAAGCTGGTTTCTGTGCTGAAATCTGTCTGGAGGTGCCCCAACCGAAAAGCATGAAGCATCCCGTCATTGGCGCCGGCAAATGTCATAGCCGAACGCTCCTGATAGGTGTCACTGGTGGCATAGTCATAGTAGGTTCGATCTCCGTAATCGGTATGGTAGGTGTTGACCGGAACACTGGCAAGGGTCTTGGGTGTGGCGTTGATGATATCGCCCAGTTTCCAAACCTTCAGGTCATTCTCTACGGGAAGCCGCCGATCCCGAAAACGGGTGTCGGCCGTCGGACCACATGAGGCATCTCCGGTCGCACTGGTTTCCATGCACTCGCCTCGCACATAACGGATAATGTTTTCTTGGGTATAGGCGGACGGCACCGGGTCCGCATTCAGGGCGACTCCGAGGGTGCTGGTGGGTCCGATCTCAGTTGTTGTAAAACAATTGAGTGATGTGCAACCGGTTGTAAGCTGGCTGGCACCATGGCGTACTATATCGGAGGTAAATATCTTTCGCTCAGAGGGCGGGCGCGATGCCAACCGTTTTCCGGCTTCGAAGATGGGGGTGATTTCGTCAAAGGGCTTGGTTGTTGTTGCCGTACAGGAGGACAAGTCTCCTCCCTGTCCCTCCGAATCGGTCGTAAAGAGGCTGACCCTGGCTTCGCCCGCATCCTTGTCAAAGAAGAGCTTCATGACATGGTCTTTATCTAACTCCAGTTGTTTATCGACCACCGTATCTTCCCGCAGGTTCTGCGCCTTATCCACCCAAAGGTTTTGCAGATAACCCACCCATTTTACCTGCCGCAAGCCGTCCTGTACCGTCGGGAGAAAATAGGCCTGAAGCAACGAGCCGACATCCCGTGAGGCGGTGGTGAGGACCGAGACGGCGGTTCCGGAGGCCGCCTGATTGAGAATGCTGACGAGGGCATTCGTAACGGATGCTTCCAGTTGGTAGCCATCCTGACCCTCAAAGTAGGTGAGGGGGAAGTCAGCCGTCGTGAGTACGCCATCCCCATCGGTCTCCCGTCGGGATTCCGCCAAGTCTGGACCGTGCATTCCATCATTGTTTAAATCGTTAAAACCTCCGTTAATGGAGGCGTCTTTCAGGAGTTGCGCGCCACTTCCAAACATAAAGACGTTATATAAAAAGACATTCTGGACGCCCACCAGGTCCTGCGTCCCCTCTAAGATATCTCGGTGATCTGTCGTCCGACCCCATAAGGCCACATCGTCCAGAAAGTCCGAGCCGAAAGGGCTTGTTGTTGGTGGGGGGACATCCTTTCCATCTCCGTCATAATCCTGTAATTCGGTGGGGATGTTTTGATCATAGGTCGATTCCCCATCGGTCATCAGCAAAATAAACGACTTGGCACAAGGAACATATTGGTCGGGCAGGCTCGAACCCGCTTTTTTCGTATATTGAAAGTAATAGGGGTCGTCCTTCTGACTCACTTTAAAGTCATCTGGAGAGTTGGGATAGTAGGGAGCCTCTTGTCTAAAATGCCGGATCATTTCATAAACCGACTCGGCCAACGGCGTTACCCATGTATCTGGGGAGAGATTGTTAATCGACGTCACCATATCGGTTGCTGCACCAAAATCGATGCCCTTCGCAACATTCGCACCGTCCACTGCTTTGATGTGGTCCTTCTTCTCTATATTGTAATAAGCTAGGCCAAAGCGGACACTGTCGCCTAATGCGTCCAGGATGCCGGTTACAGGGACCACCCCCTGATCCACAATAACATCATAAGGCCCTCCACTGGGGGGGGGGACGGTGGCAATTTCAAGATACACCTGTGTCACCCAAACGGTTCTGGACGACGATGACGTCTTGACCACACCGAAACCATTCAGCGTGTTCAGATCGTTCCATGTCCACGCCGCCCCGGTTACAGGGTTTGTCAGAAATGAAAGGTTTTCGACTGTATACGTTGTGCTCAATGGTTCGCTAGAGGAGTCCTTGTTTACCCCGCTGATCTGCAGTGTGCCTTGGAGGCTGACTGCTCTGCCCGTCCTTTTTGCGTTGGCTTTCACGGTAATGCTCTGGATCGTCTGGCTGCAGACGGGCAGCGTGCTGCCCGTCGGACAGGGATTGAGGCCCGTGCTCGCAAAGAGCGCGCGGTCGGCGGTTGTGCTTGTGTTTTGGATGGATGTGGTGTCTTCATCTGCGAGTATTTCATCCACGGCCTCCCATGCGTTGGTCACACCGGTGACGGTCCATGCCGCAGACACGCTGAGGTTGCTCGTCGGATAAGCCGTGTAGGGAGCGGTGGTGGAGGTGGATACCGGTGAAAGGCTCAGTTTATTGCCAGCCATTGCGTACGTGTAATTCCCGGTAAAGGGATAGATCAGCGTGGAATCGCCGGTGTTGTCATGGGTGTTGCTGACGTCGAAATTGCCGGTGGTAGTGCTTCCGGGGCCTGTGGGGCTATTTTCACCCAAGAGTTTAACCGTCACATTCCCTTGCGGCGACCGGGGATTGGCCTTTCCCCCCGTCAAGACTTTCTTCGCAATATCAATACGACGCATTGTGGCCCAGTTGAGGAGTCCCCCCTGCGCGATCGGATTCGTGACGGTGCCATTGGTGATCGGGGCGGTGGTCACCTCCCATCTGTTGTTTGTCGTGTATTGATAATATTGGGCGGGGTCGAAATAGCCGTAATATCCCTGGGGGAACAGAGCGGGACTATAGGAATCCGTGTAAGCCCCCCCATTCATGCTGTTGGAATTATCCAGAATGATCAGCACATTGGGCGGGATGCCGGTGCTGACATTCGGGGGAACGGAGCAATAGCTGCTCATGTCTGCAAGCACAGACGGGATTGGACCTGCGATCAACAGGACCGCACAGACTAGCAGTG
>CAZQIT010000169.1:0-16227 GCA_964592995.1 uncultured Nitrospirota bacterium | reverse complement strand
CCGTGAAGGATGCCCTCTCGGTTCATGATGTCCTGATTGTGGGCGCGGGCCTGGCCGGTATGCGGGCCGCAGTGGCCGTGCCGTCCCACCTCTCTGTCGGCGTCATTTCCAAGGTCCATCCCGTCCGCAGCCATTCGGTTGCGGCGGAGGGAGGAATCAATGCGGCCATTCGGACGGGCGACTCCTGGCAGTCCCACATGTATGACACGGTCAAGGGGAGCGACTGGCTGGGCGATCAGGATGCCATCGAAATTCTCTGCCGCGAGGCGCCCGACGACATCATCGCGCTCGAACGGATGGGCGCACTCTTTTCACGGGATGCCGAGGGAAACGTGGCACAGCGCAACTTTGGGGGCCTGGGCTTCCCCCGTACCTGCTACGTGGCCGACCGCACCGGTCACGCCCTGGTTCACTTGCTGTATGAACAACTCATCCGACGCGCGGCCCACGTTTACGAAGAGTGGTACGTCACGGCGCTGATCGTCGAGGAGGGGGTCTGCTGTGGCGTGATCGCCCTCAATCTTTTGACGGGCGAACTGGCGCCCATTGCGGCCAAAGCGGTTATTCTGGCCACGGGTGGGTTGGGACGGGTTTATCATGTTTCCACCAACGGCCTCATCAACACCGGAGATGGCATGGCCCTGGCCTATCGCGCCGGCCTGCCGCTTCAGGATATGGAGTTTGTGCAGTTCCATCCCACCACGCTCAAAGAGACCGGCATTTTAATTACCGAAGGGGCGCGCGGTGAAGGGGGCTTTTTGTTCAATGCGCGCGGGGAGCGCTTCATGCAAAAATATGCGCCCAAAATGTTGGACCTGGCCAGCCGGGATGTGGTCTCCCGCGCGGCCTATCAGGAGATTATGGAAGGGCGCGGCGTAGACGGCTGCGTGATGCTGGACATCCGGCACCTGGGAAGAGAGAAAATCATGGAACGGCTGCCGCAAATCTTTGAACTCTCCCGCACCTATGCGGGGGTGGACCCGGTGGAGGCACCGATTCCGGTCACCCCCGGCGTGCATTATTCGATGGGAGGCATTCTGACGAATGTCCACGGCGAAACGCCTCTGCCGGGGTTATATGCCGCCGGAGAGTGCGCCTGCGTCTCGGTGCATGGCGCCAATCGCCTGGGCGGAAATGCGCTGATGGAGACGATTGTCTACGGACGCCGGACGGGGGAGCGGGCCGCGCAGTATGCTGCACAGACGGCGCTGACGCCCGCTTCGAATACAACCTTTCGGCGGGAAGCGGCGCGCATCGCAGATTTACGGTTGCGCAACACAGGAGAGCGGATCGGCCCGATTCGACAGGAAATCGGAAAAACAATGGCGGAACATTTCGGGATTCTACGCACGCGCGATCCGATGGAAGCGGGGCTTGCGAAACTTTCAGCCATTCGCCCGCGCCTGGCCACCGTCTGTCTTCAGGATCGAGGGAAGGTGTTTAACGCGGAGCTGATTGACGCGCTTCAGTTGGAGTCGATGATGGATTTGGCGGAGGTGATTGCCGCGTCTGCGGTGGCAAGGGAAGAGTCGCGCGGGGCACATGCCCGCCCTGATTTTCCCGCGCGGGATGACGTCCATTGGCTCAAGCACACGCTCGCCCATCAGCGCGAATCCGGCCCCCGCCTCTCCTACCGACCGGTCACGATCACCCATGTCCCGCTCGCCGAACGCCGGTATTAGCACCCACCCCCGTCGGCCCTCCTTCTCCCTGCGCGAAGGCCATTTCTTCGCGCAGGGAGAAGGAGGGCGCATAAGATGTGGGCATCTCGGGTGGGATCAAATCACATTGCGGCGTGACCCGTTTGATAATCCACCGGGACATGGCCCGCATCTCGTGCCGTGGGTGAAGGAGGGCCGTTTGTGTCAATCGGTCCATCAACACGCCGGGGACCTGAGAAGGGACAATGACCGTCACGCGGCCCTCCGCGATCTGCAGAATGCCCCGAATCGTGTCGGCCAGTTGACTCATCGTTTGGAATCCGGCTGTGGGCGGTAGCGTTTGCATGCTTCGAAGGGGGATGGATCAAGAACCACGCCCGATGTGGGTGTGGCGGATGGACGGGAGCCCATTAAGCGACGGTAACGTCGGGGCAATGGTAGATGTCTTGCACGGCCTGAATCAACGCCACCCCGTCCCGCATCTCTTTTTGGAAGGCCTTGCGGCCCATGATAACCCCTGTCCCCCCCGCGCGCTTGTTGACCACGGCGGTATAGATGGCGTCGCGCAGGTCACTCTTGCCCACCGCCCCGCCGGAGGTCACCAGGCCGGAGCGCCCCATGTAGCAGTTGGCCACCTGGTAGCGACAGAGGTCAATCGGATGTGGGAGGGGGGCCGTCTGGCCCTCTGGAGGGTCACCCACTAACCGGGTGTACATGAGGGGATGTATTTTTCCGAACTTTAAGGCCGCAAAGCCGCCGTTATTTTCGGGAAACTTTTGCTTAATAATGTCGGCGCGGAGGGTGACGCCCAGGTGATTGGCTTGGCCGGTGATATCGGCAGCCAGATGGTAATCCGCTTCAGGCGTTTGAAACGCCGGATTTCGCGCATAACACCAGAGCACGGTGGCCATCCCCAAGTCATGTGCCGCTTCGAACGCCTGCGCCACTTCCACAATCTGCCGATCGGATTCAGGGGAACCGAAATAGATCGTTGCCCCCACCGCCACCCCCCCCATGTCATACGCCTGCTTCACGGTTCCGAAGGGGATCTGATTGTAGCGGTTGGGATAGCTTAAGAACTCGTTATGGTTGATTTTGACGATGAAGGGGATTTTGTGGGCATATTTGCGAGCAACGGTGCCCAAGACACCAAAGCTGGAGGCAACGGCGTTGCAGCCCCCTTCGATGGCCAGGGTGACAATGGCTTCCGGGTCGAAGTAGATCGGGTTTGGCGCAAACGATGCGCCCGCGCTGTGCTCAATGCCCTGATCTACGGGCAGGATGGAAAGATAGCCCGTACCCCCCAGTCGTCCGTGCTGAAAGAGTCGCTGAAGGCTGCCCAAAACACGCGGGGAGCGATCGCTCAGGGCGTAGACCCGGTCGACAAAATCGCCACCCGGCAGACAAAGCAACGCTTTTGGAATGCCGTTGGACTTGTGCGCGAGCAGCGCCGCCGCTGTTTCCTCGCCCAGAACAGATATAATGTGTTGGACCGATTCCGTCATAGCACCGCAAAACCGCTGAAGACTGCGCCGATCCGGCGGGGGCCTTTGTTTCGTCGACTTCATTATTTATCGCCCTAAACCCCTAAACCCATTGGGGATTCCGTCAGCCAGGCGGTGATCTCGTCTGCGGCGGAGGGTCGGTGAATATAGTAGCCTTGCGCCATATCGCAGCCCAGATCGCACAATCGGTCCCAGGTGGCCTTGTTTTCGACCCCTTCCGCCACCACAGACAAGCCCAGATTGTGGGCCAAGTCAATGGTGGAACTGACGATGGCCGCATTGTCCTTGTCCAGAATCATATTGCTAACAAAAGACCGATCGATCTTAATCTCGTCCACAGGGAGTTTTTTAAGATAGCTGAGGGACGAATAACCGGTGCCGAAGTCATCAATGGACAATTTGATGCCCATCTGTTTCAGATGCCACAGATTGGACATGAAATGGCCGCCGTCAAACATGACAGTGCTCTCTACAATCTCCATCTCCAAGCATTCGGGTGGAAGCTGGTGCGCACGGAGGTGCTCGGCAATACGGTGCGACAGACCCGCCTCCTGCAAGTCCCGTCCCGAAAGGTTGACCCCGATGGGAAGCTTTATGTCGGCCTGACGCCAGTTGTGACATTGGGTCATTGTCGCGTCCACGACCCACTGCGTCAGCGCCAGAATCAGTTCCGTCTGCTCTGCAAGTGGGACAAACTGATCGGGGAGCATGAGACCCTGGCCTGGATGTTTCCAGCGCACCAGTGCTTCCGCGCCGACGGTATGTCCCGTTTTCAGGCTGACCTTGGGTTGGTAGTGGAGGCGCAGATGGTGCGCGTTGATGGCGGCCCGCAGCTCTCCAATCCGGGCGACGCGCCCGGAGCTTTGTTTGTCCTGTTCGGAGGTATAGAGCGCATATCCGCTCTTTTTTCGCTTGGCCGAAAACATCGCAATATCGGCGCGTTCCAGGAGCAAATCGGCACTGTTTCCATGATCGGGGAAGAGGGCGACGCCCAGACTGGCATCCATGTCGAGCGTGTGTCCCTGTATCGTATAGGGCATCCGCACTGCCCCCTGGATTTTGGAGGCGATGATGGCGATGCTTTGCACCTCCCCGTCCGTTTTCAGCAGGATCCCGAACTCGTCTCCCCCCAGTCGGGCGGCCGTATCCAGACCCCGCACCGCGCCACGCAGGCGAAGTCCCACCTCTTGCAACAGCCGATCGCCGACGGCGTGTCCCAAGGTATCGTTGACTTTCTTGAAGTCATCCAAATCAAGCATAATCAGGGCCAGCCGTTTCTCTTCACGCTGTGCACCCAGCAGGGCCTGTTTTAAACGGTCATAAAACAAGGTGCGGTTGGGAAGATGGGTGAGCGGGTCATGCATGGCGTGATATTCCAGCGTCGCCATAAACGCTCTTTGCAGGGTGGCGTCCGCTAGGTCTTTAAAGACGAGGATTGCACCGACCACTTCGTTGCGTTCACGAATCGGGGTGCTGACATAGGAGACGGAAAAGACCGTGCCCTCTTTGTGCTGAAATCGTTCATATACGGCAGAGTGGACGATTCCATCAGAGAGGGTCTTCCGAATGGGGCTGGGCCACGCTGAAGGAGAAGCAGCGCCATTCTCGTATGGGCCAATGAACTGTTCGATGGGTTTTCCGATGCAATCGTCTGTCTCACAGCCCAGCAGGGTGAGCGCCGTGGGATTGACATAGACGACCATCCCCTTGAGGTTGAGCATCAGAATGCCGTCGCCCACGGTGTCAAGAATCAAGCGATGTTGACACTCCCTGTGTTCCAGCGT
This sequence comes from uncultured Nitrospirota bacterium, assembly GCA_964592995.1. Lineage (GTDB taxonomy): Bacteria > Nitrospirota > Nitrospiria > SBBL01 > CAZOFZ01 > CAZOFZ01. Next base: position 11,277 of record CAZQIT010000169.1, on the reverse strand, counting down.
TTCCTCTAAAGCGCCGCGCTCCCGTCGTGTGTCTGCATCCGACAATTCCCGTTGGATGACCTGTGCCAGGCGCGCCAAATTGCCTTTCATGACATAGTCATGTGCGCCCGCTCGCATAGCGGCCACGGCGGCCTCCTCGCCGACTCTCCCCGACACCAGAATAAAGGGGATGTCCTGCCCCGACGCTTTCAAGACGGACAGTGCGTTGAGACCGCTGAAGCGGGGCATGGAATAATCGGAGAGAACGACATCCCATCGGTCCTGATCCAGCGCTTTTTTCATCTCCTCGGCAGTCTCGACGCGCAGCACCGCCGTCAGTTCGCAACCGTCTCGACGCAAGGCCAGAGAGATCAATCCGGCGTCGTCCTCACAGTCCTCAACAAACAGCACGCGCAGGGGCTTCACCCTCGGATACTCACTTTCTTTATGTAGGCCAAAAGCCGCCGGAATTCATCATACAAAAGCCCCTAATCCAAAGCAAGAGCGCACCACTGCACGAGGGTCTAAAACAGCAGCGCCGTCAGAAAGTAATCGGAGATGAGGATCAACATTTCCGATAGCACCACGGCACCGGTGGTGGCTTTTCCGACCCCCTCCGCACCGCCGTCGGCCTGAAAACCCTTGTAACAACTGACGGTGGCAATGATCGTTCCGAAGACGGCCGCCTTCAGGATGCCTCCGAAAATATCGGCCACCTCTAGGTATTGTTTTGTCCTGCGGAGATAGACTTCTGGATTGGCGTCCAAAAGTTGAACCGACAGGAAATAACCGCCCGCAATGCCAACCAGATCGGCCAGTACCACCAGGACGGGCAGCATGAACAATCCGGCCAGCAGACGTGGCGTGACGAGATATTTCACCGGATGAACGCCCAATGTGGCCAAGGCGTCCACCTGCTCGGTCACCTTCATGGTGCCCAGCTCGGCGGCCATGGCGGCCCCCGCCCGTCCAGCCACAATCAGGCCCGTCAGTACCGGCCCCAATTCCCGTGTCATGGAGAGGGCCACCACCGTGCCGACGAGTCCTTCGGCGTTGAAGCGTTTGAAGCCCGTGTGGCTTTGGAGCGCCAGCACCATGCCGGTGAAACTGGCCGTAATCAGCACCACCGGGATGGAACCGACCCCTAGGGCGTCCATTTGACGTACAATCCCGCGCAGGTTGAACGGACGCCGGAAGACGCCGGAGCAGGCCTGCGCAAAAAACAGCCCGATGGCCCCCATTTCCGTCAAAAATCGGACGCCCCAGGCTCCGATACCTTGAATCCAGCGCATGCGGTATCTTGTCAGGGTCCGGCAGGATTCGGCCCTGCCGGCTTAAGGAGATGAGGTAAAATAATGCCTCGGAATGCGGCTGCCGATTCCGCAGAGGATGTCATAGGGGATGGTTTCGCACAGGTGGGCCAGTTCGTCCGCTCCGATGGATGCGTCTCCTTCCGATCCGATGACCGTCACCCACTCTCCCACCCGAAGGGACGGAACCTCGGTGACATCAATCATCGTCATGTCCATGCAGACTCGACCCACCACCGGCACACGCCGTCCCCCGGCCAGCATCATTCCTTTATTGGACAAGGCGCGTGGATACCCGTCGGCATAACCAATGGCGGTCACGGCAATGCGGCAGTCCCGCGCAGTCGTATACGTTCGTCCATAACTGATGGGGACACCCGCCGGAAGGTTTTTAATCGCCAGAACACGGGTTTGCACCCGCATGACCGGACGGAGGGGCAGCGACGCGATCCCCGCTGCGGGCGCATACCCATAGAGCATCAGTCCGGGCCGCACCATATTGAAGTGTACCGCGTCCAGCGCACCCAGCACATCTTGGCGCAGGATAGCAGCACTATTGGCAAGGTAGCAATAGGGGATCAGGATGCCTTCCCGCGCCAGCAGAGACAAAAGATTCTCAAAAATGGCAATCTGTTGCCTGGCAAAGGAGGTATCCGGAAGATCGGCGTCTGCGAAATGGGTCAGAATCCCTTCCACCCGAATACCCGGTTGCGCACCCGCCTTCCGGACCAAATCAGGTGCGTCGGCCACGGAGACTCCCAGCCGCCCCATCCCCGTATCCACCTTGATATGGACAGCCATCGTCTGCTGTCGGGCCGCAAGATAGTCCCCCAGCGCCGTCAGCGATTGCGCGTCAAAAAGCACGGGGGTAATACGATGGTGAACCACTTCGGGGATTTGATCGACCGGACAGCCGGTCATCAACAGGATGGGGAGGGTGATACCTGCAGCCCGAAGCGCGATGGCCTCATCCAGATCGGCCACCCCCAGCATGGCCACGGTGGGGGTGGGGCCTTTGGCAGATGAAGACGGACAGGCCAGCGCACGGGCCACCTGCACCGCGCCATGCCCGTAGGCGTCCGCCTTAACGACGGCCAGGATGTTTTTGGGGCGAGTCCGGAGGCCGACCTGGCGGAGGTTATGACCCAAGGCGGCCAAATCAATCTCGATTCTGCTGGCAGAACGCAACGGAATCTCTGAACGGAAGGAGGTCGGAGTGGCTATGGACGAGACTTATACTTCCAAAATCTCTTTTTCTTTCTTGCGGAGCGCCTCGTCCACCTTTGCAATCATCTGGTCGGTCACTTTCTGCCCTTCGTCATGGAGACGTCGCGCATCATCTTCCGAAACCTCTCCCGTTTTTTGCAGGGATTTGACCTCGTCGTTGATCTCGCGCCGGACATTTCGAATACCGATTTTGCACTCTTCCCCCAGTTTCCCCACCCATTTTGTAAACTCTTTTCGGCGCTCCTGCGTCAGCGGCGGGATGCCGATTCGGATGACCTTCCCGTCATTTGACGGCGTCAGGCCCAGACCCGATGACTGGATGGCCTTTTCGATGGATGGAATTTGGGTGAGGTCCCAGGGTTGAATGAGGACGGACCGGCTGTCCGGGGTGGAAAGGCTGGCCACCTGTTTGAGCGGGGTCGGCGTTCCGTAATAGTTCACCTGAACACTGTCGAACAAAATCAGCGAAGCACGCCCCGTCCGAATTCCCGAAAGCCCCGTCAACAGGTTTTGGATGGTATGCTCCATCTTCTCCTGCATCCGATTCTTAATATCCGCTGACATATCCGACTACTCCAGCACCGAAGGGGCCTTAAGACCACTTTTTGTGACGAGCGTTCCCACATGTTCACCCAGGAGCACCCGTTTGATATTGGCCGTATCTTTAATGTTGAAAACCATCAGCAGAAGATCGTTGTCCATGCAGAGGGTCATCGCCGTGGAGTCCATGATCTCCAACCTCTTTTCGATCACCTCAAAGAAAGTCAGGGAATGGAACTTCACGGCATCGGGATATTTGACGGGGTCGCGGTCAAACACGCCATCCACCTTGGTTCCCTTCATAATCAGGTCAGCGCCGATTTCCATGGCGCGCAGGACGGCGGCGGTATCCGTCGAAAAGTAGGGATTCCCCGTGCCCGCAGCCAGGATGAGAACGCGCTTCTTCTCCAGGTGCCGGATGGCCTTTCGACGGATGTAGACTTCGGCCAGGGATTTCATTTCGATGGCCGATTGCATTCGGGTGACGACCCCTTTTTGCTCCAATATGTTTTGAAGGGCCAGGGCATTGAGCACCGTGGCCAGCATCCCCATGTAGTCCGCCGAGGCACGCTCCATCCCCGCAGCACTTGCGGCAATGCCCCGGAAAATGTTCCCCCCACCAATCACGATGGCCATCTCCACCCCCATGGCCACCGTCTCTCTGATCCCATCGGAGATGGTGTCCAGCATCTTAGGGTCAATGCCGTATTGCTGCTCCCCAGCCAGCACCTCTCCGCTGATTTTCAGGAGGACTCGTTTGTATTTTGACGTTGACATACGCGAGGGATGACTTTTTGCGCCGTTAAACCGATTCACCCAGTTGATATCGGGTGAATCGACCAATCTGGATATTCTCGCCCAGCTTGGCAACCTTTCGGGCCACCAGCTCTTTGATCGTGATTGCCGAGTCCTTAATGAATGGCTGTTCCAGAAGGCAAATTTCCTGAAGAAATTTGTCGACTTTTCCCGCAACAATTTTAGGGAGGATGGCTTCCGGCTTTTTGGCCTCTTTGGCCTGCGCCGTGTAGATGGCCGCCTCTTTTTCAATCAGGTCGGCGGAAACCTCCTCGCGCCGGACGTAAAGTGGAACGGGAGAGGCCCCTGCAATTTGCATGGCCAGGTCCCGGACCAATTCCTGAAATTCCGCATTGCGCCCGACAAAATCGGTCTCACAGTTGACTTCGATGAGCACACCGATCTTCCCTCCGGCATGAATGTAGGACCCCACGACGCCCGCCTGTGTGGCACGTCCCGCCTTTTTCCCTGCGGCCACCAAGCCTTTTTGCCGCAAAAAATCAACGGCCCGATCCATATCCCACGCTGATTGGGCCAGGGCGGTCTTGCAATCCATCATCCCCGCGCCGGTTCTCTCCCGGAGCGCCTTTACCGTTTCAGTCTGCGACATCAATTCTCCAAAGCGCCGTATTCTGGCTTACTCTTAACTCTTAGTCCCACTTGATACCGGAAGGCTGTGCCGGAGGCTCGACCGACGTCGGTGCGCTGGTCCCACCCCGAGCGGGCAATGCGGCGGAGGGGGCAGGTTGAGACGGGGCACGCCGCTCAGACTGTGCTTTTTCGTAGAGGCTGCGGCCTTCTTTAACGGCCGAGGCCATCCGATCGGTAATCAGGCGAATGGCCCGAAGGGCATCGTCGTTGCCCGGAATGGCATAGTCAACTTGGTCCGGATCACAGTTGGTATCGACCATGGCCACAACGGGGATACCCAGTCGTCTGGCTTCCAGAACGGCGGTCTTCTCCCGAACAATATCGATGATAAATACCGCAGCGGGGAGGGCGGACATCTCTTTGATCCCACCCAGACTTTGCTCCAGGCGTTCCCGCTCTTTCTCAAGCTGGAAGACTTCTTTTTTCGGAAGCCGATCGTGCGTCCCATCGTCTCGTGCCGCGTCCAACTTCTTAAGTTTTTCGATCCCTTTTTTAATCGTGGAGAAGTTGGTGAGCATGCCTCCGCACCAATGATGGCTGACGTAAAACGCGCCACAGGCACGCGCCCGCTCCACGACAATCTCCTGCGCCTGACGCTTCGTCCCGATAAACAGGATGGATTTGCCCTGCATGGCCAAATCCCGGACAAAATCGTAGGCAACAGACAGCTTCTGTGTCGTTTTATGCAGGTCAATGATATGGACGCCGTTTCGCTCTCCAAAAATATAGCGCTCCATCTTAGGGTGCCACCGGTTGGTTTTGTGGCCGAAATGAACCCCCGCTTCCAGTAATTCCGTAAATGCGACTGCGCTCAAGGATGCTCCTCCAGATTTTAAGGGAGTGTCATGGTACTATAATTGGACGGTGATTTTCAAGGGCATGTGTAGGCCCCTAATCTGGACGTAAGGGCGTATGCCATTTGAAGGCCGACGATGCTTTTGGCGTCCCGAATCGTTCTCTCTGCGATCTTTTTCATCGCCTCGTCAAAGGGCATCACCACCACATCCAACACCTCATGTTCATCCAGATTCTGGCGGCTGCACGTTAATCCGCGCGCCAGATAAATGTGAATCTGCTCATCACAAAAGCCGGGCGCGGTATAAATCGTGGTCAGGGGATGAAGCGTCCCCACCCGATACCCAATCTCCTCTTCCACCTCGCGGCAGGCGCACGCCTCCGGCGTTTCTCCCAATGAGAGCTTGCCTGCCGGTATTTCGTACAGATAGCCCCCGGTCACATGCCGATATTGATGCACCAGAATCACATCGCCATTTTCAAGCAGGGGAACGACGGCAGCAGCGCCGGGATGTCGAATGACCTCCATCTCGACGGTCTTGCCATTGGGCAGGTGGGCCATCTCGATGAAAAGCTGGACAATTTGGCCGCGATAGATTTCACGCATTTTGATGAAATTGAAGCTGCAAAACCAATCGGTCGATGTCTGTGGGCCGATGCTTCTCGGTCACGCAAATGAGAAGATGATTTTTCAGCGCCCGATCATATTGCCCCAAATCAACGCCACCCATGATGCCGACCTTGAGGAGACGCTTCAAGAGGCGGGAGAGTGGCATCCGGGGATGAATGACAAATTCCTTGAGGAACGGCCCGTTGAAGGGGGCACGGTATCCGGGAATGGCCGTGATGGCCTGATGGGCAGCGTGCGACCGGGCCAAGCAGAGCATCGCCACTTCCCGAAGTCCCGCGCTTCCCAGTGTCGTCAGATAAAGGGTGCTGGCCAGGGCATTTAACGCCTGATTGGTGCAAATGTTCGAGGTGGCGCGCTCCCGCCGAATATGCTGCTCCCGCGTCTGAAGGGTCAGGCAAAAGCCGGGTCTCCCCTGCGCATCCGCTGTCCTGCCAACCAGGCGTCCCGGCATCTGCCGAATCAGATCGCGCCGAGTCGCAAAGAAGCCGACATACGGTCCGCCAAAGCTGATCGCGTTGCCCATGGACTGTCCCTCACCCACCGCAATATCGGCGCCATATTCGCCCGGCGTCTTCAGGATGCCCAGTGAAATGGGGTCAACCGACATCACCAGCAGCGCCCCTTTTGCATGGGCGCGCTTTGCGATCTCATCAACCTCTTCCAGTTGCCCAAAAAAATTGGGGTGCTGAATCAGGACGGCCGCAGTCTCGTCGCCGATGGCCGCTTCCATCTGGTTTACCGATGTCCTGCCCGCGTTCTCGGAATCTTCCCCCATCCAGGGAACCTCCATCAGCCGGATGTCGGCCAGACCAGAGAGATAAGTCCGGACCACCTCCCGGTAATGCGGATGGACACTTCGGGCCATCACAATCTGGTTGCGGCGGGTAACGCGCACCGCCATCAACGCCCCCTCCGCCAGCGCCGATGCCCCGTCATAGACCGAGGCGTTGGCCACTTCCATGCCGGTCAATTGGCAGATCAACGTTTGATACTCATAAATCGTCTGAAGCAGCCCCTGACTCATTTCAGCCTGATACGGCGTGTAGGAAGTGGCAAACTCGGAACGGGAGAGGATATGGCCGACCGTGCTGGGAATAAAGTGATCGTAGCTGCCGCCCCCCAAAAAAGAGAGCATTGACGTGGCGTCAAAATTACGCTGACTGATTTCCAGCATCTCGCGCTTCAGCTCCATCTGTGACAGCGGCGGCGGCAGATTGAGAGGGTCGTAGCGCCGAAGTGCCTCCGGAATCTCCAAGAGCTGATCGAAGGAAGCCACTCCGATCGCAGCCAGCATCTCGCGCTCTTCCACTTCTGTCTTAGGAATGTATTCCATTACTTCCTTATGTCTATGTGGTTTCAAGTGGGTCAATCCCCTCCTTACTCACGGAGGCCCCCCCTTTTTTAATCCCCTCCTTAATTCAAGGAGGGGTAGGGGAGGTTATCCGTTTTATTTGTTCTGCTATTCTTGACAAGACTTCCTCTAAATTCTCATAGATATCCCGATTGTTAAACCTCAATAAGTGAATGCCCAAGTCTTCAACTTGCTCTTGCCTTTTTCTGTCAGACAAGATGGCAACTTCCGTATAGTGAGAATCCCCATCCACTTCTATAGCTAACTTCAGTTCGGGACAATAGAAGTCCACCACAAAATGCAGAATACTATATTGCCTCCTGAACTTATAACGCTCTAATTGCCTACCCTTCAACCGGCTCCATAAGACAACCTCTGCCGGAGGCATATTGTTTCTCAGAGCTTTTCTCTTTATTTTTTGATCGGCTCTATTGAATACCTCGGTGATAAACCCCTCCTACCCTCCCCTTTCGAAGGGGAGGAAACATAATTAGAAAACAACGCCCATACAGACTCAAATCCCCTCCTTACCAAGGAGGGGTAGGGGAGGTTTCAGTGCTTTTCTCTTTAATAACCCCTCCTAACCTCCCCTTGCTAAGGGGAGGAAACATAAAGGGAACCCACTTGCAAAAGGGAGAGTTTGAAAGGGAACCCACTTGCAAAAGGGAGAGTTTGAAATTGATACCCACTCAAGACTTCAAAGAGACTTCTTTTTCCTGTAAAAAGGCCGCTTCACGATGATCGCCGCCACCGCTTTTCCCCGAATATCCAGCAGGATTTCACCCCCCTCGTCACAGTAGCGCGCATTGACATAGCCCATGCCGATTCCCCTCTTCAGCGTGGGCGAAAAATTGCCGGAGGTCACACGACCAATCTCCTTTTGTTCCGAATAGATGCAGCAGCCTTCCCTGGGAATCCCGCCCCCGGGCAGTTCGAAACCGATTAACCGCTCGGTCAACCCCGCCTGTTGCTGTCGAACCAGGGCCTCCTTCCCGATAAACGATTTTTCAAAGTCTATGAATGCGTCCAGACCGGCAGAAAGGGGGGTGGTCTCAAGACTCATGTCATGCCCATAAAGAAGATATCCCATCTCCAAACGCAGGGTGTCCCGCGCACCCAGGCCAATCGGCCGGATGCCCATCTCCCTCCCCGCCTCCATCAGCGCCATCCAAAGGGCCTCCGCGCTGTTGACGGGGAGGATGATTTCATACCCTTTTTCGCCGGTATAACCAGTACGGGCCACCAGTGCCCTTACGCCCCGCGCCGAGAGGAGTTCGGTCTCAATAAAGTTGCGCAGCGGAATCTCGTTCTTTCCGAAAGGAATCGTCTGCGCCACAACCTCCCACGACCGGGGACCTTGCACAGCCAAGAGCGCAGTATCGGCACTGACATCCACCAATGTTGGAGTGGCGGCCCCCTGAAGCTGCATCAACATCCAGGCGAAGTCTTTCGCACGATTGGCGGCGTTGACGATGATGGAATAGCGATCCGCACCCCGTTTGTAAATATAGATGTCATCCAGAATGCCTCCCGCTTCGTTGAGCAGCATCGAGTATTGCGCACCCCCTCGCACAAGCCTGCGCAGCGGCCCCGGCGTGATCCGATCCAGCCAGGCGTCGGCCCCCTTGCCCGACAACTCAAACCGCCCCATATGGCTAATGTCAAAGAGGCCGACATGGGTGCGGACGGCCTTGTGTTCATCGGTGACACCCGCATAAGACAGGGGCATCTCCCAGCCCGAAAAAGGGACGATTTTGGCCCCCAGCGCCAGATGTTGTTGATACAGAGCGGTTCGATTCATCGGGGTCGTCATTGGGATATTGGCTCCATGTAATGCTGACCGTTATGCGCTTCCCAGATAGGCGGATTGGACATCGGGGTTTTCAAGTAACCGATCGGCGCGGTCTGACAGAATGATCCGTCCGGTTTCCATCACATAGCCCCGATCGGCCAGCCTAAGCGCCGCGCGGGCATTCTGCTCCACCAGAAGAATCGTCTTTCCTTGTCGGCCAATTTTCCGAATCATTTCAAAAATCTTCTCCACCATGAGGGGGGAGAGGCCCAGCGAGGGTTCGTCCAAAAGCAGCAATTGAGGACAGGACATGAGCGCCCGTCCGATGGCCAGCATCTGCTGCTCCCCGCCACTGAGCGTCCCCCCCATTTGGGCACGCCGCTTTGCCAAAACGGGGAAGAGGTCAAATGCCTCTGCAATCCCCGCCTTGATCGTTTTCGGATCGGTCTGCGTGTAGGCCCCCATCTGCAAGTTCTCCAGCACGGAAAGCCTCGGAAAGATGCGCCGTCCTTCGGGCACATGGCCGATCCCGAAAGCAACGATGCGATGCGGCGGCCACGTCTGAATCTCCTCCCCGCGAAAGGTGATGCGCCCGCTCCGGCAGGGCAGAATACCGGAGAGGGTCATGAGCGTGGTGGTTTTTCCGGCCCCGTTGGCGCCGATGAGCGCCACCACTTCACCCGCATTGACGGAAAGAGAGATGTCTTTGAGCACCGCCACAGGACCGTAGGCCGCATGGACACCCTCCAACGTCAACATTTACACATCATGACAGACCGCTGCTCCCTACCCCCAAATAGGCCTCGATCACCTGCGGATGGTTTTGAACCTCCCGTGCGGCACCCTCGGCAACTTTAACACCATGATCCAGAACCACCACTTTGTCTGAGATACCCATGACCATCTTCATATTATGTTCGATCAACAACAGCGTAACCCCCTGACCCCGAATCCGGTCAAGGAGGCTCATCAGCGCCTCTGTCTCGTGCGGGTTCATACCCGCCGCAGGCTCATCCAGCAGCAGCAGGGTGGGTCTCGACGCCAGCGCGCGGGCAATCTCCAGTCGCCGCTGATCTCCATAGGCCAGATGGCGGGCGGGAAGATCGTCCCGTCCAACCAAGCCGACAAAATCCAGCAGCCCCCTAGAATCCTCACGGAGGGCTGTTTCGCGCTCCACGAATTTCCGATTTTTTAAAATGGCACCCATTGCAGTGGACAGGATCGGCAGGGCGCTCTGAATATAGCGTCCCACCATGACATTTTCAAGTACCGTCATCTCGGAAAAAAGGCGGATGTTTTGGAAGGTTCGGGCGATCCCCCGACGTGCAATACGGTGGGAAGGGAGGCGCGAGATGTCCTGACCACAGAAGCACACCGTCCCGGAGGTGGGGGTCGTCACGCCGGTGAGGCAATTAAACAGTGTGCTTTTTCCAGCGCCATTGGGGCCGATCAGGCTGACGATCTGGCCCCGGTCCACCGAAAAGGCCACCTCGTCAACGGCCATCAATCCGCCAAAGCGCTTCGTCAGACCCGAAACCTGCAAGATTGACTGCATTACATGCGTGTATGCGTCGCAGATTGACTTCAGAAATGACCTTCCACTAATCCCTACCCTTCAAGGGGAGGTAAGGTGGGGATGGGTTATGAAGGGTGATATCCTGTAGGGGCGCACGGCCGTGCGCCCCTACTTGTCGAACCCTAAATGGCCGCTGTTATGACCCTGTTATTTTGGAATCGTTATACTAGAAACGGATGGCGCAAAAACCTGCATTTTAAACCCATCCCCACCTCGCCTCCCCTGAAGGGGAGGGATAAAGAAATCCCCTGTGTCCAGCAAAAGATGTGGGACAGAGATCGTATTCAGAGGGAGGTGCTGTCAGGGCACACCCAGGGTCGTCTCGCAGTTCACTGCGGTGTCGGCAGTACCGAGGCCGCCGTCACACCGATCCGTGTTGAGGCCGCCGTCCAGGGTGTCATTACCGCTCCCGCCAAAAAGACTGTCATTGCCGTCCTCGCCCAGGAGAATGTCATTGCCCCCGTTGCCAGAGAGCCGGTCATCGCCAGGGCCGCCGCAGATAACATCGTTGCCACTCAGTCCGTTGATGACATCATTACCATCAAGACCGGCAATCACATCCGCACCCGACGTGCCGGCAAGGGTGTCGTTGCCTAGCGTGCCCAAGATCGTCACCACCAGCCCGTTGCA
>CAZQIT010000168.1:0-29345 GCA_964592995.1 uncultured Nitrospirota bacterium | reverse complement strand
ACCCAGCCAGCCGTTGTTGCCATAGCGTGCATTACAGACTTCCACCCGTCCACTCACCCCCCGACAAGACCTCGGCGATGTCCCACCGGCCACGACGGTCGTATCCAACATGATGGAGGTGCTCCAGTCGGCCGACGTGGTCGTAAGATACGAGTCCCACGTGGACGATACGTTATCCCCCAATTTTAAGGTGAAGGGGTTGGCCTGGCGAGCCCAGTGGTAGTTATCCCAAGGGTGCGCTGCAAACGCGACAGGGGTGAAAGAAAAGAGACCCGCAACCAAAAACAATGCGGTCAGCCGAAACCGAGAAACGAGTGTCGTAAACATCTGTGCCTCCTTGTGATTGCAATGGACCATTGGTATCTGTCCATCATGTTTATTCATGGTGTATCTTCCCTATGGTGTGATCCTGATTTTCCTTGTGTGATGCTCTGGAAACAGGGCCGTATCCCTCCTCACAAAGCATCCTACCCTTAAATATGAGCAATATCCATGCCATCCTGCTTTACATTAGAATGTATCTATAATATCCTTTTAAATTATTGAGTTGTGTGTCTGATCAGGATGGAGGGTGGTTTTCCAGGTGAGGAGAGTGTATCCTTTTGTGTACGCTGGTGTGGAATTATTCCACACTTTTTGTGGTAGGGGTTCATGCGCGTTATCGCCGGAAAGACAAAAGGACGAAGGCTGGTGGCCGGGTGTGACATCCGTCCCACCAGCGACAAGGTCAAGGGCGCCCTGTTTAATGTCCTAGCCGATACGATTATCGGGGCCTCTTTTCTGGATTTATATGCTGGAAGCGGCGCTGTGGGGATTGAGGCGTTGAGCCGAGGCGCGGGTGCGGTGGTATTTGTCGAGCATAACGCCCGGCAAATCCCTCATCTCCAAAAAAATCTGGGCCTGAAAAATGAGGGGAATCCAGACCGCGCTGAAGGGATTGTGCGGCTTTTCAGGGGATCTGCCGCTGATTTTTTAAGGCGCGGGCGGGCCTTTGATTTTATTTTTGTGGACCCACCCTACGACAGCCCGGAGATCGAAACGATCTTGCCTATCCTGGCACGGGGTGATATGATCACGACCAGTGGATTTTTGATCATTGAGCATTTTCACAAAAAGCACCTGCCCGAAAGGGTGGGACGTCTCATCTGTATCAATCGACGCAAGTACGGACAAACCCTCCTCTCCTTTTATGCACACGTTCCCACATGATGTTTGTCGGCGTGCCGTTTTTCCGGGCACCTTCGACCCCATCACCGATGGCCATCTTGACATTATCCGGAGGGCTAGGCGCCTTTTTCCGGAAGTCATCATTGCCGTTTCGCCCAATCCGAAGAAGACGCCGCTCTTTAACATTGAAGAACGCCTTTCGATGATCCGCGCCGCAACGGATGGGATAGAGGGTCTGGCCGTTGAGGCGTTTGGGGGTCTGCTGGCACACTTTCTGCACCGTGTTGGGGCAACCGCCATTGTCCGGGGAGTGCGCGCCATCGCCGATTTTGAGATTGAATCCCAAATGGCGATGATGAATCGAACACTTTATCCTGATGTCGAGACGGTCTTCCTGATCCCCAATCCGGCGCACGCCTATGTCAGTTCCAGCCTGATTAAAGAGGTGGCGGGCTATGGTGGAGATGTCTCCGCGTTTGTCCATAAAATGGTTGCCCAAAAACTGCGGGAAAAGTATTCATGACCTTACGTGTCAGTCGCCGCGTCAGTCACATTGGGCCTTCCGCCACGCTGGCGATGGCCGCCGTCGCCAGAGAGATGAAGACCCGGGGGTTGCCCGTCATCGACTTCGGCCTGGGTGAACCGGACTTCCCCTCTCCCGAAGCGGCATCCGAGGCGGCCCACCGCGCCATCCGGGAGAACTATACAAAATACACCTCCCCGGGTGGGGCAGACGACCTCAAAGATGCCATTATTGATAAGTTGAATGCGGAGAACGGCCTCTCCTACGACCGAAAAGAGGTCGTTGTTTCCTGCGGCGCAAAGCATACCCTCTACAACATCGCTCAAGTGTTGTTTGAGGCGGGTGACGAGGTGATTATCCCCGCACCCTACTGGGTGTCCTACCCCGACCAGGTGCGACTCAACGATGCGACGCCCATCATCCTCCCCACGCGGGAAGAGGATGGATTTCTGATGACGCCGAGCGCGCTGCGGGCGGCGATCACCCCACGTACCAAGGCGGTCATCCTCAACGATCCCTCCAATCCGACAGGGGCAGCCTACTCGTCAAAACAGCTCTCTGCGCTGGCGGAGATCCTTCTTTCAGCACCGCTCTGGATCATTTCGGATGAGATTTACGAAAAGTTCATCTACGATGGCCACACCCATGCCAGCATCGCAGCCTTGGGCGATGCCCTGAAACAAAAGACGATTCTGGTCAACGGCGTCTCGAAGGCCTATGCCATGACCGGTTGGCGAATCGGCTATGCGGCGGGTCCGAAGGGGGTTGTTGAGGCGATGGAGATGGTGCAAAGCCAGAGCACCTCTAATCCGGCCTCCATTTCCCAGAAGGCAGCGGCGGCGGCGCTGCGGGAGGGCGCGGCCTTCACGCGCAGAATGGTGGCGGAATTCTCGCTGCGGCGCAGCATTTCGGTCGAACGGCTCAACAAAATGTCGGGCGTTCGTTGTCGTTCGCCTGCGGGCAGCTTTTACCTCTTTCCCAACGTTCAGGGTCTGATCGGAAAGCGATCTGCCCAAAAGACGATTCAAAGTGCTGCAGATGTGGCGGCCTATCTTTTGGAAGAGGCCGGTGTGCTGACCGTTTCGGGTGAACCGTTCGGCGCGCCAGGCTATCTGCGGCTTTCCTACGCCGTTTCCCAGGAAACACTGGTTGCAGGATTGGAGAAGATGGAAGCTGCGATTTTACGATTGTCGTAATGGATTGATTGTGTAAAGGAGGTCTCTGTTGCCGATTTACGAATATGAATGCGAAGGCTGTAAGGGCCGGCTTGAAGTGATGCAGCGGCTGTCCGATCCGGTGCTGGAGGTCTGTTCCACTTGCAACGGAAAGATGCGCAAGCTGATCTCTGCGGCTGGACTGATGTTTAAAGGGGCTGGCTGGTACGTGACCGATTATGCCCGAAAGTCCGAAAAGTCCGATGCGTCGGCTCAGTCTGCGGATCGCCCTTCGGGAGATGCAAAACCCGGCGCACCCGCAAAGTCAGACACACCCAAATCCTCCGAGTCCAAAACTCCGTCCGAAGCGCCGCCTAAAATCCCATCCAAAACAGCCGCCCCTTCCACTGCGAGTTGATCTCCTGTTCGTTTTGGATATGACCAGCGGGATATTACCAGATCGCGACGGTGTCCGCGCTGAAGATCGATGAAAGCATCTCCCGATAGCCGATGCGTGTGTCGGCAGTTCCGGAGGGGGGGATGGGTGTCGTCTCTTCCGACAGGACAAGAACGGAGACCCCCAAATGATGCAGGCTGTCCGAGAGTTCCGCATTTACCGCATCTTGTATGAGGACGACGGTCACACGATGAGACGCCGCCTGTTCACGAATGACGCAAAGCGGGTAGGGATCGTCTCTTCGTTTTAGAATATGCAGAATCTGTTTCATGGTCCCTCGTTAAAAACAGCACAATAGGTCGGATGTGGCTATTTTCTTTGCGATCTCATCCCGTGACAGGCGATGGATGACATCGTCGCTGTCGGAAAGATCGACGCCACTTTCGCAGTCAACATAAAAACAGGGAATAAACTCTTTGAGCGTCATGAGGAATTTTTCGGCCAGTTCCCCATCTACATAATCGTGCAAATCGGAGGTTAAAAGAAGCGGCGCCTGGTCGGCCAAAATCAGCTCGACCTCATGCTCTCCCGATGCCAGGCCCAACGCAACCCGAATCCCTTCGCAGGCACGATGGCTCTCTTCGGGATTGCTACGGACAATCAGAACCACTTTCATGGAAGTCCTACAGGTTAATTAAAGGCCAGAAAACGGTCGCACCCCTTGACCAGGTCCGACAGCACCACCAGGCCGCAGAAGACCGCCTGGTCGCTAACGGGCACGTTATGACGCTGTGCCCCGTAGGCACAGACGAACAGTTTCGCCCCTTCACGGGACAGGGCCGAAATTTCCGGAGTGGAAAGATTCTGCACCCCGTCATCCACCAAATAAAGATAGACGCCCAGCCCCTCTCGAAGCGCTTCCCGTCCGAGGGCGACGACGGTGCCCAAGTTCGGATGCGCAGGCGGCGTGGAGAGGAGCAGGCCCAGCCGTTTCCCTTGCATCGCATCACCTCCTTGCATATTATCTCCAGGGGTCGACCATCACCCGACGCGAACCACCTCGACACGCATCTCAGCCTTCACGGCATGTTCCGCAGACAGATACGCATCAAGGGTGTCCAGTATTTTGGCGTGAAAGTATCGTTCCCCACATTCCCTGCATACTTCAGCCTCAACATCCTCCACGACGTAGAGTTTACTTCTCAGCCAATGCTGACGTTTGACTTTTTTCGTTTTCGTCAATCCTCCGCAGAATTCGCAAATCATATCTCCTCCGGCAAGGCGTAGACCGTAATGATGATGAGGTTCGCGCTTTCTCTGAAACGGCAAAGGAGGTGAAGGGTCCTCCCATCGTGTGCGGGTCCTTCGATACGATACCTGGCACCGCGCACATCTTCCGTTAGTTTCCTCTCGACACGTCCCTTCAGGATGGCATTTTCTATGTCAGCCCGTTCCAAGTCATCGTCAAGCATCTCTTCTTCGGCATGGGACGAAAGGTAGTATTCCCTGTCGATAATCTTCCTCCGAATCCTCTGAAGTGTTGCCATCACGACTCATTCAGGTGTCATTTCCGAAGGCTTCTACAACTCGACACGGCTTTGGTCGCCGATAACGAATTTTTGTGTTCGGGGCCGCGTGCTTCCCCTGGAGAGTTCAACCTCTCTGCCCAGCAGACTTTTTTCGATACGCACGTCCACATCTGTAATCCGGCACCGATCCAGAATGATACTGTATTCCAATTCGGTGTTCCGAATGTAACAGTCCTGCGCAATGGCGGTGTAGGGGCCAATATAGCTCCGTTCAATCACGGTGCCGCTTCCGATGACAACCGGCCCCCGAATCTGGCTTTGAATGATGCGTGCCCCCGACTCAATAACGATCTTGCCCCGCAATTCGCTCTCGGCATCGACCTTCCCTGCGATGGCGGAGCGCTCTCCCTCTTCCACCATCTGATCCAGTACAAACCGGTTGGCCTCCAGCAGGTCTTCGGGCTGTCCGGTGTCTTTCCACCACCCGGTGACTTCGGAATAGCTCAGCGTGTCGCCCTGACCAATGAGATACTGATGTGCATCACTGATTTCCAACTCGCCCCGTGCACTGGGTTGAATGGCCCGGACGGCATCGAAGATGTGGTGGTCATAGATGTAAATACCGGTCACCGCGTAGGGGCTTTTGGGCTGTTTTGGCTTCTCTTCGATGCCGACGATGCGGCCCGCCCGGATTTCTGCGACACCAAAGCGCTGCGGGTCATGCACCTTCGACAGCACCAGATGACAATGCGCGCCGTTGTCCATAAAAGCCTGTACGAATCGGGCGATGCCACCTACGATAACATTGTCGCCCAGATAAAAAACAAACGGCTCTTTTCCAATAAAATCCTGCGAAATTTTGACCGCATGCGCCAGACCGGCGGGTGTTTCCTGCACGATATAGGAAAAATGGGCGTTCCATCGGCTTCCGTCACCCAGGGCGTTCTGCATTTCATCCTGCGTTTCCGGATTGACAATGATCCCGATTTCCCCAATATGAGATGCCACGATGGCGTCCAGGGCGTAATGAATCATCGGCTTATTGGCGATGGGAACCAGATGTTTATTATGGGTATGCGTAATCGGACGGAGCCGTGTGCCGCGTCCTCCCGCTGTAACCAGTGCTTTCAAGCTCATTCTCCTTCGCGAAAGTCCAAAATAAATCCAGACCAGAGTATAGACCAGCCTGATTAAAGTCAATGATTTGCTTTGCAATCAGCGCCCTGTTAAGGGTAATCTTCCGGCACTATTTTTCGGTGTCGAGGAGAACTGCAATGCCCCCCCTGTCCCAATTGCTCCCATTGTTCCAAAAAACGCCCGTCTGTTTTGTGGCGATTGACTTTGAGACGGCAGACGATCAGCCAGACAGCGCCTGCGCGGTGGCCTTGGTGCGCGTGGTGAATGATGAGATTACAGAACGGACTTCTTTTTTAATTCAACCGCCGCGCCGTGCGTTCGTCTTTACGGATCTGCATGGCATCGCATGGAGCGATGTCGAAGATCAGCCCACTTTTGGCGCAGGGTGGCCGCAGACGGAAGGAATCCTGAAGGGGGCCGATTTTCTGGCGGCGCACAACGCCCCGTTTGATCAAAGGGTGCTGACAACCTGTTGTCAGGCAGCCGGCATTACGCCCCCTTCGCTCCCGTTTGTCTGTACGGTTCAGTTGGCCCGCAGCACCTGGAATATCTATCCCACCAAGCTGCCGAATGTTTGCGCGGCACTCAATCTGTCGCTAAATCACCACAACGCGGCCTCCGATGCAGAGGCCTGCGCCCGCATTGTCATCGCGGCCCGGCAAAAGGCGCGGGAGCGGAACGCTCCGCCTGGCCGGCTACGGGGCAACCCACTTTAGATTCATGAATCGCCCCTATACTCTAATTTCAAGGGCCATCTCCTGAAGTCCTTTAATTTGATCCCGTATCCGGGCTGCCCGTTCAAACTCCAGGTTCTTCGCCGCCTTGCGCATCTCGACTTCCAGCTTTTGAATCTGTCTCGAATCGGCCCCTGCGAGGGGTGCGGCCCCTGCAAGGGATGCGCCCCCCTCCGCAGACCACTCCAACAGGTCTGAAACCGGCTTGCGATGCGACCCGAATCGCGCATGGGGCAGGATCGACGCATCTTCCCCCCTTGCCTGTGTGGGACCAAAGGAAACGATCTCCTTTTGGATGGATTCCGGCGTGATCCCCGCTTCCAGATTATGGCGATGCTGAATGCGACGACGACGGTTTGTCTCGTTCATCATCATCCGCATCGATTCGGTGACGGTGTCGGCATAGAGAATCACCCGGCCCGAAAGGTTACGCGCGGCGCGGCCAGCGGTCTGAATCAGGGAACGATAGGAACGGAGGAACCCCTCCTTGTCCGCGTCCAAAATCGCCACCAGAGAGACTTCTGGCAGGTCCAACCCCTCCCGCAACAGATTGATCCCCACGAGGACATCAAAAACCCCTAACCGCAGATCGCGGATAATTTCCATCCGCTCCAGCGTCTGGATATCCGAATGAAGATAGCGCACCTGAATGCCATGCTCCCGATAATATTCGGTGAGGTCTTCCGCCATCCGCTTGGTCAATGTGGTCACCAGCGTCCGTTCTTTACGGGCGATACGACCCCGAATTTCTTCCAGCAAGTCGTCGATCTGGCCCGTGGCGGGACGGACGCAGACTTCCGGGTCCAGCAGACCTGTGGGACGGATGACCAATTCAACAACCGCGTTGGCCGTTCGTTTTAGTTCGTAAGACCCCGGTGTGGCCGAGACATAGACGGCTTGGCGCATGAATTGCTCAAACTCCGGGAAGGTCAGGGGGCGATTGTCAAAGGCGGAGGGGAGCCGAAAACCATGCTGTACCAGGTTGACCTTGCGGGCGCGGTCCCCTTCCTGCATTCCGCCGATTTGCGGAACAGTCGCATGACTTTCATCAATCACCAGAAGATAATCAGGCGGAAAGTAGTCCATCAGCGTCGGCGGCGCACTCCCCGGTGCGCGACCCGAAAAATGCCGGGAGTAATTCTCAATCCCCTGACAGTAGCCGATCTCGCGGATCATCTCCAGATCGAAGACCGTCCGCTGTTCGATGCGTTGCGCCTCCAGAAGCATCTGCCGATCCCGAAAAAATCGGATCCGTTCGTGCATCTCCTCCTCAATGTCGAACAACGCCTTGTCCCTTCGGGCAGGCGGGACCACATGATGACTGCCGGGGTAGATCGCAATTTTGGGAAGACGTTGCAGTCGGGTTCCCAGCAGCGCATCCATTTCGTAAATGGCCTCAATCTGGTCCCCAAAAAACTCCACTCGAACGCAGGAGGACTCCGATGAGGTCTGGAAAATTTCAACGGCGTCGCCGCGAACCCGAAAAGTGCCCCGATCAAAATCGTAATCGTTCCGCGTATACTGAATTTCCACCAGCTTTGCCAGCAGGACGTCTCGCGCCATCTCCCGTCCCGCTTCCAGGTAGACCCGCATGCCCTGATAGGCCTCCGGCGATCCGAGTCCATAGATGCACGAGACCGACGCCACGATAATGATGTCATTTCGCTCAAACAGCGATTGCGTGGCCGCATGTCGCATCCGATCAATCGCGTCATTGATCGACGAATCCTTCTCAATGTAGGTGTCAGTGTGGGGAAGATATGCCTCCGGCTGATAATAGTCATAATAACTGACGAAGTATTCAACGGCGTTTTTCGGAAAGAAGCCCTTAAACTCTGTATAAAGCTGCGCCGCCAGCGTTTTATTGTGCGCGATCACCAGTGTGGCCTTCTGGGTCTCCTGAATGAGGTTGGCAATTGTATAGGTCTTCCCCGATCCGGTTACGCCCAGCAAAACCTGATGGGCTTCGCCACGCTGGATGCCCTCCGAAAGCATCCGAATCGCTTTGGGTTGGTCGCCTTTGGGGGAGAATATAGAGTGGAGTTGAAAGGGCTGGTGCGCTTGCGGCATAGTCTGTCTTTTCGAAGGGATCGCAGGATACTCTAGGACAGGCGGCTCCCAAAATCAAGGAGGATGGGCCTGTTTCCGCCGCACAGATTGTGCTATCTTCTTGCGGGGAGTACGACAGATATCGGCAGGTGTGCGAAGCGCACTGCCGCGCGGCAGCACTGTATCCGCAGGAGAGAGAGACCATGTTCGGAACATTTTTGAAAAATATATTTGGGAGTCACAACGACCGGGAACTGAAACGCTTGTGGCCCCATGTCGATCAAGTCAACAGCCACGCGACGGCGCTGTCGGCCCTATCCGATGAGGCTCTGCGCGCAAAAACCGACCTTTTCCGAAAACAGATCTCGGATGGGTCTCCAACTGACTCTGAATTGGCCGAACGGCTGGCCGCCCTCCTTCCCGAAGCCTTTGCGGTCGTGCGGGAGGCCTCCGGGCGGGTACTGGGAATGCGCCATTTTGACGTGCAGTTGTTGGGCGGCGTGGCCCTGCACGAAGGAAAAATCGCCGAGATGAAGACGGGCGAGGGAAAGACGCTGGTCGCCACGCTGCCGGTCTATTTAAACGCCCTGGCGGGACGGGGGGTTCATGTCATCACGGTGAATGACTACCTTGCCCGCCGCGATTCCCATTGGATGGGGGAACTCTATCGCTTCCTGGGGCTTTCCTTCGGACTGATTCAGCACGACCTCCCCGACCGGGAGCGGCAGATCGCTTACGGCGCTGACATCACCTATGGCACCAACAACGAGTTTGGGTTCGATTATCTGCGCGACAACATGAAGTTCGATCCGGCCCGGTTTGTGCAGCGGGAGATGTTCTACGCCATTGTGGACGAGGTTGACAGCATCCTCATCGACGAGGCCCGAACACCGCTCATCATCTCTGGACCGGCGGAGGAGTCCACCGATTTATACCATCGGCTGAATCGCATCATCCCCGCACTCAAACAGGATTCGGACTACACCATCGAGGAGAAGAGTAAGACCGTTTCCCTGACGGACGAAGGCAATGCAAAAGTGGAATCGCTCCTGGGCGTCGAAAACCTCTATGACCTCGGAAACATCACTCTCGTACACCATCTCCTGCAGGCCCTGAGGGCACACACCCTTTACAAGCGGGACGTGGATTATATGGTCAAGGATGGCGAGGTCCTCATCGTGGATGAGTTCACCGGACGCCTGATGCCGGGCCGTCGGTGGAGCGACGGTCTCCATCAGGCGGTGGAAGCCAAAGAAGAGGTCAAGATCGCCAACGAAAATCAGACCCTGGCCTCCATCACCTTCCAGAATTATTTCAGGCTCTACAAAAAACTGGCGGGCATGACCGGAACCGCAGACACCGAGTCTGTGGAGTTTTCAAAGATTTACAGCCTAGAAGTCCTGGTGGCTCCGCCCAATCGCAAGATGATCCGAACGGACGAGGCCGATGTCATCTATCGCACGGTCAAAGAGAAGTTCGAGGCGATCGTCGAAGAGGTCATCTCGCTGCATCAGCAGGGACAGCCGGTGCTGGTCGGAACCATCTCCATCGAAAAGTCGGAGCAGCTTTCATTGCAGTTGAAGCAAAAGGGGGTCCCCCATGCGGTGCTCAACGCAAAATATCACGAAAAAGAGGCGGAGATTATCGCCCAGGCCGGACGTAAAGGGGCCGTCACCATCGCCACCAACATGGCCGGACGCGGCACCGACATTCTGCTGGGTGGCAACCCCGACTTTCTATTTAAGCAATACCAGGCACAGCACCCCGACGCGGAAGCGGTGGCGCTTCAGGCCGCACGGACCCGGATCGGCACGGCGTGCGATGCCGAAAAGATAGAGGTCATCGCGCTGGGGGGATTACACATCATCGGCACGGAGCGGCATGAGTCCCGGCGCATCGACAATCAGTTGCGCGGGCGTGCGGGTCGCCAGGGCGATCCCGGCTCTTCCCGGTTCTATCTCTCCATGGAAGACGACCTCCTGCGCATCTTCGGCTCCGAACGGATTTCCAAGCTGATGGCCAAAATGGGAATGGAGGAGGGGGAACCGATCATCCACCGAATCGTGACGCGTGCCATCGAAAATGCGCAGAAAAAGGTGGAGTCGCACAACTTCGATATTCGCAAACAGCTCCTGGAATATGACGACGTCATGAACAAACAGCGCATCGTCATCTATGAGCGCAGGCGTGAGGTCTTATCCAGCGACACGGTAGAAGAGGACCTGCGCGGATTTGTTGCGGAGCAGGTGGAGGTCATTTTGGCCCTTTATTGTCCGGAAGGGAGCTATTCGGAGGGGTGGGACGCAGATGGCCTCGTCGAGTTACTGGCGAATCAATTGTCGCTGCACCTTTCAAAAGAAGCGCTGGGCTTTCCGTCTGTGGGGCTGGATCTCTTAAAAGAGACGCTGATAGCGCACATCCAGACGATCTGGCAGAATAAAGAGGCGGAATTTGGCGCGCCGGTGCTCCGACAGATGGAGCAACAGATTTTCTTGCGGATGATCGACAGTCACTGGAAGGACCATCTGTTGTCGATGGATCAACTCAAGGAAGGGATCGGCCTGCGCGGCTATGGCCAGAAGGAGCCGCTGACCGAATATAAACGCGAAGGCTACGATATGTTTGAGGCGATGATCGACCGGATCAAGTCAGACACCATCGCCACCGTTCTGCGCGTCCAGATGGTCAAACAGGCCCCCACGCTCGCCCCAACGCGCGTCATTCCGATGCAGATCAACCGCAGCGCAGGCCCACCCCCTCCCACTCAACACCAAGCCCCGAAAGTAGGCCGAAACGACCCCTGCCCCTGCGGCAGCGGCCAGAAATACAAAAAATGCTGCGGGAAATAAGCCGCCGACCCAAAGTCTGTCTGCCCGACCTATCTGAGGTTGAGCACATCCATCATGGTATAGAGGCCCGGTTTTTGATGAACGACCCACGCAGCGGCCAGGAGCGCCCCGCGCGCAAAATTATCGCGGCTGTGGGCATGGTGGCTCAACTCGATCCGCTCGCCGGGGCCTGCAAACAGAACGGTATGTTGACCGACCACATCCCCCGCCCGCAGGCTTTGAATGCCGATCTCTCCCACAGAACGGGCGCCGATCATCCCCTGACGGACAAAGCGCCCCACGCGGGAGAGCCGTGTCCCACGCGCGAAGGCAATGGCCTCTCCCAAACGCAGTGCCGTGCCGCTGGGGGCGTCTTGTTTGTTGTGATGATGCACCTCCATAATTTCGGCGTCATAGGCATCGCCCAACGCCGCTGCCGCATCGGCCACCAGCTTGAACATCACGTTCATGCCGACGCTCATGTTGGGCGAAAAGACGATGGGAATTTTTTGCGCCACTTTCCGGACCTTCTTCTTCTCCTCTTCGGAGAAACCGGTGGTGCCGATGACCATCGGTTTCTCCGCTTTCAGGGCTTCCGGAAGCAGCAGGCTGGTGTAACTCGGATGCGTGAAATCCACGATCACATCCCCCTTTTGAACGGCCTTTCGGGGCTGGTCCAAGAGGGATACCGACCGCAGGGCATCTCCAACCTGAGTGGTCC
The DNA here is from genome assembly GCA_964592995.1 of uncultured Nitrospirota bacterium. Classification (GTDB taxonomy): domain Bacteria; phylum Nitrospirota; class Nitrospiria; order SBBL01; family CAZOFZ01; genus CAZOFZ01. The sequence goes on along the minus strand of CAZQIT010000168.1, from coordinate 17,106 downwards.
ACTCCCCGCCGACACCTGCATGCCCCTTCTTTTCCAGCGCCGCACCCAGCGTGATTCCATCTTCCTGATCTAGTAGCGCGATGATGGCCCGTCCCATCCGTCCCGCAGCACCCGACACGACTAACTTCAGCATTGCCTCAGACCTTTCTTTCAAATTGTTGAACGGCGCACACGGCGCACCGACGCCGTTGTCTTCGTCTCCGGTGGGATCAAGCCATAGGCCGAAAGGGCCGCTTTTAACCGGTTGGCGTTCTCTTCCGACAGCCCGCAGAGCGGCAGCCGAACCTCGCCGCCACACTTCCCCATCAGGGCCAGCGCAGCCTTGACCGGCCCCGGATTGGTCTCCAGAAACATGGCATCATGAAGCGCATAGACCTGATAATGCAACCGCATGGCCGTGACATAATCCCCTTTTGCGGCGGCCGTCATCATCTGCGCCATCTCCGACGGCACGATATTGGCCGTCACCGAAATGACCCCCACACCGCCTACGACCATCGTCGGCAGCGCGGTAAAATCGTCCCCGGATAAAATCGCAAACCGCTTGGGACAGCGTTGCACAAGATCGCTGACCTGCTGAAGCGATCCCGTGCCCTCCTTGATCCCGACAATGCCGTTGATTGCGGCCAATCGCGCGACGGTCGCAGGCAGCAGGTTCACACCGGTGCGGCTGGGAATATTGTAGAGCAGCAGCGGCAGGTCTACCGCACGGGCCACGGCCTTGTAATGTTGAAACAGCCCTTCTTGGGTCGGCTTATTGTAATAGGGGGAAATGAGGAGCGCGCCGTCGGCCCCCGCCGACTTGGCGTGGCGGGTGAGGCCAATCGCTTCGTCCGTGCTGTTGGAGCCGGTCCCGGCGATAACCGGAATCCGTCCGCCTGCTGCCGACACCGTGATTTCGATCACCCGCTGATGCTCCTCTGAAGTCAGCGTCGCCGATTCGCCGGTGGTGCCACACGGAACGATCCCCTGCGTGCCGGACCGAATGTGAAACTCAACCAGCTTGCCCAGCGCCTTCTCGTCCACCTTCCCCTTTTTGAAGGGGGTGACCAACGCCACAATCGAACCCTGAAACATAGAAACCTCCTTATAGACCCCCTCTAACGTTACAACTCCGCCACCCACTGCCGTACTTCCTCTAACGCCGCCTTGGCTTCTGTCTTTTCAAGCACCGCAACCGCCTGTCGTCCGAACTCCAACGCACCCCCAGCTCTCTGTGCTTCTCTCAGCAGCCCCAGGTTCTTGAGGGTTCCCCCCTCCTCCACCCGGTGACCAACCTCCCGACAGATCGCCAAATTCTGCTGATAACAGGTCTCCGCCTCCGCCCACCGCCCCTGCGACGTGTACACGTTGCCGAGGTTATTGAGAGTTCGCCCCTCGCCCACCCGGTCGCCAACCTCCCGCAAGATCGCCAAACCCTCTTGATAACAGGTCTCCGCCTCCATCCACCGCTCCTGAAATTGGTACGCGTTGCCGAGGTTAACGAGGGCGATGCTTTCGCCTACCCGGTCACCAAACTCCCGACAGATTGCTAAACTCTGTTGATAACAGGTCTCCGCATCCGCCAACCGCCCCTGCGCGTTGTACACATTGCCGAGGAATCCGATGGCTCGCCTCTCGCCCACTCGGTCACCAAACTCCCGACAGATCGCCAAACTCTGTTGATAACAGGTCTCCGCATCCGCCAACCGCCCCTGCGCGTTGTAGACAATGCCAAGGTCACAGAGGGCGTTTCCCTCACCTACTCGATTGCCAACATCCCGATAGATCGTTACACTCTGCTGATAACATCTCCCTGCCTCCGCCCACTGCCCCAACCCATAGTAGAAGTTCCCTAACCGATGGATCAATCGTGCTTCGGCATGGTGGTCGCGTTGAGCGGGCGGCAACGCCTTATAGTCCGCCAGCAGGCCTTCAATCGTCACAATCCGCTCTTGCTTTTCCGCAAGGGGGATGTTGGCAACCTGCCATCCCTCTCCCGCCGTGAGTGATTGAGCCATACCGGCTGTTTCTTGTGGCGTGGCCGCAAAATAGTACACACCGGAGCGGATGGAGAAAAAATCAGGTGCGCCGCGCATGATAGCGGTGATGACATATTCCGGCACCCACAGCACGAGTGGACAGGGCAGTACCTGCGGGAACGAGTTGCGGGCGGCGTTCAGATTGGCAACAAAAATGGTGGCGTAGGCCTCCGCAGCAATTGGGAGCGAGTATTCTATCCCGGAGACAAAGACGGCATCTAGCGAAGAATTTTCAAGACATTCGCGCAGCGCACGGAGCAGATGGGGGATCGGCTCTCCAAAATGAATCTCCTGAATCGTCAGGGATGGCAATCTTTTTCTCAGATCAGCGACGAGTTTCTGACGCTGCTGCGGCTGGTTGCAACGAACGAAGATGAGGCTAAAACTTTCAGCCAGTTGCAAGTTGCGTGACAACGCACGCAACTCGGCATCCTCATCCAATTCCATGAGGGCAAAAGGGTCATCCGTTGTGGAAACAGGGTCGCTCATAAAGCTGCTACCCCTATGCAGGTTCGCTTCTGGTGGCTTTGAACTTTTGTAACTCGCGCACAACGGGGTTCACAGCATACCAGGGTTCGAAATTGCCATCGCCATTGACATATTCAAGCACGCTGAGATTTTCCAGCATCGTCAGATAATCTTCGTCACCACCAGGAATGAGTTGATTGACTGATCGGTCGAGGTCAGCTAACTTCTTCCAATGGGATTCATGAATCGCCATGCTGTACGCTCGCACGGCTTGCTGAATCGCGCGTTGCGCCGCCACTAAAGAAATAGGAACACCCTCAGTATAGACACAGGCATTCTGAACAGAGACCATCAAATCGCGCAGATGCCCGCCGCTGTAGGTCAATAGGAATTCAAGCGCACCGGGCGCGAAGGCCTCTTCAATCCGGAGGTTACCCAATCGCTTTTGCAACAACGCACGTAGACAGTCGAGACCCTGATTATACGGGTTAAGAGTGCCGCGATTAATAACCTTCACCATGGGTAGCACGAACGGCGCATTACTATACCGCTGCTTCAACTGCGGACCATCGGCAGAACGAACAAGACGAAGCGGTACCGTGTAAATAACGTGCGCCTTCATCCCTGTCAGTTGGCGCGCGCGCTCCAGAAACAGTTCTCGTTGCGACTCCAAACCCTCCGCTTTGCCAGCGAAGCGCTGAATCTTTTCCATATTATCCAGAATCAACACGAAATCAGTGTAAGGTTGTTCATCCTGTTGAACTCTGACCTTCTTTACAGCCAGCCGCGCCTCGTCGAAAACAGTATTGATCTCCTCCAACATGGTGGACATTTTCGGCGCCAGCATCTCACGCACCTTCTTGCGGGCGTCGGGGTCTTTCCTGAGCCGCTGGATTTTGAGCTTCGCACCCCATAACGGCAACTCGCCTTCCGTAAGTTCCACGTCGCTGAGGAAGATTCCTTTCACTTCGTTAAACCGTTTGACGAAGTAATTATCCTTAAGCTCGACGCCTATTTTCTCTCGCAACGTCGCGGCTAATTCGCTGATGATGGCTAACAAGATATCTGGGATATCCACATCATATTCGTCTATGTACGCCATCATGTTTAGGAAGACAGGGAAGTAGCGCTTATGGGACATATCCGAATGGTCCAACACACGGGATAATTCTTTCAGTTCCGAAGACTTTCCACAGCCAATGTGTCCCGTAAACAGGAAGGAACGGGGATTATCAGCGAATGCAAGATGTTTTTGAAACTCTTGAATAAACGCGCTACTGCCCCGCGCCTCAGAGCAGTCATAGTAATACTCACCCGTAGCCGCCTCGTAAGGGTCACAGGCGTTGTAAATATGTTTCAGAGCGTCGCTCATTAAGGGCACCCCTCATAATCGTTTTTAGAAAACCGCTTTCAATATGGACGGATGGGATTGCAGAGAGAGCCGTGTGGCCTTGCAGAGCGCCGAGGCCCACCTCATTTCCACGCCTCTTCCTGCATTTCGCCTTTGTAGATGATGCGGGCGTCGCCTTCCAGGAAGATGTTCGTGAATGTCCCTTGCGTCTCTGTAAAATCGACCCCCAGCATCATGCCGCCTTGAGTATGGAGCAGCACCGGCGGCGTCACCTTTCCCAACGCCTGCGCCACGATGGCCGCCGCAATCGACCCGGTGCCACAGGCCAGCGTCTCGTCCTCCACCCCCCGTTCGTACGTGCGGATTTTGAGCTTACTTCTGCCAATCCCCTGAACAAAATTCGCGTTGGTCCCAGCAGGGGCAAAACGGGGATGATGGCGCGTCGCCCGTCCCAGGCGAACCACGTCCACCGCATCCACGTCCTCCACGAAATAAACCACATGGGGCACACCCGTGTTGATAAAATGCCCCTCATACTTCACGCTGTCAATTTCAACCGAAAGATTCAGCCGCAGATCGGACGGATCGGGCAGGCGGACACGAACACCGCCTCCGATCAATATTTGGGCGCAAACCGGTCCGGCGCGCGTCTCGAAGAGATGTTGAGCGGCGGCGATCCCCTGAAGATAGGCAAAGCGGGCAACACATCGGCTGCCATTTCCGCAACTCTCCGCCTCGCCCCCGTCTGCGTTGAAGAAGCGCCAGGCATAGTCGGCCTTCGTTGAGGACTCGATCAGGATCACGCCGTCGGCCCCCACCGACAGGCCTCGCCGACAGACTTTGGTGACAAAATCCTGGAGGTCTGCATGGGGGATCAGCGGCTTGCGATGATCAATCACGATGAAGTCGTTTCCGCTCCCGCTCATTTTCCAAAAGGGGATGGTCATGATTTCTCCGCCGCTTCAATGATTGTCAACAAGGACTGCACCTCTTCGTGGCTGATGGCCTCGTCGGACATGATCTCCTGAATCTTCCGGCTGACCCCGTAGACCGCAGCGTCGCCCACGCCCCGTTTGCCTGCCGTGTCGTAGAACGTGTAGACCTGCTTGCGGATGGCCTCCGCCCGTTCCAACGTATAGTCCCTCGGAAGCAGTGACACAAACGCCTTGTTGATGACGAACTTTTTGAACGTGAAGAGGGTGAACGTCTTACTGAACACCACCCAAAGAACAATAATCAAGACGCCGCTGGTGACCAGCAGCGTAATGAAAAACCCCCGTCCTGCTTTACGATTAGCGGGTATCACGTCTCCCCTATTTTAAGTCGTCTGGAATCTCTTCGCCGCGAATGAGATCGTCGAGGGTTTCACGGCGGCGGATGATGTCAAACCCGGCGCCATTCACCAGCACTTCGGGCGCACGCGGTCGGGCGTTGTAGTTAGACGCCATCGAAAAACCGTAGGCCCCGGCACTCATCACGGCCAGCAACTCATCGGCCCGTGCCTCCGGCATCACTCGATCCTGCGCCAGAAAATCGCCCGACTCGCAGATCGGCCCCACCACATCCACCTTTCCCGTCTTGCGCCGCCGTTTAGTGACCGGCAGAATTTCGTGATACGCCTCATAGAGACTGGGGCGGATCAGGTCGTTCATCCCCGCATCCACGATCACAAAATTCTTCGCCTCGCCTTCCTTCGTGTAGATCACGCGTGTCACCAGAATGCCGGCGTTGCCGACCAGTGACCGGCCCGGCTCCAGGATAATCCGGCAGCCGCTTTCTTTGAGCAACGGCAGGATCGCTGCGGCCAACTCCGCAGGCTGCGGCGGCGTCTCGGCGTCGTAGGTGATTCCGAGGCCACCGCCGATGTCCCAGTGTTCGATCTTCAACCCTTCGGCACGCAATTGGACAATCAGGCCCGACACCCGCTTGAGGGCGTCCACAAAGGGTTTGACCTGGGTCAACTGCGAGCCGATGTGCGAATGGATGCCCACGACGCGGATGTGGCTCAACTGCGCCGCCAGCTTGTATTGCGTCACCGCCTGGGCAATCTCAATCCCGAACTTGCTCTTCTTCAGACCGGTGGAAATGTAGGGATGCGTCCTGGGATTGATGTCGGGGTTGACGCGCAGGGCCACAGGCGCGGCGATGCCGACCTCTTTGGCCACGTCGTCGAGGGCGACCAGTTCCTGAGCCGACTCGATATTAAACATGAGGACGCCCGCACGCAGCGCCGCACGCATCTCACCCTTCGTCTTGCCCACGCCGGCAAAAACGATTTGGTTCGGATCCACCCCCGCCGCCCGCGCCCGATACAGTTCGCCTTCCGAGACGATGTCGGCCCCACCGCCCAATGTGGAGAAGAGACGCAGGATGGCGATGTTGGAATTGGCCTTCATGGCAAAGGCAATCAGATGCGGCACGCTGGCAAAGGCACGCTGATAGGCCAGAAACTGGCGCGCCAGTGTGCTGCGGCTGTAGAGATAAAACGGCGTCCCGACCTTCTCGGCGATCTCTTCGACGGCCACCTGCTCACAAAAAAGCCGTCCTCTTTGATAGCGAAAATCATTCATGGTGTCTGTCCGCCTCCACGCGGCTCTTTTCGGGTGTCACAGGATCTCCTTTTCTACCACATGCGGAAGAAAACAGAAAGAGAATCATGCACAGCATCACCGCTCCCGTCTTTGCCCCTTTTTTCCATTGTATTTTGATTCTGCGAATAGCCTGTTGAATGGACTGAGTGGCCGTGCCTCCGATGCCGCCGCGCTGCTTCAGGGATCCTTCGGGCGAGAGGCGCTCAAAGAGGTCTGCACCAAACAGATCGGAAAAGGCCTGAAATTCTCCCAGGGTCCAGCGTGTGAGACCCTTTTTTTCCGTGAGGCCCTGTTGCACAATCCGGCCCACCACATGGTGCGCCTGCCGAAAGGGAAGCCCCCGCGTCACCAGATAATCGGCCAGGTCGGTGGCCAAAAGAAACCCCTCCCCCGCCGCCGCTTCCATCCGTTTTGTGTTGAATTGAGCGGCCCGGATGAGGCGCGCCATGTGCAGGAGGGCGCTCTTTAATGTGTCAACCGTGTCAAACAGCGGTTCCTTGTCTTCCTGAAGATCTCGATTGTAGGACAGCGGCAGCCCCTTCAAAATGGTCAGCAGGGTCATCAGCGCGCCATACACCCGTCCGGTCTTGCCCCGAATCAGCTCCAGGACATCTGGGTTCTTCTTCTGGGGCATCATGCTGCTGCCGGTGCAATAGGCGTCGGGCAGATCAATAAAGCCAAACTCGGAAGAGGCCCAGAGAATCCAGTCTTCCGCCCAACGCGACAAGTGCATCATCAGTATCGACGCCACCGAAAGAAACTCGACCCCGAAATCCCGATCCGACACGGTATCCAGGCTATTGGCCGTGACGTGCGAAAACCCCATCTCGCGGGCCACCGCCGTACGATCCAGAGAAAAGCTGTTGCCCGCCAGCGCCCCGGCGCCCAGTGGCATTTGGTTCAGTCTCTTCAAGCTATCCAGAAAACGGAGGCGGTCCCGCTCCAGCATTTCGTAGTAAGCCAGAAGATAATGGGCCAGGGAAATCGGTTGCGCCCGCTGCAAATGGGTATAGCCCGGCAAGATCACATTCAGATGGACTTCGGCAGCGGCAACCAGGCTTTCCTGGACGGCGCGAATTTGTAAAAGGAGGGCATGGGTCTCTTCCCGCAAATAGAGCCGCAGATCCAGCGCAACCTGATCGTTGCGGCTGCGGCCCGTATGGAGCTTGCCGCCGACGGCGCCGACCTTTTCGGTCAGCCGTCGTTCAATGTGCATGTGAATATCTTCATCCGAAGGATCGGCCTCCCACCGACCCTCATCCATCTCGGTCCGGATGTCGTGAAGGCCGCGAATCAACGCCGCCGATTCCGTCCGGGTCAACAGTTTCGCGCGGCGCAGCGCATTGACGTGGGCCACACTCCCTTGAATGTCGTAGGCATAGAGCCGTCGGTCGAAGGCGAACGAGGAGGTAAACTGCTCGACCGCCACATCGGTAGCTTCCGAAAAACGGCCCTCCCACGCCTTACCAGACCAGGAAACAGATTGGGCAGGAGGGCATTGAGATGCAGACCGCTTCATGTCGTATCTCAATGAGATTTTCTGTTTTTAGCTTTTCCAATAACGCCAGCAGATCGCATTCATAACGCTCCGCTTCCACGTCAAATCCTGCGTAATTGTATGGAGGAACCGCCCCAGCTTGTCAAGGCAGGACGCCGGAATCTATCATCAATCCGCTTGGACCAGCAATCGGAGAGATCGTGTTTCAGTGGTTCCGGCTTGCCGATCCCCCCGAATGGGTCGTCCTGGGTATCCTGTATCAATCGAATGATGCGTAACGCCTTTTTTCGATCATGCCGCACCCACCATGCCAAGTCCTCAAACGCGGCAGGATCAAGTGCCAAGTTTCTCACGGGCGTCCTTCAGGGAAATCCCTTCGCTCCGGCTTTTGGCCTCCAAAAGCCGTTTTTTCATCGTCTTGCTTTTCAGTAAGTAGGCTGTCTCTCGTTCCGACTCCATTTCACGCCACAACGCAATGGGAACCAGAACACCAACCGGATGCCCTTTCGCATCCGAAACATACTGCATATTTGAGGTTGCCATGTTGCCTCCTCAATCCCCTCTTTCCTACACCGCCACGGTCTCTTTGGCGGTGCGCAGGCGGCGCTGCTTCGACGTCTTTTCGGACTTCACCTTGTGTTCCAGTACCGTAATCTTCTTCTCCAGCGCGGTGCGGCTCACTGTTTTCTGCTGACGCCGATGTTCAATCAACGCCCAAAATTTTATGCTGCTGCCCATTTGGAGTTGTTCCTCATCCATCCCCTCGACGCCGATAATGAGTGCAACCGGCTCGCCGCGGCGCGTGATGACGACTCGCTCGCACTGGGCGTCACGAATGCAAACATTCCAATCCACCTGTTCAAGACCCATCTTTTTCATAATATCTCCTCGGTCGTTTTGTGCGACGGTTTGTGTCGAATAGCGCGAATCGTCACGGCATACGCAGCCTCATCCACATCATAAAAGACCCGATACGCATCAATGCGCAACTGCCAAATCGGTTCGGCATGATCCCACGGCGGAATCAAACCGATGAGGGGTTTCCTGTGGCGCGTCCGCCGTGTCGGCTCATAGCGCAACTGTTTTTCAATGTGATCCAATATCGTTTTACGTTCGTAGGCGCGGAAATTCACCAAATCTTCACCCACATCTTCCGCATATTTGATGGCATACATGACAGGCTACACCCCCACGGCCTCTTTGTTTGCACGCAGGCGGCGCTGCTCCAGCACCTTTTTGTATTCGACCGACATTACCCGGACGAAGTGGGGGAGGGCGTCGTCCCATTGTTTAATGCGATTGCAGTGCGCATCATCATTTCAGAAACTTTCTGAATTTCTCAACCGTCAAATCGGCATCGGTCAAAATGCAGAGGAGGATTTTTGGATGCAGAACCTTTCCGGCGTGGCATGGAACCGTTGCCCGTCGGCCTGCGCTGTTTTTGTATATCTTGTGACTGCCACTTTGTCGCGCAAGGGAAAATCCGGCCCGTTCCAGCGCCCTGATTGCCTGCGCCGCCGTGATCCGTGGTCGCTTTTCACTCATGCAGCCACTTCCACCATCGTGAGGCTAACCGATTCGGCCTGTGGGACGGCTTCGCCGTTCTCCACCCGATCTTCGATGTGAAGGTGGATGGCATCCTTGATGTTTTCCAGGGTTTCTTCGTAGGTCTCTCCTTGTGTGTAGCACCCCTGAAGTGCGGGGCAGAAGGCAAAGTAACCCTCGCGATCCCTTTCAACCACGACTGAAAATTTATAGTTGCTCATCGCTCGCTCCAGATTCACCCTTCTCTAAACCATCGCCTCTTTGTTTGCGCGCAGGCGGCGCTGCTCCAGTACTTTTTTGTATTCGACGGACAGGGGCACCTGCTACTTCCCGTAGTGTGTTTTTGCGCGATGGATGTAAACGGTACGATGTTCCTCATCAATGCTGTAGACGACACGGTCTTTGAGTGAGAGCCGCACTGAGTATAAACCGGTCAAGTCACCCACGAGCTTTTTGCCGGAATATGGATTCTGTGCGAGCCGGGCTGCAATCACCTCCCGTAATTTCCTCTGAAGATGAACGGATAGATTTCTGGCATCCTTGAATGCCTCTTTGGAAAACCGCACCGCGTAGGGCATCAGCGCGCCGGTCCAAACACCTCGTCCAGGGAGAATGTCTCCCCTCGCTCAATTTGTTTCAGCGATGTTTCGATACTTTCTCTGAAACCGGCGATGGACAGCAGCGCCAGGGTTTCCTGAAGACCTTCGTACTCTGCTTCCGACATCAACACCACGTCCCCTTCACGATGATGAATACGGACGACTCTGTGTCCGACCGCCGCTTCCTTAACCAAGCCAAAAAACGCATTTCGTGCTTGTGTTGCATTCACATCCGCCATTCTCTCTCTCCATACTCTTGGCACCGTGGACCGTCGGCCCTACACCCCCACGGCCTCTTTGTTTGCGCGCAGGCGGCGCTGTTCCAGCACCTTTTTGTATTCGACCGACATTACCTTCACGAAGTGGGGGAGGGCGTCGTCCCATTTCGCCAGGATGGATTGGGCCGTGGCGCTTTGGGTGTAGCGGGCGTGGCGCTCAATCAGTCCTTTGAGCCGCGCGACGTCGGCGACCTCGCGCACCGGTTCCAATTCCACCAGGCTGAGGTTGCACTGGCGCTCAAATGGTTCGCTCCGCTCACGAAATGGAGGGAGAGAGGAACTATTGAAAGCATTTTCGTTCTCCGGGTTAAAGACGTAGGCCACCCCGCCGCTCATGCCGGCAGCAAAGTTGCGTCCGGTTTTCCCCAGCACCACCACCACGCCGCCGGTCATGTATTCACAGCCGTGGTCACCCATCCCTTCGACCACCGCCTGTGCCCCGCTGTTGCGCACGGCAAAGCGCTCCCCGGCCAGGCCATAAATGTAGACCTCGCCGCCCGTGGCCCCGTAGAGCGCCGTGTTGCCGATGAGGATCGTCTCCTCCGGCGCAAAGAGCGACCCCTTCGGCGGATAGACCACAATCCGTCCACCGGATAGACCTTTGCCCAAATAGTCGTTTGACTCTCCTTCCAGCGTGAGCGACATCCCGTCCACGCAAAACGCCCCGAAGCTCTGCCCCGCCGAGCCGGTGAATTGGAATTGAATCGTCTCCGGCGGCAGCCCCGTCCGACCGTAACGGCGTGTGATCTCGCCCGCCAGCATCCCGCCTACTGTCCGGTGAATGTTGCGGATGGGCAGCGTCGCCGAGACCGGTTGTTTGTGATCCAGCGCAGGCTCCGCCCGCCGAATCAGTTCGTGATCCAGGGCCTGCTCCAACCCGTGATCCTGCGGCTGCACATGATGAAGCGCCACATCTGATCCCACAGCGGGTCGATGAAGCAGCGGGGCCAGGTTCAGATGCCGCGCCTTCCAGTGGTCGGGCACCGGCTGCGCCACCAGGAGGTCGGATCGCCCAACCATCTCGTTAAATGTGCGGAACCCCAGCCGCGCCATCAGCGCACGCACCTCTTCGGCGACAAAGAAAAAGTAGTTAATCAGGTGCTCCGGCTTCCCCTCGAACTTCTGCCGCAGCACCGGGTCTTGCGTCGCAATCCCGACGGGGCAGGTGTTTAAATGACACTTGCGCATCATGATGCACCCCTCGACAATCAACGGCGCGGTCGAAAACCCAAACTCCTCGGCCCCCAGCAGCGCGCCAATGACCACGTCGCGTCCGGTTTTGAGTTGTCCGTCCACCTGAAGCCGCACGCGCCCGCGCAGGTTGTTGAGCACGAGCGTCTGCTGCGTCTCGGCCAGCCCCATCTCCCACGGAATGCCCGCGTGTTTAATCGAAGAAAGCGGCGAGGCCCCCGTCCCACCCGAATCGCCGGAGATGAGGATAAGGTCGGCGTGCGCCTTGGCCACCCCAGCGGCGACGGTGCCGACCCCCACCTCCGAGACCAGCTTCACCGAAATGGCCGCCTGCGGGTTGACATTTTTCAGGTCATAGATGAGTTGCGCCAAATCCTCAATGGAATAAATGTCGTGATGCGGCGGCGGCGAAATCAGGCTGACCCCCGGCGTGGCATAGCGGATATTCGCGATGACCTCGTCCACCTTGTGGCCGGGCAACTGCCCCCCCTCGCCGGGCTTGGCCCCCTGCGCCATTTTAATTTGCAACTCTTTCGCGTGGATCAGGTATTCCGTCGTGACGCCGAATCGCGCGGAGGCCACCTGCTTGATCGCGCTATTTTTGTTGCTGCCAAATCGCGCCGGGTCTTCGCCCCCTTCGCCCGTATTGCTGCGGCCCCCGATCTGATTCATCACCAGGGCCAGCGTTTCGTGCGCCTCTTTAGAAATAGACCCAAACGACATGGCGCCGGTGGCAAAGCGCCGAACGATCTCAGACGCCGGCTCCACCTCGTCCATCGGCACAGGCGATGTCGGCGCAAAGTCGAGCAGGCCACGCAAATTGGAGCGTCGCTTTGATTCATCATTCACCATGCGACTAAACGCCGTGAACGTTTCGGCGTCGCCCGTCCGCGTCGCGTGTTGCAGCGTGTAGATCGTCTCCGGGTTCCAGTTGTGATGCTCCCCTTGCACGCGCCAATGATACTCCCCGCCGAAATCCAGTTGACGAATGGGCGTCACCGTCCGATAGGCGACTTCATGCCGCATTAACGTTTCGCGTGCGATCTCTTCGATGCCGATTCCCTCAATGCGTGAGGAGGTGCCGGAAAAATAGCGGTCGATCAACGCGGACGACAGCCCCACCGCCTCGAAAATTTGCGCGCCGCAGTAGCTCTGCACGGTGGAGATGCCCATCTTGGAGAAAACTTTCAGCAGCCCCTTGTTAATCGCCTTGATGTATTTTCCCTCGGCGGTCTCCGCGTCAATCGACTCCGGCAGATACCCTTCGCGCGCCATGTCGGTGAGCGTCTCAAACGCCAGATACGGATTGATGGACGCCGCGCCGTAGCCGATCAAGAGCGCAAAGTGCGACACCTCCCTGGCCTCGCCCGTTTCAATCGTGAGGCCCACCTGCCCGCGCAGCGATCGGTCAATGAGATGATGATGCACCGCCGAAACGGCCAACAGCGATGGAATCGGCGCCCATTCCTCGTTGATCCCCCGGTCGGAGAGGACGATAAAATTGTAGCCCCCGTCTGGGCCATCTTGAATCGCCGCCTCCGCCTGTTTGCAGAGGCCGGAAACCGCGTCCGCCATCCCCTTGGGTCCGTCGGCCACGGGGAAGAGAATGGGGATCGTCTTGGATTTGAAATTGCCGTCGGCAATCGAACGGATTTTTTCCAGATCGGCATTGGTGAGAATCGGCTGGGCGATCTTGATCCGCCGGGCGCTTTCCGGCGTCTCGCCCAACAGGTTGGCCTTCGGGCCAATGTTGGTGGCTAGTGACATGACCATCTGCTCGCGGATCGGGTCGATTGGCGGATTGGTCACCTGGGCAAAAAGCTGCTTGAAGTATTTAAAGAGCAGTTGCGGCTGCTCGGAGAGGACGGCCAGCGGCGTGTCGGTGCCCATGGATCCAATCGCCTCCTCGCCCGTGACCGCCATCGGCGTCATCAGCAGTTTCAAATCCTCAATCGTGTAGCCAAACGCCTGCTGGCGCTGACGCAGCGTGGCATGATCGGGCTGGAGGATATTTTGCGGCTCCGGCAATTCCGAAAGACTGACGCGGTTGGACATGACCCATTGGCGATAGGGTCTTCGGCCCGCAATCTCGGCCTTGATTTCGGCGTCGTCGATGATCCGCCCCGCCGCCGTATCGACCAGAAACATCTTGCCCGGCTGAAGGCGGGCTTTGGCCCGAATCGCATCGGGGGGGAATTCCAGCGCCCCGGCCTCGGAGGCCAGCACCACAAGATCGTCGGTGGTGATGACGATGCGCGCGGGCCGCAGGCCGTTTCGATCCAGTGTCGCCCCAATGAGCCGCCCGTCGGTGAAGGCCACCGCCGCCGGCCCGTCCCACGGCTCCATCATGGCGGCATGGTATTCATAAAAGCCGCGCCGATCCAGGTTCATCTGCGAATCCCCCTGCCAGGCCTCCGGAATCAGCATCATCATCGCGTGCGGGAGCGAGCGCCCCCCCATCACCAAAAACTCCAGCGCATTGTCGAGACAGGCCGAGTCGCTCTGATCCTCCGTGATGATGGGGAACAGCTTGCGGATGTCGTCGCCAAACAGCGGGGAGGAGAGCCGCCCCTCGCGCGCCCGCATCCAGTTGAGGTTGCCTTTGAGGGCGTTGATCTCGCCGTTATGGCAAAGGTAGCGATAGGGGTGCGCGCGCTCCCAGGTGGGCATCGTGTTGGTCGAAAAACGCGAATGCACCATCGCCAAGCCAGAAGCCACGCGGGCGTCTGAGAGGTCTTCGTAAAAGTGCCTCATCTGGCCGGGCAGCAGCAAACCCTTGTAGACAATGGTGCGGCAGGAGAGGCTGCAAATGTGAAACGCGCCGCGCGCCGGAATGGCGGAGGCGGCAATGGCGTGCTCGACCCGCTTTCGGATGATGTAGAGCCTGCGTTCAAAGGCGTCTTCACTCAAAACGTCGCGCGCGATGGGCTGTTGGATATGGGGGCCTGCTCGCTTCGCTCCCAATGTCCCCACGCCCCGCGTTCGGACGGGCAAAGCCCGATCCTCGCACCCGATGTGGGGGCCCGTGCGGTCCGCCTCCGGCGAATCCTCCGATGCCCCCACGCCCCGCGTTCGGACGGGCAAAGCCCGATCCTCTCTGATAAACGCCTGCCGGATGACCGGCATCGTCGTCCGCGCGGTTTCGCCCGCATGATCGCGGTGGACCGGCACGTCCCGCCAGCCCAGCATCTGGAGGCCCTCTTCGGCGACGATCTTTTCAAACATCTGTTCGCAGGCCGCGCGATCCGACGCCCCCTGCGGCAAAAAGAGCATCCCGACGCCGTAGGCACACGTGCCGGAGGCGCCCCCACCGGCGGTGTTGGAAGCGGGCAGATCGAATCCAGCAACGGCCTCCCGAAAGAAGGCCTCCGGCAGTTGGATCAGAATCCCCGCGCCGTCGCCCGTGCACGGATCGCAGCCTACAGCGCCCCGGTGAGAGAGGTTTTGCAACGCCTGTAATCCCTTTTGCACAATCTCATGCGACCGCATGCCCTTGATATGCGCGACAAACCCGATCCCGCACGCCTCACGCTCAAACTGCGGATCGTACATCCCCTGCCGCACAGGCAGGCCGTAAGACCCCCTCTGTTCACCCATCATCGTCCTCCCAGAAACATCCTGACCTCATGAGGGAGAAGATACCACAACAACGAACGGCGGAAAAGGCCACAGGCACTTTGTGGCATATCCAACTGTGACTCGCAGAGCGGATGGGTGGGACGCGGCGGTATGAGGGTTAGGAAGCCAGCGGACAGCGGACAGCCGACAGCCGACAGCCGACGCCTTCTTGTCGGTGTTGTAGGGGCAACCGGTCGCCCCTACTCTGTCCATCCGGTTGGGCGTCTGCCGGTGGTCTTTTCGGTTTGTTCGGATGCCCAGTTTTTAACGACGACCTGCAGAGCGTGTGGGTAACGGGCGGGCGAGCGGGCCGAAGGAGGAGGTGCGGGCCATCCGGGCGCAATCGGATACTTGAAATTGTATTGAGGCCTAAAACAAGTTCAGGGATCAGAACTTGCCGTTCCCATTTTTCCATGCAGCGCGCGGCGGAATGATCTCCATGGTGTCCCAGTGTTCTGCGATCTTGCCGTTCTCCACACGGAAGAGATCGTAGAAAGAAGTGTGGTGATCCGCAAAGCTGCCCTCACTGACCACCAGAACAAAGTTGCCTTCGCCGAGCACCTTGTGGACGTGACTGTACTTCATGGTGATGCCTTGCTCCGCCATGGCCTTGAGTGCTGCGCCGAGTCCAGAGAGCCCGTCGCTGATCTGGGGGTTGTGTTGGATATAGTTGTTACCGTCGAAATAGCCAGGGAGTTTGTCCATTCGACCGTTGATTAGGATGTCATCGACAAACGCACGGACCAACACTTTGTTGGCCTCTGTTTTGTTCAGGTCGGTTACCTGGGTCGGGCCATCCACCATCGTGCGACCACTCGGGTTTGGCGCTGCAGGTCTCTCCTGCAGATTATCCCAGTGCTCTACAATTAGGCCATTCTCAAAGCGGAAAATATCGAAGCCTATCTTGGGCCCGAAGAAATTGTATTCAGTATGTGTAAAAACTTCATCGCCATCCTGAAATGCACGCACAACTTTTACCCTTGCACTCCCTTCAGGCAACTGTTTCATGACTTCTTCAAACCCCTTTAGTCCGTCACCGACCATCAAGTTATGCTGAACATATTTGTCGGGATTGATATCGCTTATCGGTTTTGTATCCCCAGTTTCTATGCTTGTCAATAGAGCTATGGTTTTTCCTTTGTTTGATAAATCCATGTTTGTCTCCTTATTTTGGTGGATCGATTTACAACCGGTTAACAAAAACACAGCACACAAAATCGCCATAACGGCAGGCGGCCCAATCCGCGCCCCCACCCCCTTCAATAACCATCTATCCGAACCCATCAGAAGACTGTTACATAAACCCTGTTTCCAGTGTCCAGATCGTTCTTCCCGTGCGGATCGGAATCCAGAAGACCTTGATTTTACAGGCGATGGTTTTCCGATAAAGTCATTCTGGGATGACGTTTTCTGATTTGTGTAACAGGCGTTGGCGTCGAAGAACTCCTGGAAATGATTAGCCATTCTTGGGACCCCCCACGTGTGATTTTAGCCATAGCGTACACTAGGGAGAACGTACACCCAAACAGAAAGCATGAAAAGGTTAATTTTTGTCAAAAAATGGTAAATATCGAACCAACAATCATCGTTGCTTTACCAATTATTTTTCAAGGTCAGCCTAAATTGAGAAGGGGATTGAAGCGTATGTTTCTTGAAAAATTTCACAAGATTGGTAGGTTCGTCAAATCCCAATTTATAGGTTAATTCCTTTAGTGAAATATCAGAGGTTGCAATCCATCTTTTTGCTTCTAAAATAATATGATTAACAATACATTTTTTAGCGGTCATCCCAGTAATAGATTTACGGCTCTTCAGCAGAATCTGTGGGTGGTTTTCGGCTCTGGTAAGTTGCCAAGTGTATGATATAAGGCTATTTGCAGGTTTTCTACCGACCGAAAACCGTATGCTTTTCTCATCGTCAGTTTCGCCTTGAGATTTAACCCCTC
>CAZQIT010000167.1:0-2931 GCA_964592995.1 uncultured Nitrospirota bacterium | reverse complement strand
GGCCACCCATTGGCCACCAAGGATCGCACTTCTCGCGGGGATCGCACTTCTCGCGGGGGTCGCACTTCTCGCGGGGGTCGCACCCCTCGCAGGGGTCGCACCCCCTTCCATGAAAAAAGGAACCGGCTTCTCCAAAAATGTGCCCATCACCGAATCGGCCTCCCGTTCGAAGGGAATACGCACCACCTCTCCCTGTTTAACCTGAATGGATGTGGCCTGCGCCCATCCGGTGAGGAGCAGCAGTCCAATGAGAGAAAGGAGTGGCATTCCGAGAGGATATACTGTTTTTAGTTGAACTAGTACAACGTTTCAGTGCCCGACATCCAGTCGCTATTGCAACACGATGAAGCAAGCTGATGTCTTCGTACTTGATCCGTCTTCTTACCGTGATTATATCTGTTTCCGTTAGGTACAATCCAGAGAAATGTCATTGCCGTTAGAGGACATGGACATGGCCGTTCCGTTCGCCACGCGAATTTCGCGTGGCGTTGGCGGCGTGTTCTGCGCGACGATGACGCCACGTTGCTCACGGGGCGCAGACAAGGAACGGTCCCCCCATCATATCCATACCAGGTTGATTTGATCTGCCACCGACTGAAACGCTTTGTCCCCCGTCACCAGGTCGGCCTTTTTTGTTTTTGCCAGAGCGGCCGCAAAACAATCGGCGTAGGACATTCTCTTTGAGACCTTGAACTGGGCGGCAAGACGGGTTAATTCTTGGTCTGCGGGCACAACTTCGATGGGAAGCGTGTCGATGCCCTGGAGGGCCAATTCCGCTGCGGACTGACCGGCGCTCCGATGCAGGATGTAATAAATCTCTCCCCAGTTGACGACGCTCAGCAGCAAGTCTTTCCCGGTGTCTCTGGCCTGTTTCATCATTTCGCCAACACGATCCGCCCCCGGCTGATTCTCAAAGAAGGCAATCAGGGCGTAGGAATCCAAGACCCTGTGCGTGCTCATCGCGCACGCTCCCGCTCTTTCTCCTCCAGCAGCGTCGTCAATGCCCTCCCGCCGCTACCCATCGCCCCCTTGAGGCTGTCGATGTATTCGTTCGTCAACGGGCGCAGGATGATGTCGCCATCCTGCTCAAGAAAATAGACCCTCGTACCCTGTTTGATGTTGTGGCGGCGGCGAATCTTCGACGGGATGACAATCTGTCCCTTCACGGTCACGGATGATGTGTCCATAAATCACCTCCTTACTCAGGATGACGCTACATTATTTTAAATAAGTAAGTCAATGCTAATATAGTAGTATATTTATATAAAAGAGTGGCATTGTCTCTTCCACTCTGCTGGAGTTTCTTGTCTCCCAGTGGCCTACTTTTTATGGAGGTGCACTACCTCTTGACAGGTATATTCAATAAATATACGCTCCCTGCATGGCGACGGAGTATCTATCGTATGGAGATTTTGATTGGGACGAGGGCCATTACATACCAAAGGGTATGCGCGCTCCTTGCGCCTTGCAAACAGGGCGACTCGTTTGCCCTTCGTGTGGATGTTATTCATGGATGAACCCTCAGGTGGTAAACGTGCGTCGAATGCTGACCTGCGTCGGAGTGATCTTTCTTCATCTTGCCATCGGCCTGTCCGTGGCCTATGCCGGAGCGTCCGATCTGGATGTACTGGTTAAGGAGGCGCTTGCCCATTCCCCCGAATGGACTGCACTGTCGCGCCGGGCCGATGCGATGCGGGCCGTCATTCCGCAGGCCGGGGCGCTTGCCGACCCCACGGTGGGGCTGCTGCTGGACGACGTTCCGAATGATTTGGACGTGACCCGTGCCGCACAAATCTGGCTGACGGCGGAGCAGGCGATTCCCTTCCCTGGCAAACGTGCCCTGCGGGTGGAGCAGGCCGAGATCGAGGCCCAAATGGCAAACCTGGCAGCGCGGATGAAGGCTGCGGAGATTCGCGCCGACATCACGCGGGCCTGGGCGCGTCTGATTGGCCTTCGGCAAGAGCGGGCCATCAACACGCAGTCGGCGGAACGCCTTCAGACAGTCATTGATCTGGCTCAATTGAAATTTGCCACGGGACGGGGGATGCAGGCGGATATTCTGATCGGCCAGATGGAGCGGACGGCGCTGCTTCAGAAACAGGCGTCGCTGGAAGAGGAAGAGATTCAGGTCATCGCTGAAATCAATCGGCTGCGGGGACAGCCCGTGAGCGCAGTCCTGATGTTGACAGGGGAACTTCCGCTACCGCCTGAACTCCCAACACGGGAGGCCCTGCTGGAGCGGGCGAGCCAGACCCGGCCCCAGGCGCGTGAGGCCGCGCTACAGAAGACGCGCGGGTCGCTGGCCCGGCGTATGGCGGAGATTGCGCGTCGCCCCGACTTCGGCGTGAAATTGGGGCGGGGGCAGATGCGGCATGGACCGGACGTGTGGATGGCGATGTTTTCGGTGTCGATTCCCAACTTTTGGGCCGATACCCAAACCGCCCGAATGGATGAGGCAGCGGCCCTTTCCTCCGCTGCGGAGCAGGATGAGGCTGCGGATCGACTGCGGGTTGAATCCGAATTGGCGCAAGCCCTCTCCCGCATTAAAATCCATCGGCAAATTTTGGAGGTGGCGGAGAAGACGCTGCGCCCCCTTGCGGAAGCGGCGGTCGAGGCCCTGCAACTGGCCTATCAGTCGGATTGGGCAGACTGGGCAGACTGGGCAGATCGGGCAGATCGGGCAGACTTTGGATCCGTGCTAAAAGGGGAAGAGGCGAGAGGCGAGGTCGAACGGGAGATCGTCCGCGCCCGCGTGGCGCTCTGGGAGGCCATCGCCCAGATTGAGCATCTGATCGGATCACCGCTTTAGGGCCGCACGGCGTGGGCGTCTTTGTAGGCCCGCAAGAGGGCGTTGATTTTGGTTTGGTAGCCGCGTCCCTGCGATTTGAACCAGTCCAGGATGTCCGAATCGAGACGCATGGTGAGGCGGGC
>CAZQIT010000166.1:0-8493 GCA_964592995.1 uncultured Nitrospirota bacterium | reverse complement strand
GATAGACTTGGGTGGAGGCGGCGGGAATTGAACCCGCGTCCGAAAATATTCAGCCAAAAACCACTACATGCTTAGTTTCTGATTTAGGTCTCGCGTCGGATACCACCCAGAAACCGGTTGCATCTTCCGCCAGCTTCATTCATCTCGTCCCACCCCCTGAAGCACAAGGCGGGACCAGCCTGTTATTGGCGTCTTCCTCCCGTACAGACTTCCGAAAGGCGGACGTCGCTGCGTTTAGGCAGCGAGGGCTAACTCTTCGTTAGCAATTATATTTTTTCCACCTTTTTAACGAGGCCGATGGAACCTCGGCATGCGTTTCCTGACCTCTTATCCCCGTCGAAGCCGATCGCCCCCCAGAATGATTCAGGTGATGACCCAATCGTACTTCAATCAGGCCACATCTTTATCACAACGCGGCCACGAAGATCAATCTTCCCGCTGCGAATCGGCTTGCGCAGCCTTCTTGCCGCATGATATGTTCCGACATGTTTTGAGGTGTACAATGGCGTTACATACCAACCGGCTGACGCACGAGACGAGTCCTTATTTGCTCCAGCACGCCCACAATCCTGTGGACTGGCATCCGTGGACGGATGCCGCGTTCGATCTGGCCAAAGCAGAGAACAAGCCGGTGCTGCTCTCGATCGGCTATTCCTCCTGCCACTGGTGCCATGTCATGGCGCACGAGTCGTTTGAGGACGACGAGATCGCCGCGTTGATGAACGCCCATTTCGTCAACATCAAAGTGGATCGAGAGGAGCGGCCCGATCTGGATTTGCTTTACCAAAGTGCCGTCCAGATTTTTATCCGACGCGGCGGCGGCTGGCCCCTGACGATGTTTCTCACCCCCGAAAAAGTCCCCTTCTATGGCGGCACTTATTTTCCGCCCAGCGATCGGCATGGCCTGCCCGGATTCCCCAAATTGCTTCAGATGCTGGCCGACGCCTACCGCGACCGTAAGGAAGACATCGCCCGTACCACGTCCGAAGTGCAAGCCACGCTGATCCAAATGTCCCGCCAAACCTCTTCTGGAAAGTCCGAAACAATAAACCCCGACATTCTGATGCAGTCCGCAGAGGGCTTGGCCCGCATTTTCGATCACACGCACGGCGGATTCGGCAGCGCACCAAAGTTTCCCCAGACGCCTGCGCTGAATCTGCTGCTGCGCGCCTGGCATCAGGGCCGGGATTCAACCTACCTCACGATGGTGACACACACGCTGGGAAAGATGGCCTGGGGCGGCATTTACGATCAACTCGGCGGCGGTTTTCATCGTTATTCCACCGACCGTCACTGGCTCGTTCCCCATTTTGAAAAGATGCTCTACGACAACGCGCAACTGGCGCCGCTCTATTTCGCCACGTTTCAGGCCACCGGTCAGGCGTTCTACCGAGACATCGGCGAGGAGATTCTGGGCTATGTCCTGCGGGAGATGACCGCGCCGGAAGGGGGTTTTTATTCCACGCAGGACGCCGACACCGACGGAGAGGAGGGCACCACCTACATCTGGACGGTGGCGGAAATTCACGAAGCGCTGGGCAACGAAACGGGCGCGCTGTTTTGTCGCCGTTACGGCGTCACCCCCTCCGGAAACTTCGAGGGGAAGAGTATCCTGCATGTGTCGCAGCCCCTGGAGGCGCTCGCCAAAGAGAGCGGCAAAGAGAGCGCCAAAGAGAGTGCAAAGACGGTCCATGAAATTGAGCAGAGCCTGCGCACATCGCAGCTTGTGCTCCTTTCGCGGCGGGTGAAGCGGCCACAGCCGTTTCGAGATGAAAAAATCCTCACCAGTTGGAACGGTCTGATGATCGCAGCGTTTGTGGAGGGTTACAACGTCACGCGCGAGGTGCGTTATCTGGCGGCGGCCCGACGCGCGGCGGCCTTCGTAACCGATCACCTGCGCCGGGACGGGCGTCTTCTGCGGACATGGAAAGAGGGCGTCGCCAAGCTCAATGGCTATCTGGATGACCACGCCTTTTTCATCCAAGCGCTGATCGCCCTTTATGAGGCGACGGGAGAGGGGGCTTATCTGTCGGATGCGCGCGCGGTGGCAACGCGGATGATTGCGGACTATGGCGATCCGGCGGAGGGAGGTGCGACCTCTGCGAGGGGTACGACCCCTGCGAGAGGCTTCTTCTTCACTGCGTTCGATCACGAGGCGCTCATAACGCGGGAGAAGCCGATCTACGATCAGTCGATCCCCTCCGGCAACGCGGCGGCGGCCCTGACCCTCCTCCATCTTTTTCATTTGACGGGAGAGACGGCGTATGAGGCGGCAGCGCGCGGGACACTTTTGTGTTTCTCCGGCATGATGGACAACCCGTCCGGCTGCGGCAACCTGGTCATTGCCGCCGACTTTGATCTGCGTCGCCCCGTCGAGATCGTCATCATCGGCGACCCTGCGGAGACCGAGGCGTGGCGGGCGGCCCTGCACCGGCTTTATTTGCCGAACAAGGTAATTCATTGGGTTCATCCCGCCCAGACCGACGCGCCGGACCTCCCCGTGCCCGCACAGGGGAAGCGTAGGGTGGATGGCAAGCCGACGGTTTATGTCTGCAAAAACTTCACCTGTTCCCCGCCGCTTTTGGTCTGGGACGACATTCAGAAACATCTGGTGGAATGAGATGGGCGTACTGACCCTGGATACTCCCGACGTGGACATTGTGCGCGAGACGGCGTCGGCCCTCCCCTGGATCGTCATCCTCCACAATGACGATCATCACACCTTTGCGGAAGTGATTCATCAACTTCAGAAAGCGGTGGGGATGTCGGTGGAGGCGGCGTTTGAGATTGCGATGGAAGTCCACACGAAGGGCCGCTCCATCTGCTTTACCGGAGCGCTGCCGGAATGCGAACGGGTGGTTGCCGTTTTACGAGAGATTGCCCTGAGCGTCGAAATCGACCGGGCGGGGGATTAGGGCCTGCGACCGGAGGCGCGTTACCGCTTCCGCTTCAGGACGGCGTCAATGGCCAACACGAGGTGTCGGGCCGTCAGGCCATACTTTTCAAACAATTCTTCTGGCAGCCCGGACTCGGCATAGGTGTCTCGAATGCCCACAGAGACGATCGGGACGGGGCACTGTTCTGCCACGGCCTGGGCGACGCGGCTCCCCAGCCCGCCGGAGAGGAGATGTTCTTCTGCCGTAACGATTGCGCCCGTTTCGGATGCAGCCGCCACGCAAGCCGAAACATCCAGGGGCTTCAAGGTGTGCAGATCCATCACGGCAACCGAGATGCCCCGTTGCGCGCAGAGGTCTGCGGCGATCAACGCCTCCCAAACCAGCAGGCCGTTTGCAATGATCGTCACATCGCGTCCGTCCACCAGCTTTTTTGCAACCCCCCAGTCAAAGCGCTCCGACTCGGCATAGAGCACCGGCGCTTTGGGACGCCCGGTGCGCAGGTATACCGGGCCGACATATTGCGCGGCCAGGTGTGTCAGTGCCTTGCAGGAGACCGCATCGGAAGGGGCCACGACACTCACGCCCGGCAGGGCGCAGGCCAGGGCAAAGTCCTCGACGCTTTGTTGAGATGCGCCGTCCTCTCCCAGGCTGATGCCGCCGTGTGAGCCGACCAGCTTTACATTCAGCCGGGGATTGGCGACCGACATCCGAATCTGATCAAACCCCTTGCACAGCAGAAACGAGGCAAAGGAGTGCGCAAAGGGTATTTTTCCGCACGAAGCCAGACCCGCAGCCACCGAAACCATGTTGGCCTCGGCAATGCCGCAGTTGAAAAATCGGTCTGGGAATTTTTTGGCAAAGAGGCCACTTTTGGTCGATTTGGACAAATCGGCGTCTACGACAACCACGCGGGGATCCGCCTCTCCGATCTCGACCAGCGCCTGCCCGTAGGCGTCTCGTGTCGCGGCCCCCATCACCTTCTTGCGAGATTCGATCATCAAGACTGTAACTCCGCCAGCGCCATCTCCAACTGTCCTGCCGTAGGTGCCATACCATGAAATTCGATATTATTTTCCATAAATGAGACACCCTTGCCTTTGGTCGTTCTGGCCAGAATGAGAGTCGGTTTCCCCGACATTTCCCGTGCCGCGTCGAAGGCGTTCAGGATTTGTTTCAGGTCATGGCCATCGATGTCGAGGACATGCCATCCGAATGCCTGCCATTTCTCCGCAAGCGGCTCAATGTCCAGAATATCGCGCGTCCATCCATCCAACTGCTGTCGGTTGCAGTCCAGAATCACGGTCAGGTGATCCAGCTTAAAATGAGCGGAAAAGGCCGCCGCCTCCCACACCTGTCCCTCGTTGGCTTCGCCATCGCCAATCAGCACATAGACTCGGTATGCCTTGTGATCCAGGCGTCCCGCCAGCGCCATCCCCGCCCCCAGTGAAATGCCCTGACCCAGTGAGCCGGTGGAGGCCTCAATGCCGGGCAGTTTCCCCTGTTCGGGATGGCCCTGCAAAGGGCTTCCCATCTTGCGGAGGGTCTTAAGCTGTTCCATTTTAAAATATCCGCTCCGCGCCAACGCCGCGTAGAGCACCGGTGCGCCGTGTCCCTTGCTCAAGATGAAGCGGTCCCGATCCGGCCATTGTGGATCGTTGGGACGGTGGCGCAGCACGTTGAAATAGAGTGCGGCCACGATGTCCGCAGACGACAGAGAGCCGCCGGGGTGACCGGAGTTGGCGGCGGCAATCATGGTAAGGCTTTCGCGCCGCAACGCCTGTGCCGCTTCCCGAAGTTGTTCAACCGTCGTCGATTGCATGGAGGCAGACTACCAAAAGGGGAGAAATCAAGTCAAACGGAAGCCGCAGACCTTTCAACGCCACCTGATCCCTGGGTCAGCGCCTCCAAGACTTCCTGCATGTCGGAAGGGGGTGGGGCAGAGAAGCACAGCGTCTCCCCGGAGGTCGGGTGGATAAATCCCAGGCGCTCGGCGTGGAGCATCTGCCGCGCCACCGCAATGGGAAAATGCCGAACCACTTTGCCGCCGTAGACCTTGTCGCCCACCACCGGATGGCCGATGTGGGCCATGTGAACGCGGATTTGGTGCGTCCGTCCTGTCTGCGGATAGACCTCTACCAGCGTGGCGATCTTCATTCGCTCCCGAATCACGTAGCGGGTCGCGGCCTCGCGGGGCTTCAGTGTTTTTGCCGACACCTTCTTGCGATCATGTGTATCCCGCCCAATCGGCAGGGTAATCGTGCCCGCCGCACGAGCCTTGCCGCAAACCAATGCCAGATACCGCCGGTCAATCGTGTGATCCTTAAACTGGGCCGAGAGTTTCCGATGGGCCAGATCGGTCCTGGCGATCACCATGACGCCGGAGGTGTCCTTATCCAGCCGGTGAACAATGCCAGGCCGCTCTCGTCCGCCGATGACGGCCAGGCTTCCGCCTTCGCGTCCGCAATGATGCAGCAGGGCATGAACCAGCGTCCCCGCCCAGTGTCCGACGGCCGGATGCGTCACCATCCCCGCCGGTTTATTCAGTACCAGCAGCACGTCGTCTTCATAGAGAATATCCAGTGGAATGTCCTCCGGAATCATTTCCGTCGGTTTGGAATAGGGGAAATCGACCTCAATGGCGTCCCCCGATTGCACCGTGCGGCTGGCCTTGACCGATGCGCCGTTGAGCACAATGCGCCCCTCTTTAATGAGCGCCTGGATGCGTGTGCGCGAAAGGCCGACACCTGCCGCGACGAGGTAGAGATCAAGCCGCATCGGTGTGCGGGAGGCGACAGGGAAGGTCTGCTTCACGGGAGGGGGAGGTGCGGTGGCGTGTCTTTCGTCGGATCGGACGCAGGGGCAGATTTTTTGGAGAGGAGCGCGCCCAGCATCAGGAGGCTGACGCCGACGGTGATGGCCGAGTCGGCCACGTTAAACGTATACCAATGATGGCGACCGATATAAAAATCCAGAAAGTCGATCACCTCACCCATCCGAACGCGGTCGATCATATTGCCGACCGCCCCCCCCAGCAGAAGCGAAAGCGCGGTCAGGCTCATCCGGTCGGATGAAGGCGTCTGGACAACAAACAGCAGCAGCATGGCCAGCGCCAACACCGACACGATCAGAAAGAAGACTTGCCGGAATGCCTCGGGCTGCGTGGACAGAATGCCGAAGGCCGCGCCGGGGTTTCGGACATATGTCAGCGAGAAAAAGTCGGGGATGACAACGACCGAATGATAAAGGGGAATCTGCGCGTGGACATAAAACTTGCTGGCCTGATCCACAGCCAGCACGCCAAATCCGATGGAAAAGAGAAAAAAGAGTTTCGTCATGATCACGGGCGAAACGATAACGCCGTTCGCCTATCCGTTGCAACGGCTTAGTTCCTGCGAAAAGATAACCTATTGCAGCACAACATAGTCTTTTTCGATTTCTCGGCGGAACTCCACAGGGATGCGTGACCAATCCAGCACGTCCACCCTGATGGGCACATCACTTTCGACCAATGCTTCCTTGAGGGCGAACTTCTCACCTGTTTCAATCTCCAGGTCGAAAGGGTTTCGCACCACCAAATCCAGGTCGCTTGCCTCATGCCCACCACCGGTAACCCGGCTACCGTAAGCCCACACCTCGGCGTGGGGTGCATGCTGGCGCAAGAGCGCCACAATCTTCTCCAGGTGGGGCGCTGACAGATGGAGGATGGCAGTCTTCCGCATCGGCATCTGTCTTACGCCTCCGATCCGATATGGGCCCGCAGCGCCTCTTCCAGTTTTTTAGCGTCTGCGATAAATCCGGGAAGCAGGCGGAGCGTTTCCCGGGCAAATCCCTCGCCGTAGTCGTGCGCGGTGTTGTTACGGTTGTCGCGATACGCGAACCACCGCTCAACCTCCGAAAGGGTCATCAGTCCGTGGGTGGCGGATAACCGCAGGATGTCTTTGATGGGGGTGGCGTCCAGCTTTTTCGTGCTGTGGCCAAAATTTTTCAGTGATTTTCGGGTCAGCTTAAAAGCGGTTTCCTGCGCCAGTTCATACCCCTTCACAATGGCATTGCGGAAAACCTCCTGATCAATGCTGCCCAATTCGGCCTTTTGGTAAAACGCCAGCGAAGATTCAAGCGTGTGAATACAGCGATTGAGATGATCGGTGTTAAACATCCTTCTTCTTCCATCGTCCGCTGGAACACGCCCCCGGGCGTCGGGGACGACTGTGGCGCATTATCTCCTGCCCTCCAGACGGGCTTAAGGTTCATGCGGTTTTCAACGTTCCCTCTTACAAACTTTGGAGCCAAATATACAAACGCACCATTCTTAAATTAAAGACATACTCGCCCTGAACATCACCAGACCGAAGAACGTTTAGTTTCTTCATTTTTTGTAGAAAGCTATTAAACTTCTTCTTCTCCGTATCCGTAAGGCCAGAAGATACATCGGCTTTGATGAAGCTCATGGAATCGGGACCCATCTTTGCAATTTTTACCAGGATGGAATGATAATCCTGACTCCTCAGCGCTTTATAGACCTGTTGGTCAACGTATTTTTTCCCAACCTCATCAGCCGCCATGATAACGGCTACACGCGCATCGTCCTCACGACTAATAATACCGTCATCGTCACGCCAGAATGCAGCATCACCAACCAGGTGCATGATCTTGGGAAAACCGGCTGAGTATTCAGCCATGAGGTCCATCGCGTCGGGGTCGACTGAGATTTGAACGCTCTCAAATGCCTTGGCGAAAAATGTCTTCATCTCTTCCATGGACATCGGTTCAATGTCGATAACGTCAAAAATGCGGTCGATCGGCTGATGATGGCGAATCATCTCACGACGACGTTCCTCAACGCCGCACAACATAAGAAGGAGTGGCAAAGGCTTACCCGACATGGCGTTGGTGTCCACGATCCCCTTAATGAAATGGGCGAACTCCGGTTTAGCTGTAATTCCGTTAATTTCATCGAGAACGAGGAAGACTCCTGTAACTCCAGTATTTTTTAAACGTTCGACCACCTCCTTGAGAAAAGGGAGCATTCCGGACGCAACGGTTGGGGCATCCTTTTTCAATGCCTCTGCGTGAATGGTCACACCAAATAAAGATTGTTCACCGATATATTTGGCAAACCAAGTGCGGACTTTTTCCGAACGCTTGGGATCAAATGCGCCGGAACGCAACGTGGCTTCCAGGACGGCGGCGCCGACATCATCCAGAGTCTTTGCAGCACCCAGTGACGCGTAGATGCTATGTAGTCCGTGCTCATGTTCAGCCAACCATTGAACGAATCCGGCGATCGAACTTTTCCCAATTCCGTATTCACCTTGCACATAAATGGCAACGGGTTTTCCGGCTTCCACCTGCCCAACACCCCGCTCCATAATATGATTAATCTGTTCTCTCCGGCCTACAAATAGCTCTCCCGGCACAGGCTGCCCTGGGTAAAAGGGGCTTCTGCTTTTTGGTGGTCCCGCCATGTTCACCCCCTACTCATAAGAGTGCTTTCATATCCGCTGAATCGTCTTCAAATATTACTGTAGCGACACCCTCTCCCATTACGACCCCTCCTCCATCGTCCGCTGGAGCGCGGCGCCGGGTGCGGGTGTGG
>CAZQIT010000165.1:0-10682 GCA_964592995.1 uncultured Nitrospirota bacterium | reverse complement strand
CACCCCAACACTGGCGGCGATTATAACACAGGCAATGGCGAAGACATCTCCGTAGGTGGTGTAAAACGTCCGCCGCCTGCCGGGGTGCAGGGATGCCACAGCGGTCGCTTCAACAAAGAGACCGGTGCGCGAGAGGATGCGCCCGTGGGCGTCGATGAAGCCGGAAATTCCGGTGTTGGCTGCACGTGCAAAGGGAACACGGTTTTCAATCGCACGGAAGACCACCATCGAAAAATGCTGATCGGGGGCGGCGGAATCGCCAAACCAGGCGTCGTTGGTAATGGTGGTCATCAGCGTCGCACCCCGATCCACAAACTGGCGCACCAACTCCGGAAAAATGGCTTCAAAACAGATCACCGTTCCGACTTTCTCACCCTCGACATCCATGACAACCGCCTCTTGTCCCGGCCTGAAATCACCGATTCCTTCCACCATTTTATTGACGAAAAAAAGGAGCGATGCAAAAGGAACATACTCCCCGAACGGCACCAGGTGCATCTTGTCATAACGGGTGATATCGCCCTGGGGGGAGAGCAGATAGGCGCTGTTGAGCAGGTCCACCTGCTCGCGGGTCGCCCGCTCAAAAGCAGGGGAGCCGAACAGGAGATAGACCGCGCCATCCTTTGCAAGCCGCTGCAAATCCATCTGATCGCGCCGTTCATTCTGGAAGAAAAAGGGGGTGGCCGATTCGGGCCAGACGATCAAGCCCGGGCGAAGCCCCTCCGTCAATAACGACCGCGAAAGGCGTTTGTAGGTCGAAAGCGTTTGATGGCGGAAGGCCTCATCCCATTTGTGTTCCTGGTTGATGTTTCCCTGCACGACGGCCGCAACCAAAGAGCGCTCATCCCCCATCGGTTCATGGAGCCTGCGCGCGCCATAGGCCAGAACCAGAATGAGTGACAATCCCGCCATCAGCCCCTCCGGCCAGGCCACAGGCTTTTTCCATCCCTGTTGCCCGATTCGGAAGAGGGCTGCGTTGACCAGCACAACGATGAACCCCACGCCGTAGACGCTGGAGAAATCGGCGATCTGAGTCAGGGTCAGGCGTCGGTATTGCGAATAGCCCAGACTGGCCCAGGGAAAACCAGACAGGAGATGCCCCCGCGCATATTCCAGTGCGGTCCAGAGCACCGGTGCCCAGAGGATAAGGACCGCCGGTTTTCCAAACGAGAATCCCGCCCCGACCGAAAAGAGACCGACATAGCAGGCCAGATAGGCCACCAGCAGCAGCATCAGGGCATAGCTCACGCTCCACGGAAGCTTTCCATAGTCGTGCATGCTGATGGTCACCCACGAAAGGGTGCCCGCAAAATAGACCACGCCGGTGAGAAAGCCGAGGCAGAACCGTCTGGATGGGGGTTGATCCCAGACGGCAAAAAGCAGGGGGATCAATGCGACCCAGGCCAGGAGGTCATATTCAAAGCGGGGGAAGCTGAGTGCGAGAAGCACGCCGGAAAGAACGGATTGGAGAATCGGTTTTCGGAGGAGGGTCAATTCAGAAGCTCAAAGTCGATTTTTAAAACAGATGAGGAGGTCTTTGATTGAAAGGATTCCGACGCTCTTTTCGCCGTCTGTTACCACCAGGTGCCGGATGCCATGCGCCGCCATCAGGCTGCTGGCGTCGAAAGCGGTTTTGTCGATATCGATGGAGATGATCGGCCAACTCATGATCGTATCAACCGATGTTGCGCGCAGATCCAGCCCTTCGGCAACGGCCTTCCGGACCAGATCGGTTTCGCTGATAATGCCGATCGGTTGGTCGCCGTTGCCAACGAGCAACGAACCGATGCGCCGGTCGCGCATCTGCTGCGCGGCGTCCAGCAGAGAGGTCGTCGGGGAGACCTGCTCAATCCGACGCTGCATGAGAAGGGCCAGGGGGGTCATGGGGGCTGTTTCCCGATGTTGCGGCGAACCCTGTCAGACAGTTGTGCAGCCATCTCCGAGATGATGGCCTGATCTTCGCCTTCAATCATAATGCGAAGCAGCGGTTCGGTGCCAGAATAGCGCACCAAAAGTCGGCCACGTCCTTTTAATTCCTGCTCACAGTGCGCGATCAAAGCGTTCATCCCCGGAAGGGTAGACAGATCGGGCTTCTGCCGGACCTTCACGTCTGCGCGGACCTGTGGCAGGGGGGTCATGCAGGCCGCCAGGTGGGATGCCGAATGCCCCGTTTTTTGCATCAGTGCCAGGAACTGTAATGCCGTAATCAGACCGTCCCCCGTGGTGTTGTGGTCGAGGAAGATCACATGACCCGACGGCTCACCCCCTAGGTTATAGTGGTCCGTGATCATCCGCTCCAGGACATAGCGGTCTCCGACTGCCGTTCGCACCACTGAAATGCCTGCGGGACGGAGGGCCAGATCAATCCCCATATTGCTCATCAGCGTGGCGACCAGCGTCTTCCCTTGTAACGCACCCTGCCTGTGCAGGGCCAGCGCAAAGGCCACCAACACGGCGTCTCCATGTATCAGGTGGCCTGATTCGTCGACAAAAAGCACCCGGTCGGCGTCTCCGTCGTGGGCGATGCCGACATTGGCACCACAGGCCACCACCGCCTTTTGCAAGGATTCGGGATGGACCGCCCCACAGTCACGGTTGATGTTCAAGCCGTCTGGGGCGGCGTTCATCACCGTCACTTGGGCGCCCAATTCACGCAAAACCGTGGGCGCTACTTTATAGGCCGCCCCGTTGGCACAATCGACCACCACCTTCATCCCCTGAAGGTCAAAACCCTTTGGTAACGTGTTTTTGGCAAACTCAATGTAGCGTCCTTCGGCGTCGTCCACGCGGTAGGCCCGGCCGATGGCGCCCGCCGTGGGGCGGATGGCATCGGGGCGATCCGCCGCCATCAGACGCTCGACTTCACGCTCCTGATCGTCCGGAAGCTTCAGGCCATACTTTGAGAAAAACTTGATGCCGTTGTCCTGGAAAGGGTTGTGAGACGCGGAGATCATGATGCCCGCGTCTGCCCGCAGGCTGCGCGTCAGAAAGGCAATGGCGGGCGTCGGGAGAGGCCCGATGAGCAGGACATCCACCCCCATTGAGCAAATGCCGCTGGTCAGGGCCGACTCCAGCATATAGCCGGAGAGACGGGTGTCCTTGCCGATGACAATACGGTGCCGGCCCCCTGTGTCATTTTGAAAAATGGCGGCGGCG
Organism: uncultured Nitrospirota bacterium; assembly: GCA_964592995.1. Classification (GTDB taxonomy): domain Bacteria; phylum Nitrospirota; class Nitrospiria; order SBBL01; family CAZOFZ01; genus CAZOFZ01. The sequence continues at coordinate 7,526 of CAZQIT010000165.1, read as the reverse complement.
GCTCGCCCCAGCTTCATGACCGTCTCACCGGTCATCGGCTCGACATTCGCCTCGCCACGCACTCCATCTGTTCCAAAAAGCATTCTCATCCGATTTTCCGTCTGACTTGCGTTGATCCTCTCATGTCAAATCCCATCTCACATGTATAAAACGCTGCCGCTCAAAAAGCAAGCCCCGCACAGGGGCGCGCATTTTTTACTTGTCAACACATCCAAAAATCCGATACGATCCCGACGGTCAGGGATATTAAGGGCTCGTCCATGAATAACATCCCAGTCGGGCTGCCGATTCATTCCTGTTTGCTGCGTTGCTCATCGCTTACATACCCATACGCAGCAAGGGGTATGCGCGCTCCTCGCGCCTTGCAAACAGGGCGACTCGTTTGCCCTTCGTGTGGATGTTATTCATGGACGAGCCCTAAGAGCTCATTTTAACAGGAGGTGATTTTGAAGCATCTTTGGATGGAAGTTGATCTGTCGGAAACTTTGTACGACGCGGGATGGACGGAGATCGAAAAGCCGAAAGGGTTTATAAAAGGGGAAATCCGGGAGCAGCCGGTCTGCAATCATCCGACAACGTTGCCACACTCGGAAGGAGAGTGGGGCAACGTGTGCGTTGCGGTCGAAGATCTGCATCTACAGGATGCAATTCGATTCTATAAGGAACAGGGTCGTGTTCTGTCCGTGGAAGTGGAGGAGGTTCTGGAGGGGTGATGCGACGGCCTCTAACGAATAAAGTAGTGGGTGCGATAAAAAATGAGTTCGTTGATCGACTCGTGAATATCGTCGAAGGCCAGATGGACGGCCTTTTTGGTGGGCAGCGGCGGGCCTTTCGGAAACCATCGCTTGACCAGCTCCTTGACGGTGCTGACGTCGATATTTCGATAGTGGAAATAGGCAAACAAAGTCGGCATATATCGGTCCAAAAATCGCCGGTCATGACCGATGGAACTCCCGCAGAGGGGTGATTTTTTCTCCGGGCAGTATTGCTTGACAAAATCAAGCGTCTCCGCTTCGGCCTGCTGCATGGACACCCGTGAATTCGCCACGCGCCGAAGGAGGCCCGATTGGGTGTGCGTCGTCAGACTCCACTTCTCCATCGTGGAAAGGGCCGCCGCATCCTGATGAATGGCCAGGACGGGACCTTCCGCCAGAATGTTGAGGTGGCTGTCGGTTACGACGGTTGCAATCTCCAGAATCGTGCACGGATTCGGATCAAGGCCCGTCATCTCCATATCCAGCCAGACCAGATTTCCATTGTGCTGTAAATTCGCCATGTCGTTCGTCTGTCCCAAGTTTCCGTTACAGACTTTTACTGTATTCTCAAAAGGGTGTCAAGCCCGTCAGCAGATCGCAGGCCACGCTCTTTATGCCCCGTTTTATCGAAGTCGTCGTTGCGGGGGTGGACGGTTTTTTCCACTATCACCTTCCCCCTGTCCTGGCATCCGTGCATCTCACGCCGGGTGTTCGCGTGCAGGCACCCTTCGGGCGTGCCGAGCAGACGGCCTACTTTATCCGCGAAATCGAAACCCCGGATGTGGCGGAAACAAAACCGATCTCCGCGATCCTGGATGACCTCTCCCCCATCAACCCACCTTTCTTTCGATTTCTGCTCTGGATGGCCGATTATTATCAGGCGCACCTCGGAAGTGTGCTCAAGTGCGCCCTCCCGACCCCGCCACGGGCCATCCGCCGCCGCGTTCGGAGGGCTGCTGCCCCGCAGGCCCCGCAGGCCTCGCAGGCCTCGCAGGCCTCGCAGGCCTCGCAACCTGCCCGGTTGAGATCGGTTTCTCCGATCCTCAATCTTGCTCAGCAGGAGGCTGTGGATGGGATGGTTTCGGCAATTGGAAAATTCTGCGCATTTCTGCTCCACGGCGTCACGGGCAGCGGCAAGACCGAGGTCTATCTGCGGCTGATTGAATCCACCCTTCGGGTGCGGAAAGGGGCGATCCTGCTGGTTCCGGAGATCGGGCTGACGCCGCAGTTGGTGGGCCGTTTTCAGGACGCCTTCGGCGACGCTCTGGCGCTCCTGCACAGCCGCTTGACACCCGCCGCGCGCGATGACGCATGGCGCCGCATTCGGGGGGGAGAGGTGTTGCTGGCCATCGGCGCGCGCTCCGCCCTCTTTGCCCCCTTCTCCGACTTGGGGGTCATCATTGTGGACGAGGAGCATGACCCCTCCTATAAACAAGAGAACGGGGTCCGGTATCATGCGCGAGATGCGGCACTGGTGCGGGGGAAAGCGTCCGGCGCCGTGGTGGTGCTGGGATCGGCCACCCCCTCCTTTGAATCGTTCCATAACAGCCAGACTGGAAAGTACCGCTACCTTCGCCTGCCGGGCCGGATCGACGCGAGACCGCTGCCGGTGGTCCATCCGGTGGACCTTCGCCCGCAGACGGAATGGGTCAAACCGTTTCTTACCAAAACCGTGGTTTCGGCGATTTCGGACTGTCTTGCTGCAAAAGAGCAGGCGCTCCTTTTTATCAATCGGCGGGGTTTCTCTCCGTCGCTTTTATGCGCCGACTGCGGCCATATCCCCGGCTGCGTTCATTGCAGCGTTTCGTTGACCTTTCATCATCGGTTGACGCGGCTGATCTGTCACCACTGCGGCTACCAAACCTCCCCGCCGTCCAATTGCGGCGTCTGTCAGGGGACACGCATCATCACTCTGGGCCTCGGAACGGAGCAGGTGGAGGGGGCCATCCGCTCCCTTTTTCCGGATGCGCGCATTGCCCGGATGGACCGCGATACCGTACAGAAGAAAGGGGCGCAGGAGAAAATGCTTGCGGCGATGGCGCAGAAAGAGATTGATATTTTAATTGGCACACAGATGATTGCGAAGGGGCACGATTTTCCCGGCATCACGCTGGTCGGCGTCCTTTGCGCGGACCAGTCGTTCCACTTTCCCGATTTCCGCGCGGCGGAGCGGACCTTCCAACTTTTGGTGCAGGTCTCGGGAAGGGCCGGACGGGGACAGCGACCCGGACAGGTGCTGATTCAGACCTTTCAGCCGGAGCATGAAAGTATTCAAGCCGCGCTCTGCCACGATTATGAGGGGTTCTATCAGAGAGAAATGGCCCTCCGGAAAGAGATGCGTTATCCCCCCTTTTCCCGGCTGACGCTGCTGCGGCTCAAACACAAGGAAGAACAGGGCGCATCCGAAGGGGCGGCGGCGCTGGCCGAGGCGCTTCGGGCTGTTGCGTCCAAAGACATCCAGAAGGGTAAGAACGGTGAAATGGAGGTGCTGGGTCCGGCTCCAGCCCCCATCGTCAAACTGCGGGGACTGTACCGGTATCACATTTTATTGAAGGCGAAAGAGCAGCGGAAAATCGCGCAGGCACTTTCGGCCGCAGACTGGAAGGCGCAAAAGGGACTTCAAATGGAAGTGCATGTGGACCCGCAGGGCTTTGTTTGAGGCCGGAGAGGGAAAAAACGGATTTTGATTGACCTGTATGGATGGAATGTGATATACGGAAGCGGTCTCTTTATGTTGAAGAGGCGTACATGTAAGCAGGCCGCAGTGTTGCAGGTATAGCGCTTGTCAGTCGAGCGGCCACAAAAACAGGAGAAACATCACCATGATTAAGGGTCGTGTCAAATGGTTTAACAGCAGCAAGGGTTATGGCTTTCTCACACGAGAAGATGGGGAACCGGATGTGTTTGTCCATTTTTCGGCAATCGCAGGGGACGGCTATCGGTCTCTTCAAGAGGGAAACCTTGTGGAGTTTGAAGTGACGCAAGGGCAAAAAGGCCCCCAGGCGACAGACGTAAAGGTCACCGCTTCATAAGCCACGCTGTTTCAGCATCAAAAACGCCCTGTTTGGATCCGTTCCGGCAGGGCGTTTTTTTGTGGTGCGGGGGTTGGGTGGCTAAGGGGTGGGTGGTTGGAGTGGGGGAGGGTGTCAAAGAGGAGTGCCGAAGGGGGGACTCGAACCCCCACGAAGTTGCCCTCACCAGACCCTGAACCTGGCGTGTCTACCCATTCCACCACTTCGGCAATACCCGTATTTCTTAGCAAATCCACACGGGCGCCGTCAAGGATAATCGGGATGCGTTGCATTTTACGCCCGCCCCGTACCCAGGCGTGCGATGTCGTCCGCAATTTTGGCGAGTCGTTCGGATAGCAGCGCAGCGCGAAGACGGTGTTGTTCCTGGACGGCCTGCGGTGCCTTTGCAAAGTTCGGATCGGAACGTTTTTTCTGAAGCGGCTCCCGCTCCCGATCCAGTTTTGCAAATTCCTTCTCCAGTCGGCAGATCTCGGCCCGCCGATGCGCCTCTGAAATCGGGATAAAGAGGTCCAGCCGCGACGTTCTGGCCGTCATGCACTCGGCGGGCGGCTCACCCGCAAGCGTCACGCTTTCGAGTCGGGCCAGGCGGATCAGATAGGGAAGAAACGGCGACAGATCGGGCGGTCTGCCCGTTGTGTCTCGGTATTTCAAGAAAACCGGCAGCGCCTCGGACGGAGGGATGTTCATGCTGCCCCGCAGGTTGCGGATGGCCGTCACCGGTTCAATCACCCACGGCTCAAATGGTTCGCCCTCGTCGCCCTCTGTAAAATCCTCCGCCTTTGGATAGGGCATCGTTGCCAGCAGACGCTCTTTGCCAACAAACGTCTGCCCCAACTCCTCGGTGATAAACGGCATGAATGGATGCAGCAGCTTCAGGATGTCGCCGAAGAGGGCCGACATCGTCTGATGGGCAGCCTCTTTCCGAGCGGCGTCCTGAAGATCGACTTTGGCCAACTCCAGATACCAGTCGCAGAATTCGTGCCAGACGAATTGATAAGCCGCTGTCGCCGCTTCGTCGAATCGGAAATCGGTCAGTTTCTGGTTGACCTCCCCCGCCGCCCGCCGCAGCCGTCCGATGATCCACCGATCTGCGGGCGAGGTTCCGCGAACGGCAGTATGCTTTGCGCGTCCATCCACGCCCCATCGGTCCGTATCCCCTCCGGATACATGACCACCGACCTCCGGCGCGTTCATCTGGATGAATCGCGCGGCGTTCCATATCTTGTTGGCAAAGTTGCGATAGCCCTCAATGCGTTCCTCCGAGAGCCGAATGTCGCGCCCCGGCGAGGCCATTGAGGCCAGCGTGAATCGCAGGGCGTCAGTGCCGTATTGGCTCATGATCTCCAAAGGATCGACGACGTTGCCCTTGGATTTGCTCATCTTCTGCCCTTCAGCATCGCGCACGAGGGCGTGGATATAGACGTCTCGAAAGGGGACGTCCTTCGTGAGGTGCAGCCCCATCATCATCATTCGGGCCACCCAGAAAAACAAAATGTCGAACCCGCTGATGAGGGTGTTGGTCGGATAAAACCGTTTAAGCTCTTCTGTTTCTTTTGGCCATCCGAGTGTTGAGAACGGCCAGAGGGCCGACGAAAACCAGGTGTCCAGGACGTCGGGGTCTTGGATAAGTTCTCTCGATTTGCAGCGTGGACATTCGCTCGGAGGCTCTGCTTGAACAATAGGTTTGGCCTTCTCACCAATATAGTAGTCACTCTTATCAAGAAAGGGAAAAGTGCCCATGCTCCTCGCACTTACTCCTATATCTTTTACTTCATCGTCGCATTCTCTGTTTTTGCAATACCATACTGGAATCTGGTGGCCCCACCAGATTTGGCGGGAGATACACCAGTCCTGTATATTCTCCATCCATCCCAGATAGTTATTTTTCCAGCCCTCCGGTATCAATCGAATACGTCCGTCTAAAACCGCATCAATCGCCGGCTTGACCAACGAATTCTGCGGATCGTCCATGCTTACAAACCATTGGGTAGATTGGTGCGGCTCCACAATCGTCTTGCACCGATAGCAGACCCCCACCGCATGACGATGATCCTTTGCATCGACCAGAAATTGCTTTTCTTCAAGCCACATTACAACGGTCTTTCGGTCTTCCAGCGCGGGCAGAGAAATGGTTTTCAGGCCGTGCCGTTTGCCTGCCTTTTCATCGTTAAAATCATGGCCGGGGGTGATCTTGACCGCACCGGTACCAAACTCACGATCCACCAGAATAGCGTCTCCTACAATCGGGATCGTTCGCGTGGTTAAAGGCAGAGCCACCTCTTTGCCAATGAACTTGTTATAGCGGGGATCGTCGGGGTGGACGGCAACGGCCATATCGGCCAGCATTGTCTCTGGACGGGTCGTGGCAACAACGAGAAACTGGGTCGGATCATCTACGAGCGGATATCTAATGTGATACATCTTCCCGTCACGCTCTTCGTGCTCGACTTCGATATCGGACAAGGCTGTGTTGCATCGAAAGCAAAAATTGATCAATCGGTTGGCCCGATAGATCAACCCCTCCTGATAAAGCCTCACAAACGCTTCTGTCACGGCGGAGGAGGACCCTTCGTCCATCGTGAAGCGCTCCTGCTCCCAATTACACGAGGCCCCCAGTCGCTTGAGCTGGCCGATAATCGTGCCGCCCGATTTCGCCTTCCACTCCCAGACGCGCCGGATGAAGGCGTCGCGCCCGATGTCGTGGCGGGTCTCCCCATTTTGGGCCAATTGGCGCTCGACGACATTTTGCGTGGCAATACCGGCATGGTCGGTGCCGGGAATCCAGAGGACGTCATCGCCGCACATCCGGCGCCAGCGGGCCAGAATGTCTTGCAGTGTGACATTTAAGGCATGTCCAAGATGGAGCGCGCCGGTCACGTTCGGCGGTGGGATGACCATCGAAAAGGCCGGAGCATCCGGTCGGGCAGAGGCAGTGGCCCGTGCGACGGGAGTGGCTGCGGCCCAAGCCTCGGCCCATTTGGCCTCAATCGCTTGCGGATCGTAGACCTTCTCCATGGCGGGTTCGGGCGCGAATTCGGGGGTCGTGTCAGACATGGCGGGCACTACGCGATTATGCAGATAAAGCCGACAACACAACTTTGGGCTGTTTGGAGACAATGTGCAGTAAAACACGAGCAGGGCCATGTGGCTCTCTATCGCCGCGCTCCCAGTGACGCAAGGTGCCAACACTAATGCCAAACGAGGATGCAAACTCGGTTTGAGACATGCCTACTTGTGCTCGAATCGCTTTAACGTCAATTGCTTTGGGGTAATGGATACGCGCTGCGACATCCTTGCCTTTAGCGTGGGCGATGGCCTGACTAAGACCTGCTTTGATGCTCTCGAATGCGGTGCCCACGCTGAACTCTGGCATCTCTGCGATGGTGTGCATGGCCCCCATCATGTGCCATTGGATTCGTCAGCATCAGCCTGATGCAACGCTGTTTTTTGGCGCCACCGGCTCACCCAACTCTAGCATGGCATGTGGGGGATGTAAATCCTGCTGCGGACGTCTTTGAACGCGCGCGACGACTGTGCTATGTTGTCGCCCATGTCTGCCATGAACCTCATTTTGATCGCCCCCGAATTGTGGATGACCCTGCTGTGCTGCCTCATTCTGACGGTCGATCTTGTCCTTCCCGATCTTCCAAAGGAGAGGCTGGCCTATCTGTCGGTGGGCGGGATGGCGCTCATCCTTGTTCAGCTTGTCGGCTTTGCGATGCGACAAACCCGTGGCGTC
>CAZQIT010000164.1:0-12311 GCA_964592995.1 uncultured Nitrospirota bacterium | reverse complement strand
CAACAAGATTCACTTTCCGCGCCCTCGGTGCGCGGCCCCCCACGATTTCAGTTTCAGCGGTCTCAAGAGCGCCTTGGTGCGTTTTTTGTCCGGCCCGCAGACGGAGCGGCAGGAGGACATCGCCGCCGGATACCAGGCCGCCGTTGTCGATTGCCTGATTGAAAGGACGGAATCCGCCGCCATCGTCGCCTGCGCAAAAAGCGTGCTGCTGGTGGGGGGTGTTGCCGCCAACAGTCTGCTGCGGAAACGCATCCGTGAGATGGGGGATCGCTTGGGCATCGCGGTCTATGTGCCCTCACCCCGTTACTGTACCGACAACGCCGCCATGATTGCCACGGCGGGGGCTGCACATTACGAAGCGGGCCGGTTTGCAACCCTGGATTTCACCCCCGACCCGAATCTCCAGCTACAAGGGCCCAACTTGGGTTGACACTTTCTTTCCCCTTGTGCTAGATTCCACAGCGCATTGGCACAAGAATGAGGTACTATCCCGCTATAATCTATCCTCAGAAATAGTGAATCCTATCCTCAAGGCGGGTATCATGTTAAGCGATCGGACGCTTGGCTGCCTTGATTCGGGCGCCTTCGGCAGACTTCAACAACCCTCAACAACCGTAGCACCCACACCATCACCCCTGGAGAATTGACCATGACACACCTGAAAGCCCTGCGGGGATTTGTAGTCCTTTTTTTGGCGCTACTGTCTGTATCAGTCGCCCGTGCGGCGGAAGATCACAGCATGCACAATCCTGTAGACGGCGTTGCGCTTCGCGCTCCCACCCAAGCGTCGGAAGACCATAGCATGCACGAGATGCACGGGATGGCCGTACCCGTCGCGAAAAAGTCGGGCGATGTGGAAATCGTCCCCGCTGGGGTCGAGATGATGAATCGGCTGACGAATAAACTAGACGACGAGATCGAACGGGCGGGCGGACAACTGGGGGCCTATCAATCCTCCTCCCAAGCCCACGCCATGATGCAGGGGATGCCGCTTCGGATCAGCAACGAGGAGTCGGTGGCGCAAGAAGGCGGCCGCTGCCCCGCCGCAGCGCCGGTCAAGACGTTTGACATCTCGGCCATCAACGCCGAGATCACCCTCAACCGCTTCATGGAGTTCTTCCCCGGCTATCTGTACGTGTTGACGGAGGATCTGGACGCGGTTCGGGCCGAAGAGGCCGCAAATAAGGCTGCGCGTGAAAGTGCGGAGGCCTACCCCGCCGCCGCCGTCACGCCGGGTCTGCAAGGCGACCTCTTGCAGCCGCTCACGATCCGGGCCAACGCGGGCGACTGCGTGCGGATCACGCTGCGCAATCAGACCGAAAACGACGAGCCGGTCAGCCTCCACGTGCATGGTTCCAGCTTCATCATCCGCGCCTCCGGCAAGGCTGCCACGATGGCCAACAAAGAGTCCAACGTGGCCCCAGGCAAGTCGCAGGAAATGGAGTGGTACATTCCCGCGAGCAAGCCGGACAACGCCCATCACTTCCACAGCCACACCATCCGCGACCAATGGTCGCTCGGCCTGTTCGGGTCGCTGGTGGTCGAGCCGCGCGGTTCTAAATATATTGATCCCTGGACGGGGGCGGAACTCAAAAGCGGCTGGATGGCGATCATCCAAGACCCCAACGGCCATGACTTCCGCGAGTTTGCCATCTATTACCACGAGATCGGTGACGAGGTCTTCCGCATCCTGGATCGCAAAGGGGAGATGCTTCCGCAGCGCGATGCCTTCACCGATTCGTATCGCCCCGGCGGGCGCGGCCTCAATCTGCGCAGCGAGGTCCACGGCACCCGGCTGGCACTGCAGGAGAAGGAGCATGGCGTTCATGACGAGTCGATGGCCTACGGCTCCTACACCTTTGGCGACCCGGCCACAACCGTGCCCCGTTCGTATCTGGGCGATCCGGTCAAATACCGCCTGATGGGCGGGTCGGAGAACATCCACTCACATCATCTTCACGGCGGCAGCGACCGCTGGCCGCGCCACCCGGAGGCGGTCACCAACGCCGAGTTTAATTTTGCCGCGACCTCAAGCGGCACGGGGCCGGTAAAATTTCCGCCGGTGCGCACCAGTTCCGAACGCCTCGACGTACAGGCCATTGGCGCCGCCGAATCGTATACCAACCTGATCGAATGCGGCTCCGGCGGCTGTGCCTACGGCGCGGGCGACTACACCTTTCACTGCCACATCCCGCAGCACTATGTCACCGGCATGTGGGGTTTCTGGCGCGTCTACAACACGTTGCAGGCGGCAGGCTCACAGGACGACGTCATGCGGCCCCTGATGGAACTGCCGGATCGCAAGGGGAAGATGAAACCCGCAATTGACTCCACCAAGTTGGTGGGCGCCACGCTGGATTGGTTCGGTGGGAAGAAATTTAAAATCACCGCCGAGAAGAGCAACTGGAAGGCCAATCCCGTCGAAGTCAGCGTGAAGGAGTGGGTCGAAACGCTGCTCCCAACGCAGGGTCTGCCGGGCGGCACAACCGACGAACACAAACAGGCGGTGGCGATGGATGCGACCGTGCTCGACTGGAAGTGGGACGGCAAGACGGCCCTGCACGAACCGGAAACCAAACAGGTCTGGGTGAATTACAAATCGGAAAAACCGGGCGAGCGATTGCCGATCCGGTTTGACGCGATCACGGGGAAATTGTCGATTCCGTATCTGCGCCCGCATCTGGGCAAGCGCGTGCCGTTCTCACCCGATCACAATCCGGCGCCCTTCTTCGAGCCGTTCCGCCACGACGCCGAGGGGAAACTCACGAGTGAGCCAGCCCGGCCCGGCGAAAACGGCCCCTGGAGCCTCTGCCCGGAGCGCGCGCCGCGCAAGTATTTCAGCATCAACAGCATTGCGTTGCCCATCACCCTCAAGCGTGCAACGGCCAAAACGGCGGCCATTGTCGATCCCGACGGAATGCTTTTCGTGAACGAAGAGGAAGAGGCCGATGTGCGCGCCGACGATGCCAAGAAGATGCCGCTGGCCATTCGGGCGAACGTCTACGACTGCGTGGACGTCATCTTCAAAAGCAAGCTCAAGGACGAGGCGCGGGCGGCGTACTCCAGCAAGGTGAACATGCACCCGCATTTTTTCCAGTTCGACGTTACGGCCACCGACGGCGTCATCATTGGCTTCAATTACGAGCAGTCGGTGCGGCCATTCACCATTCTCAAAGACGAGGATAAGGGAAAACCCCATGAGGGGATGCCGGTGCCGCAGAACACCACGCTGACTGCGTCGGCCCGGGCGGGCGATACCTCCATTCGCATTGCCTCGGCCACGCGCCATGTCAGCATCCATGGTTCCAAATTCGACACGCCCATGTTTCACCCGGGTATCATCATCGGCCTTAGTCTGGATGGGGTTGGCACGTTTGAGGCGGTGCGGATCAAGGAGATCAAGGGGAACCAGGTGATCCTGAGCGCGCCGCTCAAGAAGGATCACAAGAAAGATTCGATTGCCAGCGTCGAATTTGTGCGCTACCGCTGGTATCCGGATGTGGATCTGGGGATCGTCTTCTGGCATGACCACGTCTTTGGCCTGGATGGCTGGGGGCATGGACTGTTCGGCTCGACGATTGTGGAGCCTGCGGGTTCCACCTATCACGATCCGGAGACGGGCAAAGAGGTTCGAAGCGGCGTGGTGGTGGATATTCACACGACGGACCCGGTTTCGTCACAGGTGACGGGGAGTTTCCGCGAGGTCGTCATGCACATTGTGGACTCCAACCCGCGCACGGCGGAGCTGATTACGGCGGACAATCCGCAGGTGGGCAAGCCGTCAGTGGATGGCACGCCTTCGGCGAAGTATTTGCCGACCATGAACGTATCGCCAATGAAGTTCCTAAACGGCGGCGAGGCAACGACGGGCGGCGGCTATAGTTTGCGCGTCGAGCCGTTGTCCATCCGGCTGGCCAACAACCCCGATCCGACGCAGCTCTTCAGCAGCACGGTGCACGGCGATCCCGACACCCCGCTGGTGCGGGCCTATTTGGGCGATCCGATTGTCTTTCGGTCGCTGCAAGGATCGGCCAACGAGGCGCACACCTGGCATATCAGCGGCCACTGGTTTCCGATGGAGCGCTATAATCCCCTTTCACTGCCGCGCAATACGTATCAAATCGCCATCGCCGAGCGGTTGGACGTGGTGGTTCCGGCGGCGGGCGGCCCCCAAAAAATGGCGGGGGACTATCCCTATTACTCCGGCCGCGCCTCCCATTTTTCGGGAGGCTCATGGGGGATTATTCGGGTGATGGATAAACTCGATCCCACGCTCAAACTCCTTCCGTCTCGTGAAGAGATTCCGGCGTCGGCCACAAAACTCTGTCCAGACGACGCGCCGGTGAAAAACTTCAGCGTGTCGGCAATCGACTACGCGATGCGATTTAATAAGGGGATGCCGGAGACCATCGAGGTAGACCTGGGCCGCTTCGCCAGCCTGGGTAACACCCATGGGAAGGTCTATGTGCTGGATGGCGAGGTAGCGCCGGTGGCAGGCGGGATGCTGGTGCCCCATCCGCTCACACTTCGCGCCAACGTCGGCGACTGCCTCAAGGTGAAGTTGACCAACCGGATGGCCACGGAACATGCCGGGTTTCATGTCGACATGCTGGCCTACGATCCGAACGATTCGCTGGGGATTAACTTCGGCAAGAATAAAGCGAAGCAAACCGTAGCGCCGGGGGAGAGCAAGACCTACATCTTCTACGCCCACCCCGAATATGGCGAAAATGGCGCCATGATTCAGGACTGGGGCAACGTGATCGACAACCCGCGAAACGGCTTGTATGGCGCGGTCATCATCGGGCCTGTGGGATCGACCTACCGCGATCCGATGACGGGGGCCGACCTCACGCTCAAGAACGCCTGGCAGGCCGATGTGATCGTGGACAAGACGATCCCCGGCAACGAACTGCGGAGCAACTACCGCGACGTGTCGCTGATGTTTCAGGACGAAGACAATCTGATCGGAACCAGTTTCATGCCGTATGCCCAGAAGGTGGCGGGCCTCACGGGAATCAATTACCGCTCCGAGCCGAAGGAGTGGTACACCAACGAAGAGGCCTGTCCGGTGGGCCAACTGTTCACCTGTGTCTTGGACAAGGGGAACATCAGCACCCCGCTCATTGAGGCCCATGCAGGCGACCCGCTGCTGATCCATGTCTTCGGCGGGTTTTCAGAGCAGGTCGGGGTCTTTTCCTTGGACGGTCACGAATGGCCGAGTGACAGCTTTAAGGGGGCGCACCTGCACAGCGCGTTTGAGTTTGGCGGCAGTTCGTATCTGCGGATTAACGTTCTGGGAGGCGCCGGTGGGCCGCACCAGTTGCCAGGCGATTACGTCTATATGAATCACCGTGCGGCCTACCTCGACGCCGGCCAGTGGGGTTTCCTGCGGGTGCTGCCGAAAGGCGACAAGCGCATCCTGGCGCTCAGCCCCACCGCGTCTGATTTTAAATACGCACGGGACGCGGACACAGGCAAGGCTGTTCCGGCCTCGCTGACGGTGCTGGGGAAGTAGGGTCTGTTTCACAGTCTGTGCATCCACTCCGGAGGGGCGGGCAACCGCCCCTCTTGTTTTTAACTTGATCTTGTGCCTGTCTGAATCTTCTGTGGCAGAACGGTTGGAGGTGTTGTCATGAACGACCTGGATCGGATTACGATGGAACCGGGCAAGTGCGGTGGGAGGCCTTGCATTCGGGGCTTTCGGATTCGCGTGAAGGATGTCCTTGAGCTCCTGGCTGCCGGGGCCTCCTGGCAAGAAGTCATTGAGGATTATCCCGACCTTGAACCCGGCGATATTCGCGCCTGTTTGATCTTCGCGGCCGTACAATATGATCACAGCGTCGTGCGTGCCGCATGAAATTTTTGGTTGATAACCATCTTCCGACCGCACTGACGCATTGGTTGCGATCGAAAGGCCATGCCGCGCTGCACGCGAGAGACATCCATCTTGAAAAATCCGAGGATATTGAAATCTGGGAACATGCGGCGAAAGAGGGTTGCGTTATTATTACGAAAGATGAGGATTTTGCCAATTTGTCTTTGTTGAAATCGGAGCCTGTGTCGGTGGTCTGGCTGCGTTTTGGGAACTGTCGTAAACAGGTGCTGGTGGCCGCCATAGAGGGGGTATGGTCCCAAATCGAAGAAAGTCTCGCCCAGGGAGAGCGAGTGATTGAGGTCTACTGAATATCCGCAGCCGGCAAGGCTGTTCCGGCCTCGCTGACGGGGCTGGGGAAATAAGGCTGCATGAAAAGGCAAGCGACTGGCGGTTCTGTGTCGTGGAAACAGAATCGGTGAGGTTTTGCATGGGACAATCGTCGATTATTTCTGATCCTACAGTCATGATGGGCAAGCCGGTTATTTCTGGAACCCGAATCACTGTGGAGCTTATTCTGGAAAAGTTGGCCGCAGGGGAAACGATCGAACAACTGCTCCAATCTCATCCACGCTTGAGCAAGCAGGCCATCTTTTCAGCACTCGATTTTGCCGCACAGGCACTTCGGGCTGATGTTCTCTATCCTGTTGACACTGACCCGCATGAACCTGCTCGCCGATGAAAGTCACGCACAACAACGGTATGTCTCAGCAGGACACTTCATCCGAATCCATCGCCATACTCAACGCGCTGGAAAGCCATATCTTCACACTGCACATCCGCTGGAAGACCCTTCTGGACTTGTTCGGGTCTGGTGACGACACCGTGAAACTCTTACACGAGACAGCCGGCGCGTTCTTCAACACGGTCTACAGTATTCTCCTTCAAGACATCCTGCTGGGGATCGCGCGACTGACCGACCCATTGAAAACGAAGGGAAAGGAAAACCTTGTGCTGAAGCGGATCGCTCAATTACCAGAAGTGGCCGCTGACTCCAGTTTGCTCACCGCGTCCAATGAGGTTCTGCAAGAGATCAAATTATTGACAGAGCCTTTTCGGGACTACCGCAATCAGTACATCGCGCATCTTGATTTGCCGAAGTCGTTGGGACCCTCCACCGAGTTGCTGCCTGGGATCAAGACGCACGATATCGACGCAGTGTTGGAGGCGTTCGCGAGACTGTTAAACTTAGTCAATGGGTCCCTTCGTGGTCAACGTGTGCAGTTTAAGAACGTCATGGTTCATGGAGGCGCGAAGAGTATCATTAGGGCCTGCAAACTCGCACGCGCTTGAGGTCTTTGCCCATATCCCAGAGGATGCAGGCCGGGCCATTCCCGGGCTAACGGCGTCGGTGAAGTAGGGTCTGTTTCACAATCTGTGCATCCACTCCGGAGGGGCGGGCAACCGCCCCTCTTTGGGCCCCAGAAGTAGGCGGAGTTGACATTGCTGTGTATACGAATATACGGTGAGTGGTGGATATCAGCTTTGATCCAGCAAAGAGCGAAAGGAACGTTGAGCTACGCGGAATTTCGTTCGAGTTGGCAACGGAGTTTGAGTGGGCTGACGCACTGGTCGTTGAAGACACGCGAAAAGACTACAAGGAGCAGCGGTTTCAGGCTCTCGGTCTTATCGGCGTACGTCTGCATACGCTGGTTTTCACACCACGCGATGGTAAGGCCCACGTCATAAGCCTTCGCAAAGCTAACGCCGAGCTGAGCGGCTCGGCCCCCTCCAGCGTCTGGTTGTCCCTCCGCTCCGTGGAGGGACAACGTCCAAGCTAACCGGCGCAAAAG
The DNA here is from genome assembly GCA_964592995.1 of uncultured Nitrospirota bacterium. GTDB lineage: Bacteria > Nitrospirota > Nitrospiria > SBBL01 > CAZOFZ01 > CAZOFZ01. Next base: position 4,643 of record CAZQIT010000164.1, on the reverse strand, counting down.
CGGAAGGCACATCAACCTTCCCAAGGCCAACAATTTCTATCTGAATCGGATATACAGATACTTCAGTGTCAGCGTGAGAAGCAGAGACTATTTTCGCTACATCAATGACAGGCAATCCGAGGGATTGAGCCAGTAGATCATCAATGCAAGTTGTGGATGCACCCGTATCAATTAGCGCCATGCCGGGGACAGAACTAGGAACAGATTGTCTGTCTTTGGAAAGTTGCGAGAGAAAACTTTGAGCCAAGCCAATTAATACTCGAACACAAGGACCCTCTTGGATGAGACCAATTCTTGGGGCGAGTTGTCCTGCGTTGCTTTTACGTACTTGATGGACGCGGCGAGACGGCACGGAGTATCCCCAATGTGAGGGCCGGTACATCAATTTTTTTTTCTTTAACTCGCGTGACCTCGCGTACAAGAAATGATTGTAGGCCAAAACGTTTAGCCCCTTCGGTAAGAGCGTCATCAACGACACTAAATGCCTGGATAAATTCTTCGTCCTTTATGACAACAAACTTCCCAAAATGCTCCGCAGCCAACTGTTCATAATGTTCTGAAAAATATTTCCGTTCTTTCTCTAGCATGATTTATATCCTTTGTGGGTACCTCTAATAACTGTCTTTATGACAGTAAAAATTAATTCTTTCACAAAATAATGAAGATGTCAAACTTACGTTTTTGACTTTTCAGGGAGTCCTAGTGTCTAATTTCATAAATGAGCGATTGTATTCTGTTCCTCGGTTCCAATCCCACCACTACCTCCCCTTGCCCCTCCTTGTGAAGGAGGGGATTCCTCCCCTTTGCAAGGGGAGGTGAGGAGGGGTAGAAAGTATCGCAAACTATTGCAACTAAACACTAGCGCCGTGCGCAGCACCTATCCCGAAGGACATGGGTACAAATCAAAGACGTGCGAAGCCAACGCCGTGCGGCAGCACCTACACGTCGATTAGAGCGGTTCCCCACGTCAGCCCTCCTCCAAATGCGACCAGTCCGATCACGTTACCGGCTTTGATTTTTCCGTTTCGCACGGCATCATCCAGGGCCATCGGAAGCGAGGCCGACGCGGTGTTGCCGAATTTCTGGAGGGTCACATGGCTCTTCCACGATGGAATTCCCCGTCTTTTACAGACCGCTTCCAAAATCCTCAAATTGGCTTGATGGAAAATGAACAGGTCCACATCGGGAATGGGTGCCCCCATCGAAAGCAGTGCCGCATCCATTTTTTGAACAGCCACCCGAAACAGTCCTTTCCCGTTCATTTTTGTCCAGTGTAGTCCATCCCGAAGCGTCGCAATCGTCAGGGGATTGCGCGATCCCCCGCCGGGTAGACAGGTCAGGTCATGGCGGGCGCCATCGGCATGAATCCGAACGGATCGGAGACCCCGCGCCCCACGGGACAAAATAACGGCCCCAGCCCCATCTCCAAACAGGATGGCGGTTGCGGGATCGTCTGGGTTGACAAATCGAGACTTTATTTCGACGCAGATGACCAGGACATTTCGGGCCGACTGATTGGCAAGATATTGATCGGCGACAGACAGGGCATACAGAAATCCGGAGCAGGAGGCATTAAGGTCGAAAGCGGGGGTGCTGCGCATGGACAGGTTCCTCTGTACCAGACAGGCCGTCGAAGGAAAAACGAGTTCGGGGGTGGTGGTGGAGACAATCAGCAGGTCCACCTCGTCTGCACTCAGCCCCGCAGCCTGAAGTGCTGCGCGGGCCGCTTCTGTTGCCAGTCCAGACGCCGTGTCCGTCTCCTCTGCCCAATAGCGGGTGTGGATGCCCGTTTTTTTCTCAATGGTCTCTTCGCTCAACCCCAACCGTTGCGCCAGTTCCCGGTTTGTCACCTTCCGCATGGGAAGTGCGCTACCGGTTCCAATAATTTGTGAAGGCACAGCAAGTCTACCTTTGTTGTGAAATTCAAAATTTGCTATGATCGCCACCTTTGGAGGTGGATCAAACGCCCATGAAGAGTCCGACCCTAGCTTCAATCGTGCTGGCCATGCACGGAGCCACGCCGAATGATTTTCCGGAAGAAGCGCGCGTGGCCTATTTCCACCTGCGCGCGAAATTAAAATCCTCAACATTGCCCGACAGGGCTTCGGTGCAGATGCAGCACGACATCCTGGATAAAAAAATACGAGACTGGCCGCGCACAGCGCAGAACGATCCGTTCTATGTAGGGTCGCAGGCATTGGCCGATGCGCTAAGGCGCGCCGCCGGATGTCCCGTGCTTGTTGGGTTCAATGAGTTTTGCGCGCCCGACCTGGATGAGGCGCTGGAGCAGGCGGCAGCCCTTCCACACCCCACGATTATCGTTGTGACGCCGATGATGACCGTGGGCGGAGGCCATGCCGAAGGAGACATGCCGGAGGCCATACGACGGGTACAGGCGCGGCATCCGCATCGACAAATCCACTATGCTTGGCCTTTTCCAACGGCAGAGATTGCCCGTTTCCTGGCGGAGCAGGTCAAACCATTTGTGCCGCGTTCCTGAAGTGTGATTTGCCATGTCCCGTTTCCCCGTTACGGAAGAAAAAGACAAACGTCTGGAAGCCCGTTTTTGCGCACTGGGCATTTTTGAACGGGACCTGAGGGAACAATTCATCCGCGCCACAGGACCGGGCGGCCAGAACGTCAACAAAGTGGCCACCTGCGTGGTGCTAACCCATCTTCCCTCCGGCATCGCAGTGCGCTGCCAGACCGAACGCTCTCAGGGGCTGAATCGGTTCCGGGCCAGGATCCGCCTGGCGGATAAAATGGAAGAGAAACAATCAGGCGAGGTGCGGCGGATCGTCGAAGCGCAAGAAAAAATTCGCCGCCAAAAGCGAAAGCGGAGCAAACGCGCCAAAGAGAAAATGCTGGACGAGAAACGGCGTCACGCCAAAATCAAGGAAGATCGGCGCCCCCCCACAAAAGTGTAGCCTCGTCCTACGCCCCGTTGAGGGCCGAAAGCGCAGCAGACATTTTGGTGACGGTGCCCTTGGCGTCGCCGAAGACCATCATTGTGTTCGGGCGGCTGAACAGTTCGTTGTCAATGCCCGCAAAGCCCGGATTCATGCTGCGCTTGAGGACGATGACCGTTTTGGATTTTTCCACGTCCAGGATCGGCATCCCGTAGATGGGGCTGGCGGGATCGGTTTTGGCGGCGGGATTCACCACATCGTTGGCGCCGATGACCAGCGACACGTCCGTCTGCTCAAATTCGGGATTGATGTCGTCCATGTCGATGAGCCGGTCGTAGGAGACGTTGGCCTCGGCCAGAAGCACGTTCATGTGCCCCGGCATCCGGCCTGCCACCGGATGAATCGCGTATTTGACCGACGTCCCCTGTTTGTCGAGCAACGCCTCCAACGCTTGTACTGCGTGCTGCGCCTGCGCCACCGCCATGCCATAGCCGGGCACCACGATCACCGATTTGGCGGCCTTGAACAATGCCGCCGCCTCTTCCACCGTGCCGGAGCGGACGGTGGCCTTCTTTACGGGCGCGTCTGGCGCGGGTGCGGCCACCTGCCCGAAGGCCCCGAAGACCACGTTGGAGAACGACCGATTCATCGCCTTGCACATGATGATCGACAGGATGAGGCCCGACGCACCATCGAGCGCCCCGGCGATAATCAACACCTTGTTGGACAAGACAAAGCCGGTGGCCGCCCCGGCCAGCCCCGCGTAGGAGTTGAGTAATGAAATGACGGTCGGCATATCGGCCCCGCCAATCGGAAGAATGAACATCACACCCAGCGCCAGCGCCAGTGCAATCAGGATAAAGAAAAGCGCGGGATTGTTTGGATTGAAAACGAGATAGATGCCGATGGCGGCGGCGATACAAAAGAGGGAGATGTTGACCGCGTTTTGTCCCTTATAGGTGATGGGGACGCCGGTCATGAGTTCTTGGAGCTTGCCGAAAGCCATCAGGCTGCCGGTGACGGTGAGGGCACCGAAGAGAACTTCAAAGCCAAGGGCAAACATGATAAACGGTGGGATATTGGGCGAAAGTTTCATATATTCGGCCACGCCGACCAGGGTTGCGGCCAGCGCCCCGCCCGCGTGCGAGAGGGCGATTCGCTGCGGCATGGCGGTCATCGGCACGTAGTAGGCCATCGGGATGCCGATGGCCGAGCCGACAAACAACCCCGCCAGAATCCAGTCAAATCGGACGATATCGTGATGGAGCAGCGTGCCGACCACGGCCAGCAGCATTCCGATCTCGGCGCACAGAATGCCGCGCCGGGCCGTGGTGGGGTGACTCAACCCCTTCAGGCCGTAGATAAAGAGGAAGGAGGCAACTAAATAGGTCAATTTCATGAATGTTTCGGTCATTTCGGGGTGCCCTCCGCTTTCTTAAAGAACTTCAGCATTCGGTCGGTCATCAGGAAGCCGCCGACCACGTTGATCGTGGCGCAGGTGACGGCAATGAAGCCCAACACGGCGCTGAGTGTCCCGTGATCTGATCCCGCCACGACCAGTGATCCGACCAACGAAATGCCGGAAATGGCGTTGGTGCCCGACATCAACGGCGTGTGCAAAAGCGGCGGCACACCGGAAATGACGCTATAGCCCACAAACGCCGCCAACATAAACACATACAAACCAATTTCGATCTCTGCGGACATGGTACTTCTCCTAAAGGGTCGCTCTCA
>CAZQIT010000163.1:0-5305 GCA_964592995.1 uncultured Nitrospirota bacterium | reverse complement strand
TTCCCCATCCACAATATCGCCGAACAAGCACCCCCGATCCTGCGTGCAAAGGGTCACAAAATAACCGCCCGCTTGTGAATAGTCGTAATGCTTCAGACGAATGGATCGTCGGTGATGCCTGTTTGGATTGTCCACCATCAGGCCGCCCTCTTGATCAACTTGTCCGACTCTCTCACGCGCACCTGGCCGCTCAGCAGCTTGGGCAGCAGATCGTCGCGCATCTCGGCGAGTTTGCGGGATTCCTCCATCCCGGCGCGAATACAGTCGAACATCGGGTTCACAATCTCGCCGAACCCAATCGCCACTTCGTCAGAGGGGATGGCAAGTCGGAAGTGGTCCATCGTGGTCGAGGCAACACGCTGCCTGCCGCTCGTGCCGGTCATGTTCTGAATTGCGAAATCGAGGTACGGGGCGGTCTCATCCTTCCGAAGCAAGCGTGGCGGATTGACATCGAAGGCCACCGACACAGCCTTCACCTCCCACCCCTCCGGCACGGGGCCGAGGTCGGAATCGACGAACCGAGTGGGCAGGGCGTCAAAGACGGGCTGGGGCATGGAGGGGAAGGCGGTTCTGCCTTCGGCCTTGGCCTTCACCGGCTCGAAGTCCACGAACCACGCCCGGAAGATCGCCCGTGCCAGCCGCTCCAGCGCCCGCGCCGTCCGCCGGTTCTGCTCAATCTTGTCGTCCAGCGCGCCGAGGACACCGGCGATGGCGCGTTGCATGTCAATCGTCGATAAGCGATCCTTCTGCACGACCACCCTGTCCCGCTCAATAATTGCCCTGAAGGCTTCACTCGCTGTCGCCCAATCCACGAGATCAACCTTATAGGGTAAATCTGACTCATCGAAGGCTTCGCGCAGCGCGCCCATTTGTTCAAAGTTCAAGGCCGCTGCCGCGCGAATGCACAGGTCAAGGTCGGAGTCGTCGCGTGCCAGCCACTTGGCACGCGAACCAAATGCCCAGACTTCTGCGTCGGGGACATGTTGCTGCAAGATGTGCTGTACCCACTTGAAATGGTCGGGGCGCGTGTCAAGCAACTGCATCTACGAGCCTCTGAAGCAGATCGCGAGCATCGGGCAAGAATCCGGGGATGCGTTGAAAAACGGCAGTGGCCTTGCTGGCGTCGTAGGTATGGGATGTCTCATTTCTGGCGTTAATATGTCCAATCCAGCGCTCGGCATCGGCGATCAGCGCCATGCTGGCCGCTTCCCGAATAATATTTTTAGCGATACGCGCTGGCTCCATGTGATAAACCTCTTGCAACACCCGCCGCATCAGTTTTTGCGAAATATCAATGGTCACTTCAAAACGCTGAATCACGCCATCCCGCACGGTGAGCAGTTGTGGGTATTGGGCATATTCTTCCAAGCCTTGCTCTAGTGCTGCAATGGATAACGCCAACGCATCAAAATTCATATCCGACATGCTGACTCCCCAAACGCGGGTTGAATGTTTTTCATGAATTGGCCCCCAAGTCTTGTAAATTGAGCCGGATCGCTTTCTCCAGTCTTGCCGACTCGGCAAACTGTGCGTTCAACTCGGCGACGAGGCGTGGGTACTTTTCCGCGAACGGCTCGCCGTCCTCCTCCTGTGCCTCGGCGCCGACGTAGCGGCCGGGGGTGAGCACGAAGCCGTGCTTGCCAATCCCCGCAATCGTCTCGGCCTTGCAGAAGCCGGGGATGTCACGGTAGGCCCAGGCGCCGTGCTGCGCCTCATTCCACCAGTCGGGCGCGGGCTCGCCGCGCCACTGGCGGAAGGCATAGACGATGCGGCCGAGGTCGCTGGTCGGCAGTGGATCTCCGGTCCCATCACCACCGGTTGTCGCGCCATTGTCCGCTCCAGTGAGAATTCGAAGCGTTCGAGTCTGCATCGTACCGAGCTTGCGGGCGTCGATGAACAGGGTCTCACCCTTGCGGTCGCGACCGCCGTGCTTGAGGTTGCGGCCGCTCTTGTCGCGGGTCAGGAACCAGAGGCAGGCAGGGATGCCGGTGGTGAGGAAGAGCTGGGCCGGGAGCGCGACGATGCATTCCACCAAATCGGCCTCGACGATGCGCTGGCGAATCTCGCCCTCGCCGCCCGATCCGGTGGAGAGCGAGCCGTTGGCCATGACGAAGCCGGCGACCCCACCGCCACGGCCGTTGGGGAGCGCCAAGTGGTGGATGAAGTGCTGAATCCAGGCGTAGTTGGCGTTGCCGATGGGCGGCGTGCCGTAGCGCCAGCGCACGTCGTCGGCCAGCAGCTTGCCGGACCAGTCCGAGATATTAAACGGCGGATTGGCGAGGATGTAGTCGGCCTTGAGGTCGGGGTGCAGGTTGCGCAAAAAGCTGTCGGCGGGCTGCGAGCCGAGGTTGGCCTCGATGCCGCGGATGGCGAGGTTCATATGCGCCATCCGCCAGGTGGTGGGGTTCGACTCCTGGCCGAAGATCGAGATGTCGGTCTTCTGCCCGCCGTGGGCTTCGACGAAGCGTTCGGACTGCACGAACATGCCCGCCGAGCCGCAGCAGGGGTCGTAGACGCGGCCCTCAAAGGGTTCGAGCATCTCGACCAAGAGGCGCACGATGCAGCGTGGCGTGAAGAACTCGCCACCGAGCTTGCCCTCGGCCTGCGCGAACTTGCCGAGGAAGTATTCGTAGACGCGGCCGAGCGTGTCGCGCGCCTTGGCGCGGTCGCCCTTGAAGCCGATGTCGGCGATCAGGTCGATCAGCCCCTTCATCTTCTCCGGCGCGATGCCTCGGCGGGCGTAGTCACGCGGCAGCTTGCCCTTGAGGTCGGGGTTGTCGCGCTCGACGGCCAGGATGGCGTCGTCGATCCGCGTGGCGATGTCGGGGCGCGCGGCCTGGTTCTGGAGGTTGGCCCAGCGCGCATCGGGCGGCACCCAGAAGACGCGCTCGGCGGTGTACTCGTCGCGGTTCTCCAGCAGACTTTCGAGCTGCGAGCCAGTGATGCCGTCGGCTTGCAGCTCGGTCTTGAGTTCGTCGCGGCGGGCCTCGAAGGAGTCGGAGATGTACTTCAGGAAGAGCAGGCCGAGGACGACGTGCTTGTATTCGGCGGCGTCGATCTGACCGCGCAAGACATCGGCCGCCTTCCAGAGGATCTCGGCACGGGCGAGGTCGGTGTTGTTTGCTTCATGGGCCGCCATCAGGTCTCCATCTTGGTTTATTCGTCCACCTCAATGCCGCCTGACCGCCGTCTGCACCAGTGTGGATTGAAGGGATGGACGCAGCGCGTTTGCCGCCCCCAGCGCCATTTAATCCACGGCAGCAGGAGGCGCTTCCAGGCGCGCGGGGCGTGCCATTTTTCCAGATAGGCCCGCACATCCCCCCGCGCCGCTCGGCGAATCAGGAACGACAGCCCCCGATTCCCCCCCCATTCGTAGAGCGCGCGATTGACCAGACTGACCTCCTGCACCTCGCCCAGGGCGGACCGCCACGCGGTGTCGTATTCTGCATTCCGAATGAAACTTTCGGCGGCCAGGTGGCCGGTGGTGAGGGCGTAGCGCAGGCCCAGACCAAAGAGGAAGTCCTGAAATCCGCCCGCCTCGCCCACAAAGAGACGCTCCTCCACACGGGCCGACGACTTCAGGCTGAAGCTCATAAACGAATAGCCGGATCGCGCGCCCGATGTTGAAAACGGCGTGACCTCGGCAAACCGCCGCACGCATCGGTCAAAGTAGTCGTCGATTCGGTCGAAGTCGCGCGTGATCGCGCAGCCCAGCGTGGCCCGTCCGTCCAACACAAAAAGATAGGCGTAGCCGCCGGGGGCGCGGGCCATGTCGAAGAGCACCCAGACCGTGTCGGGCAGGGGAGTGGAAAAGACAATCTGCCGGGCCAGACCATCCGGAACGGAGGGGCCGGTGGCCACGATGTCGGCCTGATCCCGTGGCAGGCGCGTCTGATAGGTGATCTTTGCTCCGGCGGCCTCGGCCTGCGCCGCAAGGCCGCCATCCAGGCTCCCGGCCTCCTCGCCACGCCGGATAAAGTAGGCAAACGGCCGGATGCTTGAAACCGGATGGGCCTTGAGGTCGGGGCCGAAGAAAACGCCGCGCCGTGCGGGCTGGATGAAGAAGTTGACCGAAAGCCCTAGGCGCGAAATCCAGTCGAGGGCGTCCTCCGGGCCGCTCATGTTTTCGATCACCTGAAAGTCGCCGATAAAGCGCCCGCCAGCGGACTTGCGCGCCTCGAAAACCTCCACAGGAAGACCCGCTTTGGCCAGACGGATTGCCGCCGAAAGGCCAGACGGCCCCGCCCCCGCAATGCGGATCGGACGATTGATTTCCAGTCGTGAATCTCGTAGCATCGCCGTGGCCGCCATCAGGGGGCGATTATAGAGTTGTCGCGGGACTTTTGTAAAATGGCCACTGGTTTGATCACGCACCCCCTCTATCTCGAACATGAGACGGGCAATGGCCATCCCGAATCGAAAGAACGCCTGCGGGCCATTTTTCGCCACCTGGCTGACACGGAGGTGGGCGCGCGGCTGACGCCGATTCAGCCCCTCCTGCGTCCTGATGTGGCCGACTGGATCACAAAGGTGCATACGCCCGCCTATCACCGCGCCTTAAAAAACAGCATTCCTCGGCAGGGGCATGTTGACCTGGACCCGGACACGCCCTGTTCGTCCGGATCGTTTGCTGCGGCACAGATGGCGGTCTCCGGCCTTCTGACCGCCATTGACAGGGTGATGGATGGATCGTTACAGAACGCCTTTTGCGCACTGCGGCCCCCCGGGCATCACGCCGAAGCCGATCGGGCGATGGGGTTTTGCCTCTTCAACAACGTGGCCATCGGGGCGCGGTACCTTCAGGAACAGTATGGCCTGGAGCGCATCCTGATTGTGGACTGGGATGTGCATCATGGCAACGGCACGCAGCATATCTTCTATGAAGACGCCACGGTCTTCTATTTCAGTACACACCAATATCCCTTTTATCCGGGCACGGGGGCGGCGTCAGAACGGGGCGGACAGGGTGGCGAAGGGGCGACGCTGAATTGCCCCCTCTCATCCGGAGCGGGAGACCGAGAAATTCTCGCTCGGTTTGAGAAGGCCCTGGCGCCTGCCATGGCAGACTTTAAGCCGGAGTTTATCTTGATTTCGGCGGGATTCGACGCCCACAGGGAAGACCCGTTGGCCAGTCTTTCCGTCACAGATGACGGGTTTGCGGAGATGACAAAGGTGGTGCAATCGCTGGCCCAAACCGACTGCGGAGGACGGCTGGTCTCGTCTCTGGAGGGGGGGTATAACCTGAATGCACTGGCCCGATCCGTAGCGCGGCACCTGGACGTATTGGCAGGCTGCTGAAAAAGTC
>CAZQIT010000162.1:0-12894 GCA_964592995.1 uncultured Nitrospirota bacterium | reverse complement strand
TACGAAACCAGCGAGACCGACTCCACCAGCGGTGTGCCCTATTTAATGAAGCTCCCCATCATTGGAAATTTATTCAAAAAGATGGAAAAACGGGAGTCGACCTCCGAACTGCTCGTCTTTCTCACCCCCAGAGTGGTCAAGTAAATGGGGATGCAACGTGGTCGTGCATGGACTCCCTGTCGTGAAAAATATCGTGTTGCTGGGATTTATGGGGACGGGGAAAAGTGCTGTCGGGCGGCGTCTGGCGGCTTCTCTGGGATATGGCTTTGTGGATACGGACCAGATGATCGAACAGCGGCAGCGGAAGTCGATCTCCGGAATTTTTACGGCGTTGGGGGAAGCGCGATTTCGGTGCATGGAATCGGATGTGGTGGGAGAATTGTCCGAACGGACGCGGTGTGTAATCGCGACGGGTGGCGGTGTCGCGTTAAATCCCGACAACCTTTTGCGATTGCGGCAGGGGGGATTTTTGGTGGCACTTCAGGCGCGTCCCGAAGTGATTCTGAAACGGGTGGAAAAGCGGGCAGGGGAGCGGCCGCTCCTGCAGGGGGATGATCCACTCTCCCAGATAAAATCGCTTTTGATGGCGCGCGCAGCGTGTTATCGCAACGTGGATCTAACGATTGACACCTCTGATCTTTCCACGGAAGAGGTGGTCCATCGGATTGGACAGCAGGTAAGGGCGCTTGAAGGTCAGAAGGATTCCAGTTGATCTAGGCCCCCATCATTATGACATCATCATCGGTTGCGGGGTGCGTGCCTGTATCGGACGGTATCTGCGCGAACTGGCGGTGGGAGAAAAGGTGGCCGTGGTGACACATGCCAAAATAGACCGTCTTTACGGGAATGAGATCAGGGCGGGCCTGGTCGCGTCTGGCTATGACCCGATGACGATTCTCGTCCCGCAGGGGGAGCGGTACAAGACACTCAGCCAGGTGGAGCGGATTTATGATGGACTCATCCAAAACCGGTTTGAGCGCGGCTCCGCGCTGGTGGCGCTGGGGGGTGGGGTGATTGGAGATATGGCCGGGTTTGCGGCCGCCACATTCCTCCGGGGCATTGCCTATGTCCAGGTGCCCACGACGGTGGTGGCGCAGGTTGACGCGAGTATTGGCGGCAAGACGGGGGTGGATCACCCACGGGGGAAGAACCTGATCGGGGCGTTCCATCAGCCGAGACTGGTTTGCGCCGACCCGGAGGTGCTCTCCACGCTGTCGAAGCGGGAATATATCGCGGGCCTTGCGGAAGTGGTGAAATATGGCGTGATTGCCGATGCCGAATTTTTCGACGTCCTTGAATCCGATGCCGATGCCCTTCGGATGCGGAACGCGGATGTATTGCGAGACTGCATTGAGCGTTCTGCGGCGATCAAGGCCAAAATTGTTTCTGCAGATGAACGGGAGTTGGGCCTGCGAAAGATCCTCAACTATGGTCATACGCTGGGCCATGCGATTGAAACACTGACCGGTTATCGCACCTATAAACATGGCGAGGCGGTGGCCATCGGCATGGCGGCGGCGGCGGGTCTTTCCTGTGCGATGGGCCTCTTGTCGCCGGAAGCGGTTGCACGGCAGAATCGGCTCCTTTCACGGCTGGGCCTTCCGACACAATGGCCCGACTTCACCCCCGATCAGTTCATAGATGTGATGGCGCGGGACAAAAAAGTGGCGGGGGGGGAGATCTTTTTTGTGCTTCCGGAAAAAATCGGCGTCGCGCGAACGGAACGGGTCAGCCGCAGTGAACTCAGGAATTTCTTAAGGAGTGCGCAATGAAAAATGACATTTTTCTTCCAAGCGTTGCAATCCGGGGGGAGCGGCATCGCGCTCTGGTTTCTTTTTTAAAAAAATCCGGGGTATTTTTATACTTCTCCTTATTAGGGGTTTTGACGCTTTCAGGATGTGGTGACGACTTGGCCCCTGTTAATGCCATCGTCAGCGGCCCGGAAGACGACGCGGCTACGATGCCTGAGGGAACAGGTTTTGTCAGCTACACGGACCTGACATTCAAGGTGAGCAATTCTGCGGGTCTGCCGGTTTCGGGCGTGGAAATCGAGTTTCAGGCAAACGGCACCATCGGCGCCGTTTTTATCACCGATGTCAATCGAAACCCGACGGGCGATGTGGCTTTTGCCCAGACAACCACGGATGATCGGGGTTTGGCCACCGTCTCAGTTCGGCTGGACCTGCCATCCTGTGGCGCGGCGGCCACGGAAGATAGGGTGATCTCTGGGGGGGTCTCGGCCAGTGTCGGTGTTTCCAGCGATACGTTCACATCATCCATCACGTTGGATTGCGTGACCGGGAGCAGCACCAAGGGTTCAAGTTGAATAGGATCGGGGATCAGGAGGCGGGGTTTTATTCTAAATTGAGGTCTGCCATGAGGAACGGGTTTTTTTTGCTTTTGATTTTGGTGGTTGCGTTCAGTGGATGCTCCAACGACTCCGTAACGGATAACGCGCCCCCGGCACCAACGACTGGGGGGACGGGCGGGACGGGCACGGGAGACGGGGCGGATGATCCAAAGTCTGCGACCATTACGGTCACCGCGTCACCTGCAACCGGGTTAAGCGCCCTGGGGACAGCGACCGTTTCGGCAACGGTTCTGGATGGTGCGGGTCTGTTCGTGCCCGACGGCACGGTCGTCTCCTTTGGGGTGGGCGATCCGTCATTGGGCGAGATTACCCCCATGGCCACCACCGTGTCGGGTGTTGCGACGGCCACCTTTACGGCTTCCAATACCGCCGGAACGGTAATCCTTACGGCCACTTCCGGGGCGGTCAGCGATACGGCTTCGGTCTCTATTGTCGGGGCAGCCATCGGCAGCATTCAGTTTGTTTCAGCGTCGCCCGATGTGATTGGCGTCAAAGGTTCCGGACAGGCGGAAACTGCGATCATGACCTTCTCAATACGGGACATCAATGGTCAACCGGTGGGGGATGGCATCAATGTCAGTTTCAGCCTCAGTGGCCCCCAGGGGGGAGAAGCGCTCAATCCTGCAACGGCCTCAACAAAAGGGGGGCAGGTGCAGACCACGCTCCAGAGCGGATCGGTGGCCGGGCCGATTCGGATTACGGCGACCACGACTCTGAATGGCGTGACCGTCTCTTCTGCTTCCACCAGCGTGTCAATCGGTGGTGGCGTCCCTTCAATGGCCCACTTTTCGTTTGCAAGGTCCACCGTGAATCTGGCCGGGCTGGTTTATGACAATCTGCAGAGCACGCTGACCGCCTTTCTGGCGGATCGATTTGGGAACTTCAATGTGTTGAAGGGAACTTCCGTTTCATTCTACACAGAGGCCGGAGCGGTGGACGCCAGTAGTACGACGGAGGAGACAGGGATTGCATCCGTCCTGTTCAGGACGCAAAACCCGAGACCTCTTGTCTTTTCTTCGGCCCCATTGATTGATCCGGCGTTCCCCAGTCTCAACAATGCTGAGAATCTATTGCTGGGTAATCCGGCCAACGGTTTGGCGCGGGTGATTGCCGTGACACGAGGTGAAGAGTGCTTCGTGGATAAGAATGGGAATGGTTTGTTTGATGCTGTGGTGGATGGCTTTCCGACTGGGTGCGATATTTCTGAGCCGTTTATCGACCAGGATGATGATGGTATTTTTGATCCCGGGAATGAACAATATATCGACGGCAACAAGAATGGTGTCTTTGACGGTCCAAACGGCATCTGGGATGAGAACCGGATGATTTGGCGAAGTCTGTGGATTGTCTTCAGCGGTGAACCGAGTATTACCGTCGTACCCGATACCGTGAATGTTGGTAATTTAGGGTCGCAGTCTTTCGATATTTGCGTTGCGGACGTCAATGCAAATTCTCCCATGGCAGGGAGCACGGTGGCCGTGACCACCACGAAAGGAACGCTCGTGGGTGGGGGACCCTTCACGATACCGGACCGACTCAGTGGACCGTACTGTTTAAATGTCAACTTATCAGACACCACGAATGAAACGGACCCCCCACAGCCAGTGTCCCTGGAGATTAGCGCTACGTGGAAAGTGCCAGGTCATGGCGATTTGGTCATTGATCGACGCTTGGATGGCACTATAAATTGACGGTTGGTTCCAGCGCTTTGATCAGGGCTGCGGCTTTGTAGAGTGTTTCCTGATATTCCGCGTCGGCGTCTGAATCGGCCACGATGCCGCCGCCCACCTGAAACGTCATCTCCTGTCCGCACCGCACCCAGGTGCGAATGGCAATGTTCAGGTCCATCTCTCCCATAAAACTCAAATAACCGATTGCGCCCGTATAAACGCCGCGCGATCGCCCTTCGATCTCCGCAATAATTTCCATGCAGCGAATTTTGGGGGCGCCGGTGATCGTCCCGCCAGGGAAGAGGGCGCGGAGCGTGTGCAGCGGCAGGACATCCGGGCGTAAGACGCCCGCAATCCGGGACACCAGGTGCATCACATGTGAGTAGCGCTCAATCTCCATGAGTGACGCCACCTGCACCGAACCATATTGGCAGATGCGCCCCAAGTCATTTCGTGAAAGGTCCACCAGCATCAGGTGTTCCGCCCGTTCCTTCCGGCTGACATGAAGTGCCTCTGCCCTCCGCGCATCTTCCTGATGATCTCGGCCTCTGGGAGCGGTTCCGGCGATGGGCCATGTTTCCACACGGTTTTCCCCCTCCCGTGTAGCATGTTTTTGAAGGCGCACCAGGCGCTCCGGCGATCCGCTGGCGATCTGAACATCTCCCATCGAAAGCCATGCGGCAAACGGAGAGGGGTTGATCTGTTGCAGGCGCTGATAAACCGGGAAGGGAGAAGCAGAATAGGCGGGGATGGAAAAACGGTGGGAGAGGTTCACCTGAAAAATATCACCCGCCGTAATATAGGCTTTGGCGCGCAGAATGTTCTGGATGTAGGCTTCCCGCGTCAGGTCGGGTGTTGGTGCGGCATGGGAGGTCGCCTTCTTGTCCTCTTCTGGATTGGTTTCCAGCAGCCGCTGTAAGGCCTCTATCTTTTGATGGCCCTCCCGGACGGCCTCTCGTGGTGATTTCCCCATCCGAATTTTGGGGGCAGGGTGATAAAGGAGATGAAGCCGATTCAAAAGGTGATCGGCCACCACAAAAAAATCCAGAAAGAGCAGGTGCATATCCTGAATGCGGGGATCGCGGAGGCGCGGCTTCGGGAGACTTTCAAATTGTGAGACCAGATCGTAGCCGAAATAGCCGACCACCCCCCCATGCAGAAAGGGCATTTCCCGAAGTGTGGGTGCTTCCGTCAGCCAGGGAGAGGGGGTGGAAGGACGAAATCGGTCCAACCAACCTTGAAGTGCGGCCATCGGATCGCGTTCATCGCACCAGATTGCGGAGCGCGGACCATCCAGATAATGAAACTCTGAAAATTTCCCGCAGCTTTTAAACAGGGCAAACGGACAGCCGCCAAAGAGGGAAAATCGCCCGTCGAACCAGCCGCCGCCGGAACCTTCCAACAGAAACGAGAATTTTGAAAATGCCGCTCTCTGGAATGTCTTACGGACGGATACGTCTGGGAGGGGTAGGGTTGTGATGAGAGGAGCGTGTATGGGAGCGGATGTCCGCAGGGGACTCATGCTATTCGTTCTGGACGTGGATGGCTGCGCGAAGCGTATCGCCCTCCGCAGGAGTGCCCCCGCAGGAGTCGGACAGGAACGCTTCGGTCGTCCTGATCCGATCTTTTGCTTCCAGGATTGGTCTGCCGACCACAATGAAATCTGCGCCATCTCGAATGGCTTGCTGTGGGGTGGCAAACCGCTTCTGATCGTCCTCTGCCTCCAACGATTCCGAGGCCAGGCGGATGCCGGGTGTTACCTTTTTAAAGGAGACCGGAAAGCGTTTGGCGAGAAGGGGCAATTCCCATGGGGACGCCACGACGCCATCCATTCCGCTCTGACAGGCCAGATCGGCCAGATGAACGACCATCTCCCGGAGAGAAAGCGTACTTCGGAAGGTTTCCCGCAGGCGTGTGGAATCGGTGCTGGTGAGCACTGTGACACCTAGCAGCGCGGGCGATGGCAGCCCTTCGCGCTCTGAAAAGGCATTGAGGGCCTCGCGCGTCCGCTGCATCATCTCGCTTCCGCCGAGGGCATGGAGGGTCACCATCCGAACGCCCAGCCGTGCTGCTTCCAATACGGCGCAGGCGACGGTATGCGGAATATCGTGGAATTTCAGATCAAGAAAGACGTCACCGCCTCGTTCTTGAATTTCTCGTATGACGGTGGGACCGGTGCGGGTGTAGAGGATGGGGCCAACCTTAAAGGTTTGAACCAGGCCGCAAAGCTGATCCAGGATCCGAAGCGCCTCCTTCGGATCCTGGACATCCAACGCTAAAACGAGTTTATTGGAGGGGATCACAGCGTCAGGGCCTGCGCAAGAGGGTTTACTGCCCGGCAGGGCCTAGTATAGCGTTTCATCAATTTGTACACATACCGTTCGTGGTGAGCTTGTCGAACCATGAACGGAACCCATTGAAATAGTTCACCCTTCGACAAACTCAGGGTGAACGGGATATGTGTATGTTTTACTGAAACGTTATACTAGCACGTGCCGCTGCCCAGACTGCGTTCAAAGAAGACAATTTTCCACAGCTCTTCTTTTGTGACGGTGGGCGTTTCCGGCAGACCGAGTTCAGACTTGCCGCCCTTGAGATATTTGACCATTCCCGTCCCGTCCGGATGGCTGGGCTTGCCCGCCACAGAAAAATCGCCCTTGGTGCCGTTGGACGTCACCCAGAACATTTCGCCACAGGTTTTGGCCTTGTGGAACGCGGGGTTGGTGAAGTTACGCGGACCGACTTTGGTGAGCGATGCGGCTCCCACCCCTTTTCCCTTGCCATCGTTGCCGTGACACATAAAACAGGTGGCGGCGCCATTGAAGAGCTTTTCTCCCTCTTTGATCGCCGCAGGCGTCATGGGGAACGGGGGTTTCAGGGCTTTTGCCGCAGCCAGCTTATCGGGAGGGACCCGCGGTTTGAGCGGATCGTGCTCTGGTTTGATTTCCTGAGCAATGGCCTGAATCGAAAAGGCCATGACAAACGCAAAAGCCAGCCACATTGTTTTCTTCATCTTGTTGGTCTCCTTGTTTTTGTCTGTCGTGTCACCCCGTATGACACAGGCCTGTTCTTGATCGGCGAAACATTTGGATGACGGGCGACCTGACGCCACCAAACGCCCTTTTTTTACCTTAGTCATCCTGTCATTGTCAATCTTGTGGCGTCTAAACGACGGTGGCGGTTCCAGGCGTCGGTTGCATATTTCTCTGTCGCAAGACGGGCGGCCATGTTTTGCTCCTCCGGGGTCAACCTGCCGGGTTCAAGTCGGATGGCGAGTGTGGTCGAAATCCCCTGTGTCAGTGCGGCTTCCAATGTCTCCCAATCGGGCAGTGGCGTGACCAGTTCACGGAGCGTGATTTGGTCTTCGGGATGATGCGGATTGCGCGAAAGGGCCAGGCTGCCCTGTTGAAGAAAACGGCCCGACCAGCGTTTCTGGGCACTTCCACAGAGTTTTTTGCCTTGTGCGATCATTTCGTATCGGGAAGGGGTGGAAAAACAGAGGGGATGCGATTTCTGGGGATGAGACGCAGGCGATGGAGCGATGGAGGTGTGTAGGGCTGCATCAATCCCCAGGGTCTTTAATCCGGCCAGCAACCCTTCTGAAATGGCGTAAAAGGTGGGCCGAATTCCGCCTGAAAAGGGAGGGGTGCGGGTGTCTGCAATAACGGCGTAGGTCATCTCTTGGTCATTCTGGTTATGCAGAACGCCTCGTCCGCCGGTGATCCGACGCACCAGCGGAATGGCATGGCTGCTTAAAAAAGCAGTCCAGAATGAGGGAAGTGTTTGAAACGCACCGATGGAAAAGGCGGGAGAAGCCCACCGGTAAAAGCGGATTGTGGGGGGGGCAGCACCCTGTGCGAACGCGGTGGCGATGGCCTCATCTACGGCCATGTTCCACGAAGGGGATTGTGGCGGATCCGAGAGCAGGCGCCAGGGGGATAAACACACAGGCGCTATGCGCTAAAGGAGCTGCCGCAACCGCAGGTGGATTTTGCGTTGGGGTTTTTAATGGAAAAACCCGCCGATTCCAAGCCGTCGGCGTAGTCGATTTCCGTGCCGTTGAGCATGGGCTGGCTATAGGGATCGACGAAGAGCTTGATGCCATGCTGCTCGAAGACGGCGTCTTCATCGGTCTCTTTTTCCTCGAAGGCCATGCCATATTGAAAGCCGGAACAGCCGCCCCCCGTCACATAGACCCGCAGGCCAAACTCCGGTGTTTCTTCCTCTTTGAGGACTTCCTTCATTCTTTCACTGGCGCGTTCCGTTAATATCAGCATTTTATGACCTCTCCCGATGTAGGGTTTCGCGTCGCCTCTGCGCACGCAGACTGATTATAGCCGATTCTGAAGTTTTTTTATACGCTTGACAGGAACACGGCATTTTTTGGGGATTCGTTCATGCCCCGTTCCACCGTAGGGATCGCGTCCCCCGCGGGGGTCGTACCCCTCGCAGGGATCGTACCCCACTTCTGTGGACATCCGGCGTGTTGGACATGGGCGTCAAACTCGTGCCGAAAGTGTCGGAAGATGCTTTCCACAGCGATGGCAGCACCGGTGAGAAGATAGCAATAGCCTCGGCCTTTCACCATCTGACAGACCTGTTCCACCTGACGCACCTCTTTTTCACTTCCCTGTCCCGCTTCGATCTGTTCCATGATCTCGGACAGATGGGCCAATCCCAGCACGCAGGGAGGGCACTGTCCGCAACTCTCCCGCGCAAAAAAACGGGCATACTGAATGGCAACCTGCACCATGCACGCCTC
The DNA here is from genome assembly GCA_964592995.1 of uncultured Nitrospirota bacterium. GTDB lineage: Bacteria > Nitrospirota > Nitrospiria > SBBL01 > CAZOFZ01 > CAZOFZ01. The sequence goes on along the minus strand of CAZQIT010000162.1, from coordinate 4,091 downwards.
TTCAGACATCACAATGACGGCCCCTGTTCCCAGCCCTGAACCCGCCGTTTTCAGGGTGCTGAAGTCCAAGGGGAGGTCTGCCTGCTGTGCAGGCAGAATGGCGTTGGAAGGTCCGCCGGGGAAGACGGCCTTCAGGCGTTTTCCGTCTCGGATGCCCCCGCCATAGGTTTCGATGAGGGTGTTCAGGGGTGTGCCGATGGGCAATTCATAGAGTCCGGGGCGATTGACATCGCCGGTTAATGTAAATATCAGGGTTCCTGGCGCCGATTTGGAACCGACGGCTTGAAACCAGTCTGTGCCCTCCCGCAGGATATTGGGCAGATTTGCAAGGGTTTCTGCATTGTTCACAATCGTGGGCATGCCATAGAGACCCACGGCTGCGGGATAGTAGGGAGGTTTTTGGCGCGGTGCAGCCACACGGCCTTCGATGACCTCCAGAACCGCCGTCTCCTCTCCGGCGACATAGGTGCCGGGGCTTCTGGCAATTTCGAGGTGGATGCGGTCTTGACCCTCTTTCTGGCCACTTTGCTGGCCACTTTGGTCCCAGTGTCCCGCCTCCAGCGCTTCTTGCAGCGCCTGCTGAACGATCTGAATTTCGCCGTCAAAATTTTTATTGATATAGAGATAGGCCTTTGCGGCGCCTACGGTATGGGCGGCGATGAGAATGCCCTCAATGAGTTGATGGGGATTGTCCCGCAGCAGGTAGCGGTCTTTGAAGGTTCCCGGTTCATCCTCCGCCACGTTACAGACGACATACTTTGCACGGCTTTGCCGCTGCATCACCATTTCCCACTTCTTCCAGGTGGGAAAACCGGCGCCGCCCCGACCCAGCAGACCGGACTGGCGGAGAGTCGAAAGCGTCTGTGCGCAGCCCAACGCTTTGGCGTTTGCCAGTCCCCGATACCCCCCCTGTTCGACATAATCCGCATAGCGGACCGGTCGAACAGCAGGAAGGTGCGAAAGGAGGGTGTCCCGCCGGGTGAGGGTATGATGCCGCTTCCACGCCATAGGGGTCTAAGACCTTGAAAAGGCCATGAGTTTTCGGTTTCTGGCCTGCAAGTGCGGACGACTTTCCCTGTTGGCGATAATCACCGGGTCCAGGATTTCTCCGCAAATGACACACCGAAACCCGTAAAAGCAGATGGCGCCAGTATCGTCCTGTAAGTCCTCAAACGTCTCCTCTATCATACCACTTTTGCATCGCGGGCAATTCATCGTGACTTCCTCCTTTAAAAGTTGTGAACGGGTGAGACTCGACTTGATAATATAGTATATTAGCAATTTATATGCCAAAAAAAATAAATTAACTATTATCATTTAAAATCAATATATTGTGTTTATGTGTTAGAGTTCATGCTTCCAAGAGATGTTACATTTTGGAATATATGTTTAAAAGATAGACACATCTTGATCTTCAATGGCGTCCGATCTGTGGTCTTAGAACCTGCTTAAGAGGCAGTGGAGGGGGCCTGATCCTTAAATTGACTCGTTTTTCTGTGTTTGTCCAGATAAAAAGGTGGCAGCACAGACAATCGGGCGCCGTTTAAAGATAAAAATGGGACACCGCGTTCCTAAATGAAACGTGCCCGTGAAGGAGTGAACGGCAAGGGACGGTGGGAGGGGGCGCGTGCGTCAATTCAGGGGCGATGACTTCTCGATCCCATAGTCTTTGATTTTCCGCCAGAGGGTGGTTCGGCTGAGCTTGAGTCGTTCGGAGGTTTTTTTGTAGTTCCATTCGGTTTGCTGGAGGACTTGGAGGATCATTTCCCGCTCCATCGCCTCCAGGGGATTGTCCTGTTCCATTACCATCCGAATCATGTCGCGCGGAGCGGGCTGAATGCTCTTGTCCAGATGCTCGGCGTGGAGGGTGTCGCCGGTGCAGAAAACCATGACATGCTCGACAATATTTTCGAGTTCCCGAATATTGCCCGGGTAATCGTAGCCCATGAGCGTGTTCATGGCCGCAGGTTCCACATGGGTCACTTTGCGGCCCATCTCGTTATTGAATCGGCCGATGAAGTGGTTGACGAGGAGTGGAATGTCCCCTTTGCGCTCTCGGAGCGGGGGAATGAAAATCGGAACCACGCGCAGCCGATAATACAGATCTTGTCGGAACGCGCGCGCCTCGACTTCGGCTTTGAGGTCGCGGTTGGTGGCCGCAATGATCCGGACATCCACCTTCATCCGCCGGGTGTCTCCCACCCTTTCAAACTCTCCATCCTGCACGACTCGCAAAAGTTTGACCTGCATGGCCGGGCTGATTTCGCCGATTTCATCCAAAAAGAGAGTGCCCTCATTGGCCAGCTCAAACCGTCCAATCTTGTGCGTCACCGCGCCGGTGAAGGCCCCCCGCACATGGCCGAATAGCTCCGACTCCAGGAGTCCTTCGGCCAGTGCCCCACAATTGAGCCGGATGAAGGGCTTGTCTTCGCGCGGGCTGAACTGGTGAATGGCATGCGCGATCAACTCCTTACCGGTGCCCGACTCGCCTTCAATCAGAACCGTGGAATGGGTCTTGGCGATTTTGGGGAGGAGGCGTTTGATGGCCTGCATCTTTTCGTCCTTGCCAATCATATTCTCAAACGAGTAGCGGTTGCGCAGGACTTCGGCCATGGCCTGGCTCTTGATCCGCTCCTCAATGAGTTGCCACATGAACTTGGCCGAGAGTCCTCCGATGACCTCAACGGAATCCGGTACATGCTCCAGCGCTTCACGAACGGCGGGGCTGTCGGTGACATCAATGACCAGATCGGGGCGGCTTACAAGGAGTTTCCGATAATCGTCTGTCACGGGGATTTTAAGCCGGCGCGCCAAATCCATGCCCGGGGCATCGGAATGGATGTCCGCAATACCGACGATCTGCACCAGCCGGTCTTTGTGCAAAATTTCGATGAGGGCGGTGCCCCCTTTCCCCCCCCCGATAATGGCGACCTTTATCATGTCTGTTTCGTATCAGATGGGGGGGGTGAACGTCAAGAAAGAGGCCCTGTTCCTTGACAGGCGTTCCGTCTAACCGCTACGCTCCACTCCATGAAAGTCATTGTTTTTCTTTTGTCATTCTTCTCGTTTATTCCACTGGCCTTTTCTGTGGACATGGCCCCGCGCATCAGTGATCGGGAGATCATCCAAATCCCTGTCTGAGTTAAAAGAAGGCCAGAAAGCACTGCAGCAGCAGATCAGTGACCTGAAGACGCAGATTGGTGACCTGCGAGCATCCGCACAACAGCAGATCGAAGGTCTTCACCAGCGTTTGGACACGCTTCAGTGGATGTTGAGCGTACCCACCGCAGCGCGCTGGCAGGCCACTTCTGAAGGAAGACGATCTGATTGATGCCTGACCACAACGAGACAACATCAAGAAACACCTCGTCAGTTACATCAAAGGCTTTTCGAAGAACGTGCGAGACATCTTTGACTTCTTCGAGTTCGAAGCCGAGATCGAGCGAATGCGCGAGGCGAACATCCTCTACCTCGTCGTCTCCAAGGAAGCACGTCGCCACGATCAACGACGAAGCGCTCGGCGAGGACACTGACGCTGACTTCGAAATGCAGTACGTGGACATCAGTAACGTCGACCCGAGCGGAACCATTGGCGACCTCGCCACGTACAGGTTCGAGGATGCCCCGAGCCGCGCCCGCCGGCGCGTGCGCGACGGCGATGTGATCATCTCAACCGTCCGTACATACCTCCAAGCGATCGCGCAGATTCGCCAGCCGTCCGCGAACCTAGTTGTCTCCACCGGCGTTGCCGTCGTCCGGCCAGGCCCGGACATCTTCGACGCGCAGTACTGCAAGTACGCGCTTCGCGAGACTGAGTTCTTGGTTGAAGTAGAACGCCGGTCGGTGGGAGTGAGTTACCCCACGATCAACGCGTCGGACCTAGCAAGTATTCCGGTTCATGTTCACGAGTTGAATCGACAACGCGCCATCGCCGACTACCTCGACCGCGAGACGGCGCGGCTGGATGCGCTTGTGGCGGCGAAGGAGCGGGTGCTCGGGCTGTTGGCCGAGAAGCGCCGGGCGCTTATCACCCGCGCCGTCACCCGCGGCCTACCTGCCAAAACTGGGGGTTTTGAGAGCGTAAGCCCGAT
>CAZQIT010000161.1:0-4745 GCA_964592995.1 uncultured Nitrospirota bacterium | reverse complement strand
CGAAGGGCAAACGAGTCGCCCTGTTTGCAAGGCGCGAGGAGCGCGCATACCCTTTGGTATGTAAGCGACGAGCAACGCAGCAAACAGGGATGAATCGGCAGCCCGACTGGGGATGTTATTCATGGATGAGCCCTAAACCCCTCTTTCGAGGGGCTTGTTCAATTTGGGCGAAGGCATGGTATACTCCCCAAAATTAAGGGCTTTTTTTGGGATGGCTTTCAGGCTGAGGAAATGAAAATGAAAAAAATCGGGAGCGTGATTGGGTTCTGGGGGTTTTTGTTGCTGGTGGCCGTGCGCGCGCAGGCTGCGGACGTCACCTTTACCGATATTACGCAACCGGCGGGTTTTGGAGAGATCAGAAATTGCAGTTGGTCCTTTGCGTGGGCTGATTACGACGGTGACGGCGACCTGGATGTGATGACACTTGGACATCTCCAGAAGTCAACCGATTCGCAGGACTACTTTTTTGTCAACAATGGGGATATGACCTTTACGGATGCAACGCTGGCGGTGGGGGTGGTTCCACTTACCGGAGACCCGCACGGTGCGGGTTGGGCGGATTTTGATAACGATGGAGATGCTGATCTGCTGATTATGCACGGGACGACAAAGCCCACCGCCGGAGTCAACGACAATGAATTCTACCGGAACAATGGCGACGGCACGTTTACCGACATCAACAATCAGGCCGGCACGACGTACACAAACTATAGAAACCGCAGTGCCAATTGGATTGACCTTGACAATGACGGCCTGTTGGATATTTTTTCCACCGGTAAGGTGAGCCCTGATCCGTCAGAGGACGATGGGAACAAGGGAGAGGGAAATTTGGTGCTCCATCAGAATGGGGATGGGACATTTACGGACATCTCGCTCGCGTCCGGACTCAAGATGTCGGATCAGGAGAATTTCATGTCGGCCTGGGCCGACTATGACGGCGATGGCGACCTGGATGTCTTCATCGGCACGTCAGGGTGGCTCTTTTCCAACGATGGCGATGGCACGTTCACGGATGTGACGGCGGCGGCGGGGATCGTCCCCATGTTGTCGGCAAAGGGGGCGGACTGGGGAGACTATGACAACGATGGGGATATGGACCTGTTCGTCACCGCGTTGGTGTCGAGCGTGCCGCATGTGCTCTACCAAAACAACGGGAATGGGACCTTTACGGATGTCACGACGGCCGCAGGGGTTGACGCGGCGTTTTCTGCCAGCTCCACAGCCTGGGGGGACGTGGACAACGACGGTGATCTGGACCTGTATGTCGTCTCGGGGAAATTCGCGGCCAGTACCAATCGTCTGTATCGGAACAATGGAGATGGCACGTTTGACAATATTGCCGTCGCCGCGAATGCTGAGGCGTCGGCGGACCCGTTCCAGGGAACGGATGGCGGGTTTGTGGATGTGAACGACGACGGGTTTTTGGAGATTTTTACCGTCAATGGCGAAAGCGAGGCCCATCAGCCGTGTGAAGGCCCGTACATTTTTCTGCAGAATAATGCCAACGAAAATCACTGGCTCAAGGTTCAACTGACCGGCACACAGAGTAATCGTAACGGGATTGGCGCGAGAATAACCCTTCAGACGGCCGATGGCGTCCGTCAGGTGCGGAACTATGTCGGGGGACAGCACTATATTTCCCAGGACCTGATACCGGCCCACTTTGGCGTGGGGACCCACACGCAGATTGCGAGTCTGGAGGTGCGTTGGCCCAGCGGGGTGGTGGATAAAATGGTCAATGTTGCAGTCGATCAAACGGTGACCATACTGGAAGGGAGCGCACCTCCGCTGCTCTCAATTGTCACCACGACGCTACCCAATGGATTCCCGGGTGTGGCGTACCAGACCCCTCTCGAAGCCATCGGGGGAACGCCACCCTACAGTTTCAGCCTCAGTAACGGAAGTTTGCCCGCAGGTCTGACGTTGGATGTAAACGGGGTCATTTCGGGAACACCCACGACCGAGGGCGACTTCTCTTTCACGGTTTCCGTGGATGATGCGGTGGGCGCATCGGACACACAGACCTTGTCGTTGACCGTGACGCTGATGGCCCCTCTCACCCTGGAGACCCTCACGCTGCCTGACGGCGCGGTGGGTGTTGCGTACCGCTTCACGCTTGAGGCCAGCGGCGGTTTGCCTCCCTACACCTGGACGATCAGCGATGGCCGTCTGCAGGAGGGTCTGGCCCTGGATGTCAGTGGCGTTATTGCAGGCGTTCCAGCTTCAGCGGGACGTGCTGTCCTGACCGTGCGGGTCACAGACAGCCTGGGGGCCTCGGACACGGCCACCTTCGACCTGGTCATCCCCGCGCCTCCGCTCACCATCACAACCGCTACCCTTCTGCCGAATGGAAACGTGGGGGACCCCTACGAGGTCTCCCTTGCGGCGGTCGGCGGCGCCCCCCCCTACACTTGGACGATCAGCGAGGGGAGCCTCCCTGCGGGTCTGATCTTGGATGCGCGGGGGGTGATTTCGGGAATCCCCACAACGATTGGCAGCAATCTCTTCACCGTTGACGTAACCGATACATTGGGGGTCTCCACCGATGCGACACTGACCCTGACCATTCTCAATATCAATGAGACCCGAGTGACTTTCACAGACTTGTCTCAGGCAGCCGGTTTTGGCAATGCAACGAGTTGCAGTCTGTCAGCGGCCTGGACGGACTACGACAACGATGGTGATATGGATGTGATGGTTGCCTCCCATGTCCAGAGTGGGACCGACAAAGTCGATCATTTTTATCGCAATAACGGAAATTTAACCTTTACGGACGTGATCGACCAAAATGGCGTCGTCGCTTTTACAGAAGATCCGCATGGCGTCGGATGGGGTGATTTTGACAATGATGGGGATGCTGATCTTGTCCTGGGACATGGATTGTTGCTGGGTAAGAGTCCGCAAAACAACGAGTTCTACCGAAATGAGGGAGATGGAACCTTCACGGAAATCGCGGCAGACGCGGGGATTACACCTGTGGCGACGCAGCAAATAACGGGCGTCTCCTGGATTGATGAGAATAATGATGGATTGCTGGACCTCTTCCTGACGGGCAAGTCTCGGGACCAATCGCTCCTGGGAAATTTCCTCTATCGGAACCATGGAGATGGCACATTTAGCGATGTAACGGTGGTGGCGGGTCTGGATGAATACGATGGTCAGACGGCATCGGCCGCCTGGCAGGATTATGATGCGGATGGAGACCTGGATGTCTTTTTGTGCTTCAACAAAGATCAGCAAGTCACCACGAAGATCGGGAACAGTGTGTTGTACCAGAAGAATGACGATGGCACATACACCGATGTGACGGCCGCATCCGGTCTGGTCACGCACAATACCTGCAGGACAGCGGCTTGGGGCGACTATGACAATGATGGTTGGCCGGATATCTTTATGACCTCTCTGTCCACTAACCCCACGATGTTGTACCGGAACAATGGAGATAGAACCTTTACGGATGTGGGGGTTGTATCGGGGGTGAGTGAGACACTCGAAAGCTCCGGGGCGGTTTGGGGGGATTATGATAACGATGGCGATCTGGACCTGTTGGTTGTGACGGGTGTCAACGCGACAGAGCCTAATCGGCTCTATCAAAACAATGGCAATGGAACCTTTATTGAAGTGGGCGTGGTGGTCGGCATCGCCGGTTTGGTTCCGGGCAAAGGGGCCGATGGGACGATGGTCGACGCCGACAACGACGGGGCGCTGGACATCTTCGTCACCAATGGAGAGGGGGCCTCGACCAGTTGCCAGGATGGCCCCTACCTCTTTTTTCACAACAATAACGAGGGGGGGGGCCATTGGTTAAAGATTCAACTGATTGGTCAGACGAGCAACCGGGATGGGATCGGCGCGAAGGTCTGGCTGACGACACCCGACGGGCGTGTGCAGTACCGGCAGCATTTCGGTCAACACTTTTTTGCACAGGACCGCCTGCCGCTGCATTTTGGACTGGGAACCCATGTACAGGCGAGTCGTCTTGAAGTGTATTGGCCCAGCGGCGCAGTGGATATTATGAGTGACGTTGCGGCCGATCAGACGATTCGCATCACAGAAAGTATTGCGGACAGCGACGGCGACGGTGTCTCGGATGCGGACGAAGTGGCGGCCGGTTCCGATCCGTTGAATGCGGCCTCGACGCCAGAAGTTTGCGACGGCGCGGATAACGACCTGGACGATTTGGTGGACGAAGGCTTCGACACCGATGGCGACGGGGTGGCCGATTGTGTCGATCTGGACGATGACAATGACGGTGTTTCGGATGTGGCCGAGGGAGCGGCCGGTTCCGATCCTTTGAATGCGGCTTCCACGCCGGAAGTTTGCGATGGAGCGGATAACGACCTGGATGGTTCGGTGAATGAAGGCTTCCCCGACCTGGATGGCGATGGGTCGTCCGATTGTGTCGATCCGGACGATGACAACGACGGCATTTCAGATCTGGCCGAGGTGGCGGCCGGTTCCGATCCGTTGAATGCGGCATCGAAACCAGAAGTCTGCGATGGAGCGGATAACGACCTAGATGGTTCGGTGGATGAAGGCTTCCCCGACCTGGACGGCGATGGGTCGTCCGATTGTGTCGATCTGGACAATGACAATGACGGTGCTTCGGATGTGGCCGAGGTAACGGCGGGTTCCGATCCATTGAATGCGGCTTCGACACCGGAAGTCTGCGACGGGGTGGACAACGACCTGGATGGTTTGGTGGATGAAGGCATCCCCGACACCGATGGCGATGGGGTGGCCGA
>CAZQIT010000160.1:0-10377 GCA_964592995.1 uncultured Nitrospirota bacterium | reverse complement strand
TGACGGCCACCGTTCAAGCGCTGACTTATGAGGTGCGCCGGAGACGAGAAGTCGAGATGTACGAACGGGAAAAGCTGATGTTGCAGGTTGAGAACGCAATGCTGAAATTTGAACGGCAGATGCGATTGGGTAAAGCGCACGAGAAAGAAGAAGACCAGAGGCCATAAGGTCAGTATGGCGCATACGATTGACTCCGGCGATGTCAAAGGGGCCATTCAGCAATTCAGGGCCGAAATGAAATCCGATTTACAAGCGATGGAACTTCGTCTCAAAAATGAACTACAACAGTTCAAATCCGATCTTACGATGCGGATGGGGGCCATGCTGGCCGCATCCATCGGCATCATCGCGGCGCTGGTGAAGTTGTTGTAACCCCCTTCGCCCTACACAGTCCAGGCACGGTCAGGCCCATTATGAATATCATGGAATCTCACGTAACGGCAGAGAAGCGGAACCTGTCGCCACCCGTATCAGAAGAAGCCGATTGAACTCAAAGGACAAGACGGGCCGATGCGCCTGATTCAGGAAGAAATAGAGCGTTCCAGGGCACGCACCCGTGTGATGTTGGCGCAGTTCAAAGCGGCGTAACCGGTATTTGGATAGGGCGCGCGAAGCGTAAGGTGGGCATGGTACATACAATTGACACCCTGAAAATTTTTGACGACCTGAAGCAATCCTTTACGGAGGAGCAGGCGCACAAGCTCTCCGTGATGTTCAAGTCGGCCATTGAGGGCAGTCTGGACGAACTGGCGACCAAACAGGACATTGCGGGTCTTAAACAGGATATTGCCGGTCTCACGGTCATAACCCAGCACGCCATTGAAGCGCTCCGGGCCGAGACAAAACGCGACATTGAGGAACTCCGAACCGAGACAAAACGCGATTTACAAGCCCTGGAACTTCGCCTCAAAAATGAAATGCAGCAGATCAAGTACGATCTCACAATGCGGATGGGGGCCATGCTGGCCGCGTCCATCGGCATCATCGCGGCGCTGGTGAAGTTGTTGTAACTCCCTTCGCCCTATACAGTCCAGGCACGGTCAGGCCCATTATGAATATTATGGAATCTCACGCAACGGTAGATGAGCGGAACCTGTCGCCGACCGCCAAGGCCTATCAAGCCTATTCGGTCTCATGGAATCTGACACAGCGGTGCAATCTGTTTTGCACCCACTGTTACATGAGCGCCTTCTCCGGCGCCGACACGTCGCAAGACTTCACCACGGCGGAGTGCTTCAAGGTTATGGACGACATGGCCCGGGTCAACCCCAGCCTTTTTCTAATTCTCACCGGCGGCGAGCCGCTGGTGCGCCGTGATATTTTTGACATCGCCGCCTACGGGTCGGACAAGGGCTTCACCTGCGTGCTGGGCACCAACGGCGTCCTGCTGGGCAAAACCGAGGCCCGGCGGATGCGCGAATCGGGCTTGGCGGGGGCGTCGATCAGCCTCGACTCGGTGGACGCCGACCGGCACGACCGCTTTCGGCAGCTCTCCGGCTCGTGGAAAAACGCCATTCGCGGCACCCAATTCCTCAAAGAAGAGGGCCTCGATTTCTCCCTTCACATGAGCGTCATGGACTGGAACGTGGACGAAATTCCCGCCATGATCGACCTTGCGCGGACGCTGGGGGCGCGGGTGCTCAATTTCTTCTTCCTCATTCAGACGGGGCGGGGCGAGGGGATTATCGACATTCGGCCCGATCAATACGAAGAGATATTGACCTATCTGGCCCGCGCCCAGGGGGTTGGCACAAAAGAGGCCCAGGTCAGCGGAAGTTTATTCGACCGCTTTGACGACCCCTGGACATCTCCGGCGGGACAAAGTGGTGACCTGATCCTGCGGGCCAAATGCGCGCCCCACTTTCGGCGGATTATTTATCAGCTTGATCCGAACTCGCCGCTTTTGAAAAACTACGCCCAGGGAAGCTGCCCCGCCGGAAAGTATTATTGCCGGATCACGCCGGAGGGGGACGTCACCCCCTGTCCCTACATGCCGGTGTCTGCGGGCAATTTGCGGAAGCAATCGTTTGACGAAATCTGGAACACCGCGCCCGCGCTCAATGACCTGCGCGACCCGCACCTGGGCGGGCGATGTGGCGCGTGTGAGTTTTCGGAAATCTGCGGGGGCTGTCGCTGCCGGGCCTATGCCACCTACGGCGACTATCTGGCCGAAGACCCTGCCTGCGGGTATCAGCCGGGGGCGTTTGGCGGAGAACGCATTCGGCTGGCGGCAGAGCAGACGTTCGGCCTGGAAGTGAGATTTACCCTGCCCTGGACGGCGGCAGCACAGGAACGCCTGAAAGGGTTGCCTTCGTTCGCACGGGGGATGGTGGTGCGCGGGGTGGAGCGCTACGCGGCGGAGCAGCAAATTGTAACCATCACGCCGGAGGTGATGCAGACCGTGCGCGATCAAGCCGAGACCCGCCTGGGCCGCAGCTTCAAATTCTCCGAATTCACCCGCAGCGTGCCAGAAGGGGTGCTGTCAACACGCGTTCCTCAATCATAAGAATCGCTCGCTCATGATAAATGAGAGAACTCCGGTGGAAGGATGCTTGATGGCACTTCAGTCTTGACAACCTCTGACAAAACGACTAGAACTTTGCGGCGTTGAGTGTGATGCCGCTGGGGCGTCACGCGTGGTTGCTTTTGACATCATATTTGGAGGTCAACATGAAGGCTCGTCGGTTTGCGACTATTTTGGCTCTGGGAATGGGGGCGCTCTTTGCGTGTGCTGCGCCGCAGACAGGGGGTCCGAATCCTGAACATGGGTTTACTTCGATGTTGCGGGGCATCGGCCACCTCATTTTATCGCCGGTGCAGATTGCGGCGGGATTGCTGGAAGGGGTGGCTTCCCTCCCGTATTACGCCGCCACCAATTTGAATGCGATTAACGATGGATTGATCAAGGCTCAGGCCAAAATTACCGTGGATGATACGTACGAGGCTGCCTATGGGAAACGGATCAGCCAAGCCGGACCGGAGGGGGACACGGGTGAGGTCTTTCGACGGATGAAGCACGCGTCTGAATATTTTCAAAAGGTGCTGGCGCAACACGGTACTCCTGACGCTCAGCACTATATCCTGACGAGCATTGATACGGCCAACCCTCAGGGTTTTACACTGTTTGCTGTGGTTTATCGTCCGACCGATGCCGTGACGGTTATCGATAAATATGACGGGAAGACCATCAGGAAGTTTACCCGTGAAGACCGGCTTTTTTATGAGCCGTTTGCCGTGGATGTGAACGGAAAGCCGCTTGATACAATTGTCGACTATGCGGGTGTCCCCACGGAATCCTACAAGACGCAAAAACAGCAGGCCATTTTGTTGACCCTGTCTGCCAATGCCGTAGCAGACGGGAAGAAACGTTCCGATTATTGGGACGCGGAGAAGCTCTGGATTAGCGGCGCGTTCGAAGGTGTCGTGGACCAACAGAACAAAAAGGTACAGCAATCTTTAGGGTTATCGAAGGTATAAGAATGTCTAAAGCTTGTAGTCGGCCCCATCCATTCCCGTCAGGCATGAGGAAGAGGATCGCTGCGGATGCCCTTTTAATCGCGGCGGGTCTTCTTCTAACGGGATGTGTCTCGTTCTCCAAGGCTGTGGCGGTGCCTCTTTCTGAACGACATCAACCTTCCGAGACACGCGCCCTCTTTGAGGCGGGGCTGTCATTTGATGGCTACATGGCGCGCACCCGGCAGCGCATTTCCCAATCCCGTGTCGACCTCACTCCCCAAAACCGTGACGCCATCATCAATGGAAATGCCCCCTTCGACCTTGCGCCAAACGAAACCTGTCTGTCGGGAAAGGCAAAGCGCTATCGGCGGGGAGTCCTGCTTGCGCACGGATTAACCGATTCCCCATACTCTATGCGTGCCCTGGGGCAGTTTTTCCAGGCGCATTGTTTTCGGGTGATGGCCATCCTGCTTCCAGGACATGGAACCCGTCCTGGGGATTTGTTGGACGTGTCCTGGCAGGATTGGGCACAGGCGGAGGCGTTTGGCGTAAGGGCGCTGGCTGCGGAGGTGGATGAGGTTTATCTTGCCGGATTCTCTACGGGTGGCGCACTCAGCGTCTATCAAAGTCTGCGCGACCCGAACGTGGCGGGGCTGTTCCTCTTTTCGCCCGCCATCCAAATTACATCGCTTGCGGCCCTGGCCAACTGGCATAAAGCCTACAGTTGGCTTGCCCCTCGCGCCCGCTGGGGCGATATCCGAAACGATGACGACCCCTTCAAATACAACTCATTCCCGCTCAATGGAGCCGATCAGGTTCATCTGCTGACAAAAGAAGTCCGTGCGCATCTGGACAGGAAAAAAATGGCTGTACCGGTGTTTATTGCCGCCAGCCAGGACGACGCCACCGTCGAGACGACCGGAACGGTTGAATTCTTCAAGCAGACCGAAAACCCACTCAACCGGATGATTCTTTACAGTGCCGATGTCGCTGCCTTGCCAGCGACAGACCGGATCGAAGTCGTCAACAGCCGCTTTCCGGAAGAACGCATCCTCAGCTCGGCCCACACTGCCCTTGTCGTGCCGCCGAGCGATCCGCACTACGGGGCGGAGGGCGACGCTGTCGGCTGTGAGCACTATTTCGATGACGATCCGGAAAAGTATGCCCTCTGTAAGAGCAAAAAAGAGGATTTTCGAGGCGAGATTAGCGATGCGAATCTAAGGCAAGGCGTCGTGCGTCGTCTGACCTATAATCCCAACTTCGACGCGCTCAAAGTAAGCTTGGAGCAGTTTATCAACGCCCTGCCGTAGGCCGCCGCATCCCTCCAGCGGGCCATCAAAAACCTGTGCTCCCTGCAAAAAAGTGAAACCCCAACGAGGTGGGTGTTGTCCAATAACGGGGAGGTCTTATGATCAAAATCAGCATTCTCTATCCAAACACCAGCGGATCGCGGTTTGACATGGTGTACTACGTCGAAAAGCACATGCCCATGTCAATTCGTCTGCTGAGTGCGCACCCTGGATTCAAAGGGGTTTCTGTGGAAAAGGGTCCGGTGGCTCGGCACCTGGCTCCGAACCTGCGTACGCCGCCATGTGCCATTTCATGTTTGAGTCATCTGAAGCGTTCATGGCGGCGTTTACACCGCATGCCCCAGCACTACAAGGGGACATTCCGAACTACACCGATGTAGTGCCTGTCATCCAGTTCAATGAAGTGCTTATTTCGCAGTGAGCACGATGCACACTATGGCATCGCGGCCTAACAAGGCGCTCCCCCAGGACGGCTGCTAACCAGCCGCCGATGATCTTGAGCGATAGGCGGCCCGTCCTGATGCGAAGAGGTTGCTATGACGAATATCGAAGCCACGGCGGAAGTCTTCTTGACGGCGTTTCGGGCGCTACCCCAAAAGGGCAGGGCCGCCATCATTGCCAAGCTGTTCGATGACAAGGAATTCAATGAAGACTTGATCGACATTGCCATTCTGAAGCAAAGGGAGGGAGAGTCCTCTCGCCCCATTGAAACCTATCTCGCGCGCCGCAAAGATCGGACGAATCATGTACGCCATCCTTCTTAAGAGGTCGGCTGAGAAGGAATTGGAGCATCTTCCAGACAAGACACAAGGAGGTCTATCGTTGACGATGGGGGGGAGGGAAACAGGTGAATTCTCCGAATTCACCCGCAGCGTGCCAGAAGGGGTGCGATAGGCGTACGACCAGAGCCGCTTTCCGCTATGGTCCGCTCGTAACCTTGATAGAGGTTTCGGATGTATTTCCGGAAACATCGCGTGCCGTAACGGTTAACGTATGCAGACCCGGACTGACGGATGCGGTATCCCACGGCAAGTGGAATATCGGGCTGGCCGGTACGGAGACGATCTGCTCTGGTCCGGCGGGGCTTCCATCGACCGATAATCCGACACCAAAGATCAGAATATTGTCGTTTGCCTCAACTTCCACCGTGACCCCGCCCGATATCGTTTCCCCCGCTTGAGGAGACGAAATTAAGACCGTCGGAACTTCGGTATCCAAGGCGCACAAAAGTGGTCCGGCCCCGCCGCAGCTTCCACCTTGCCCCCGCAGAAAATCGTTGCATTCCTGAACAACCTCCGGATATTTTTCAATTTCCTTTAGGTACAACTCGAAATAATCTGCGCCATAGAGATAGGCGCCGACCGCAAGTGCAGGCCCCAAATCTCCGGTATTCTCCGTTCCGGAACAGTTCCCATGGGCCTCAAGGGATTGAAAACCCGTATCAAGATTCAGAGAATAGGTTTGGATGATCTGGTAGGTGTTAGAAGAGCGCTTGCCATCAAGCGAAGCGTCATCATGGTGTCCATTGTTCTGTAACGTCAGTCGGTCCGGCCAGGCGGCATACGCATCCTCGACAATAAGGTTGACTTCGTTGCGGATATTGTCCTGCTTATGCACCTGTCCGACGATGTCATAGGTCAGCTTTGGACTCGGAAATGCATCCGCCCAGGCATCGGATGAAACCGCCCAAGCCATGCGGATATTGTCCAGCGAATAACCTGCGTATTGGAGCCAGAGGTCATCCACCGTACCGGTAGCGATGATCTGTCCTTGTCCGTTCAGATATTGCGCCGTTGTATCTGTCGAAAGTGCGCCTGACGTCAAATGAAACTCACCGCTGCGGGCATTGGCGCCGGTCATGTGAACCAACACAATCGAAGCATCATCGCCAAGATGCTGTCCCAACCGCTCAATGAAAGATGTCCACGCGGATAGATATTTTGTGTCCCAGGGGACAGGGACTGTTAGCCATTCACCGGTGGGCAGACCGGTTGAAGGGTCGTAATCCATATAGTGGACTGCGGGCACACCCAGGAGATAGACCCAATCGGGTGTTCGCGCGCCTGGGATGACGCGCAGTTGGATTTTTTTTCCGGCGTCCTTTGCCCGTTGGATTTCGGTATCAAGAAGGATCGTATCCAGTCTTCCGGATTCGGGTTCGAGCGCCGCCCAACTGAAGCGCAGTGAAACTCCAACGAGGTGGGTGTTGTCCAGTAACGCCGATCCCATCGGCTTATCCACGGAACCCAAACCATACAGACCGGCCACGGTGGAAGGGGTCGTTGTTCCCAAGGATGAATCTGTTTCGGGGAGGATCGTTGCTGTCTCCTGTGATTCGCCGCTTTTTCCGCTGCATCCGGAAAAGGCAAGGCAGAGCAGAAGGAGCAAAAACAAGAACGAGCGATGAGAAGAGGGTTCAGTGGGCATTGGGGGCATGGGTTGAGGGTTGAAATTCCACCGCATGATGCGGCACTGCCGTGCGGCAGCACCTCACACCACGATGTTGACCAGCTTGCCTTTTACCACGATGATCTTTTTGACCGGCTTGTCGGCAATCCATTGGGGCACGGCAAACTGGGCCGACTGCCGAAGGGATTCCTCGTCCGTTCCAGCGTCCGCACGAAATGTGGCCCGCAGTTTTCCGTTGACCTGAACGGCCACCTCCACCGTCTCTTCCTGAACCAGCGCCGGATCGCAGGTCGGCCAGGGCGCATTCAAAATCGACGGGGCATGGCCACGGGCCTCCCAGAGCGACTCGGCGATATGCGGTGCAAAGGGGGAGAGCAGCAGGATCAGGGCGTCGGCCCCCTCGGCCCAGGCCGAGGCTGCGTGCGGGTCGGTGTCGTCCTTCGGAAAAGCGGAGAGCGCGTTGTAATAGGCCATCAGGGCGGCAATGGCCGTGTTGAACTGAAAGCCTTCCAGGTCGCAGGTCACCTTCCGGATCGTCTGATGGGTCTTGCGGCGCAAGGCGCGCACGGCTTCTGTCTCCGCAGCAGAGTTGACCGGCGACGGGGTCGTCATGCCCAAACGCCTTTGATGGGAATCCCGATTCGATTTTTCCGGTGGAGTCGGAATCAGCCGCCAGACGCGCTGAAGGAACCGCAGCGCCCCCACCACGCCGTCGTCGCTCCATTCGAGGTCTTTCTCCGGCGGTGCGGCAAAAAGCGAAAAGAGCCGCGCCGTGTCGGCCCCGTAGGTCTGAATCAGCGCGTCGGGATCGACCACGTTCCCCTTCGACTTGGACATCTTCGCGCCATCCTTAATCACCATCCCCTGCGTCAGCAGATTGGCAAACGGCTCATCCACCGCCACGAGGCCCAGGTCGCGCGCCACCTTTGTGAAAAATCGGGCGTAAAGCAGATGAAGCACCGCGTGCTCAATGCCGCCGATATATTGATCCACCGGCATCCATTCGGCTGCGGCTGCGGGATCCACCGCCACATCCTTGTCCCACGGTGCGGTGTAGCGGAGGAAATACCAGGACGAATCGACGAACGTATCCATCGTGTCGGTCTCGCGCCGGGCGGGGCCGTTGCACTTCGGGCAATGGGCCGCGCGAAACGCAGCACTCGAAAAAAGGGGCGACCCGCCTTTGCCGGAAAAGGGGACATCGCGCGGCAAAATCACCGGCAGGTCGGCTTCCGGCACGGGCATCACGCCGCAGGCGTCACAATACAGCATCGGAATCGGCGTCCCCCAGTAGCGCTGCCGCGAGACGCCCCAGTCGCGCAGCCGATAATGCACCTGCTCCGTGCCGAGGGCCGCAGCCACCAGCGCGCGGGTGATTGCGCCTTGCGCCGCCTGAGATTCCATGCCATCAAACGCGCCGGAGCCGATGAGCCGCCCGACCGCTTCGGTGTGGGCGGCGTCCCGAACGGGCGCGCCGTTGTCGATCACCTGCCGGATGGGGAGGCCGTATTTTTGGGCGAACTCAAAATCGCGCGCATCGTGGGCAGGGACGGCCATCACCGCGCCTGCGCCATAGTTCATTAGCACGAAGTTGGCCACCCAGATGGGGATGCGCTCGCGCGTGAACGGATGGAGGGCATAGGCGCCGGTGAAGCAGCCCTCTTTTTCTTGCGCCAGGGCCGTGCGGACGGTCTTGTCGGTTGCGCGGACACGCTCGACAAAGGCGCGCACCGCCTCCGCCTCCGGTCGTCCTGCAATCAGCGCAGAAAGCCGTGGGTGCTCCGGCGCAATGCTCATAAACGTGACGCCAAAGAGGGTATCGGGCCGCGTGGTGAAGATGCGCAATTCGCCGCCCCCTGCGACGGGGCCGCACCCCGCGTCGGGGCCGCACCCGTCGGCCAGGGGGAACGCGACTTCGACGCCGCAGCTTTTGCCAATCCAATTCTTTTGCATCATCCGCACCCGCGCGGGCCAGCCGGTGAGCGTCTCACATCCGGCAAGAAGTTCCTCGGCGTAGGCGGTGATGCGGAAGAACCACTGCGCCAGACTCTTTTGCGTGACGGGGCTGTCGCAGCGCCAGCAGCATTCGTCCACCACCTGCTCATTGGCGAGCACTGTGGCGCACGAAGGGCACCAGTTGACCGCTGCTTCTTTTCGATAGGCGAGGCCGCGTTCGAACATCTTCAGAAAGAACCACTGATTCCAGCGGTAATAGTCGGGGCGGCAGGTGGCGATCTCGCGGTCCCAGTCGTAGGAGAGGCCCATTTTCTGAAGTTGGCCGCGCATGTAGGCGATGTTTTCGTCCGTCCATGTGGCGGGGTGAATGTTGTTTTTGATCGCCGCGTTTTCGGCGGGCAGGCCGAAGGCGTCCCAACCCATCGGGTGCAGCACGCGAAAGCCGCGCATCCGTTTGAAGCGCGCGATGACGTCGCCAATGGCGTAGTTGCGCACATGGCCCATGTGAATCCGCCCGGACGGATAGGGAAACATCTCCAGACAATAAAACGTGGGCGGCGGGTTTAAATCCCCGTCGTCGGTGGCTGCGCGAAGGGCGTTGCTCGGCGCAGGACTGCCGTCCGCAGGACTCACCCGGAAGAGCCGGTTTGCCTCCCAGTACGCCTGCCAGCGGGCTTCAATCTCCTGGGGCGAGTAGTCGTTTTTCATGCTGCCTCCATCGTGTGGCCACACTACCACAGGCCGTTCCCTGCCGCAATGTCCGGCAGGGCGGAGGGATTTTGCCATCATCGTCTCTGCCCCCGGACATTCCCCTGCGGTGTTGCGCCTGGAACCATTTCCTGATAAGTTTGGGCATCATGTTGTACGTTGAGTCATCATCTGTGGAGCGCAACCATGCCGCAAGTCCTTGAAGCGAAGGTCATTCGGAAAACTAAAGACCGCATTCAGATCGAAATCACCCAGGAAAACTTCGAGGTTTTTTGCGATGCTGTCGGGCTCTACCGGGGTGAATTTTTGGAGGCACTGGATGCATCTGAACGCGACCACCGCGCTGGGCGCACAACAAAGCGGAAGTCCCTTCACGAATTGATCGATTGACGGCGCATGCTTGAAATATCGACGACAGTCACATTCGATCGACTCTTTAAAAAACTGCCCCGCGTGATCCAGAAGAAGGCTATCGCCAAAGTCGACTTGTTCAAAAGTAATCCCTTTCATCCGTCTCTCCGTACTGAAAAACTACACC
>CAZQIT010000159.1:0-4338 GCA_964592995.1 uncultured Nitrospirota bacterium | reverse complement strand
ATGAGAAAGCAAGGTTTCTGGGTCTTCTTGATGAACGGCACGGCACGGGTCGCGTCGCACCTTGAGTGCGACGTTATACGTTTTTGCTCTCTGTCAGGCGACCTGAGACGAACTTGTGCAGGACACTTGCCATCAGCAGCTGGTACGGAACGCCCTCCTCAACGGCCCTGGCCTGCAGCCCCTCCATATCTTGCGACGAAATGCTGATGTTAACCCGTTTGTTCTTGAGCAACGTAGCATCCGCTGCCGCCCTGAATCGCACGATCTCGCCTTTCTGATTCCGAATGGGCTTCCATTCGCCGCGTTCGAAAGAGGCAAGAATTTCCTGTTCCAACAGGGATTCGCTGTTCATCTCACTCTTCTCCTGATAAAAAGGCCCGTGTCGCCTTACGGCTAGGAATGATACTTTTCAAGAAAATATCGCTCTCGCCTTCCACGCAGGGAACGAGGTACGCGTAGTCGCGTATCCGCACCACAAGCATCTTCTGATGCCCGTACTTCGTTCTGTTGGGGTGGGCCATCACCCGGAGAAGACCCCCCTGCGAGATCGCCGAAAGAACTTCCTCGAAAGAGACGCCACGTTCTGCTTTGAGCAGGAGGCTCTTCTCGGCGCTCCATCTCATGGGCTTCACACCCATGATAATACCCCGTCTGTCTTATGTGCTCAAGGCGTATAACGCGATGGCTGTGCAAAAAAGCATATCGCCGTCCGCAGGACTGCCGTCCTGCGGGACCTATTCGACCACGTCGCGTTCAATCGGGGCCACCGAGACCCCTTTTTGGGCCAGGCCCTCGACGGCGCGCTCAATCTCGGCGGCTTCGCCGGTCAGCTCCAGATCAACCCAGCCGGTCTTCTCCGTCACATCGGCCTTGCGGATGTTGGTGACGACCTTGTACTCGTGCCCAATTTGGTAGATGACCGCCTCGGTCACCTTCTCCGGCGGAAAACTGACATGAACCTTCAAATGTGCCACGGGTAATCTCCTTATTTGCGATGGGCTGTCTACAACAACGCGTCGAACTCGTCCGGCGTCAAATGCGCTTGTTTAAGAATGTGTGAAAGCGTGGATCGCTTGACTGGCCGATGAGCGGGGACTGTTATTTTCAATGTTTCGTCCGGCAGGTGTTTCTGCATGCGGACATGGCTCCCCCGCTGTCGCACGACCACCCAGCCCCCGCGACGCAAAGCCTGTATGATCCTGTCGTAATTCAGGCTGGGGACTTTGCTCATACCGCAATTTCAACCCGCTCAACATCGGCGGAAAAGGTCAGATCGTCTTCCACCGGCTCCAGATAAAGTTCGATGGCTTCCTGGATGTTCGCCATCGCCACTTCGCGGGTATCGCCTTCGCTGATACATCCAGGAAGCGCGGGGACAAGCGCGGTATATCCGCCCTCGTCACTCGGCTCCAAAACGATTTGAAGTTTCATGCGATCTTCCTCAAGGTTTCTGGGCCTGAGGGCCACCATCCGGGAAGAGTGCCCGGTGTATGTCCTCGGAGGTGTAGCGCCCCTTACGACGCACGATGGGTGCTTCCGCGCGGCGTTCCGCGACGACCGCAAGGTCGTGCAGATCCTCCATCAATTGCTGATACTTTTCGAGGGGAAGAATCACGCCGGTCTTCTTCCCCTTTGTATTCACAATGAACTGCTCCGAAACGACCATGGTGTGTCTCCTCACCTCATTAGGAAAGCGGGTACCACTAGATTATCGCGGTGGCCTGAAAACGTCCGTATGGCCTTCCCGGTAACCTCGCTGTAGAGCACGTCCGGGCAGAAATCAACCTCATTGGGCCACACCAAGGTGCCAAACTCCGGATCGACCGCAACCTGATTGAAGAACGTGATCTGCTCCATTGGCGTAAAGACGCCCCCACGCCCCACGACACGGGACCGGAAATCCAACTCGCCCCGAACACCGTCCGTAAAGAATATCTCCAACCGGTAGTCCGCGATATGACGCACTCCTTTCACACGAGGCAACATAATAGCCTATCCCCCTGCGATGGCCGGGACGATGGAGACCTCGTCGCCTGCCTTGATGGGGGTGGCGGCGCCCTGGTGAAAGCGGATGTCGTCTTCGTTGATGTAGATATTTACAAACCGGCGCAGCTCGCCCGCTTCGTCGCAGAGGCGGTCTTTGAGGCCGGGGTAGGCCCGCTCTAGGGCATCAATCAGCCCCATGATGCTCGACGCCTCGGCGGTCACCTCGCCCTGCCCCCCCGTCAACTTTCGCAGCGGGGTTGGAATCCGAACCTGAATCATGCTTGTACTCCATTGTCCTTTAACACCCGCTGAAACTCGGACAGCTTGGGCGCAATGTGCCAGGGCGCGCCGACGGACGCGACAATCGCCTCCTGCGTTTTGAGGCCGTTTCCGGTGATGTAGGCTACGACCGACTCCGACCGCTTGAATACCCCCTGCTTCGCCAATTTTGCCAGCACCGCGATGGTTACGCCGCCTGCCGTCTCGGCAAAAATCCCCTCCGTCTGTCCCAGCAGCAGCATCCCCGCAATCACCTCCTCGTCGGTGACCTGCTCGATGATCCCCTCCGTGGCCCGCACGACCTTGAGGGCATAGTAGCCGTCCGCCGGATTGCCGATGGCCAGCGACTTGGCAATCGTCTTGGGCCGCACCGGGCGGATGAAATCTTTCTTCTCAATGAAGGCCGTTGCCACCGGCCCGCACCCCTCCGCCTGCGCACCGTGAATCCGCGTGGTCACCGGCCCCACCAGACCCAGTTGTGCAAACTCCTGAAAGCCCTTGTGGATTTTGGTCAGCAACGATCCCGACGCAATGGGCACCACCACATGATCGGGCGTCTGCCAGTCCATCTGCTCCGCCGTTTCGTAGGCCAGGGTCTTGGAACCTTCCGAATAGTACGGGCGGATGTTGATATTCACAAACGCCCAGCCATACTCCCCCGCAATCTCGCTGCACAGGCGATTGACGTCGTCATACGTGCCATCGACCGCCACGACGTTCGGTTTGTAGATAAGGTTGCCCAGCACCTTCCCCGCTTCCAGATCGGACGGGATGAAGACAAAGCAGCGCAGGCCCGCCTCGGCGGCATGGGCGGAAACGGCGTTGGCCAGATTTCCGGTGGAGGCGCAGGCCACGGTGTCAAATCCCAACTCGCGCGCGCGCGTGAGGGCCACCGCCACCACGCGATCTTTGAAAGAAAGCGTCAGGCAATTGACCGTGTCGTTCTTCAAATAGAGCGCGTCCAGCCCCAGCGCCCGCCCCAGGTTTTTGGCATGAATCATCGGCGTGAAACCGGCGTTAAGGCCGACGGTCGGCTCCCCCTCAATCGGCAGCAGCGCCTTATAGCGCCAGAGGCTTTTGGGGCCTTGTTGGATGATCTCTTTGGAGATGGACGCCCGGATGACGTCGTAGTTGTAGGCCACCTCCAGCGGCCCAAAACAAAACTCGCAGACGTGGATCGCCACCGCCGGATATTCCTTCCGGCACTCCTTGCACTGAAGTCCTTTGATCTTTGTTAAACGCATTGGAGGCTCAACGATGATGGCAGTCGTAATCGTATCCGTCATGATAATCCACCTTGTTCGCCATGCTCCCGCGCGCCATAGACAAGACTCTCAAGAGGAATATGGAGAGCGTTGTGTAGTTTGCGAATCATGGGCAGAGATAACGAACGGCGGCGGTTAATAACCTCCGCTACACGCGCGCGTGAGCCAATCAACGGCTCCAGGTCTTTGCAGCTCAGGTTCATTTGTTCCATCCGAAACTTGATCGCTTCGACCGGATCGGGTGGCGCAATGGGGTGATGCTGTGCCTCGTAGTTCTCGACGAGCACCAGCAAGACATCCAGCCGATTACCCGTTGCGCTGCCCTCTGGGGCACCCCACAATTTGTCGATTTCAGCCAGGGCCGCGTCGTAGTTGACCTCTGTTTTAATCGGTTGGATTTTCATTTCACCGTCTCTGCGTCAATAAGGTTGTATTGAGTGTGGGTTCCAACGAACTTCACAAAGCAAGCCTGACGCCCGAAATCTATTGCGACAACAAGCCGGTATTTGTTGCCGCCGATGTTAAAGACGACCCTGCCACCTTTGAGGATGCTGGCTGAACTAAACTGCTCTTTGACCTGTTGTGGCGTGGCCCACGTTGCCTTGAGTGTTTCAGAGTGCCAAGCCTCCAAAGGGCCTTGGGCATTGGGATGAATGACCCAGAACTGCCGCAGGGTGCGTTTTGCAATAACCCTCATGTCTACGTGAAACCGGCGTTGAGGCCGACGGTTGGCTCCCCCTCAATTGGCAGCAGCGCCTTGTAGCGCCAGAGGCTTTTGGGGCCTTGTTGGATGATCTCTTTGGAGATG
>CAZQIT010000158.1:0-7954 GCA_964592995.1 uncultured Nitrospirota bacterium | reverse complement strand
GAGTGTCTTGATCCGGATGTTCGTGTTGAGGATGCGCTGGGATCGGGCTACTGGGTTGAGGTTGCGGGGGAGCGAAAACACAAGAGCAGTTATTTGGGGGAGTTTCTTTTTGAGCATGAGGATCAAAAGCGATTTATCTATACCTTATCGGGTGGTGAAAAGGCCCGGCTTATTTTAGCCAAGATGATGTTGGAAGATGCGAATACCTTGATTCTGGATGAGCCGACAAACGATCTGGATATTCCAACGCTCCAGCTTTTGGATGATGCCCTGGTCGGATTTAATGGCTGTGTTTTAATGGTCACGCACGACCGTTTTTTTCTGGATAAGGTTGCGACGGCCATTTTAAGTTTTGAAGGGAATGGCGTCGTTCGTTATACATTAGGAAATTACGAGGCCTATCAAGAGCGATTAAAAATGGAGGCTGCCGAACGAAAGAGTAAATCGGGAAGCGCTTCTGCGTCGCGCGCCAAAGTGAAAGGCGGTACGCCGCATGCGACCCCTCCACCCGCAGAGGCGCAGGTTATGGCCCGGAAGGGACTCAGCGCAAAAGAAGCGTCGGAGTTGAAGGAGGTCGAGCGTGCCATTGAGAAGCTGGAAGCGCGCAAAAGAGAGTTGGAGCGTTTTTTGGAAAATCCAGCACCGGGTGCTTCGGGAGATACAGGCAAGATCGTTGCGTGGTCAAACGAATTTGCCGAGATTGAAGCGAGTCTTCAAACGAACGTCTCTCGTTGGGAACGGTTGGAATCTAACCGCAGCGGATAGAACGCCCCTTCCGACGAGAAGGGCGTCCTATCCCATCCCGAAAACCGATCTTTGTTGGATTTGAATCTTCGGGAGACCGGCATCCTTGCGGCGTTGACCGTCATGATCTTCTGGATCGGATTTTATCCGTTGCCGTTGTTAAAGACGGCAGGTGGATCGGTTCAATATATTGCCCTGCGCATTGCAGAAGCCGGACGACAAAGCACGCCGCAGATCACGTATAACGAAACGCGATAATGTGCAGAGCGGGGTAGAACTGCCGCACGCTTTTCCTACTTGGCACTGCCGAACCGTACCACGGTTAGTCTCATCTTGAAAGCGAACTAGAATTAGAACCATGAGGAACCGAACTGGCGGCCCCGGTCGGCTGCAGCGCCTGGTTCGGCACGGGTTGACGAGCCACGCCTTGAACAAACTTGAGCCCGCTCTGCTTTTCTCGCTCCTTGATGTCTTGGAAAATGGCGTCCAGATCGTAGTTGAAGCGGACAGCGTGAGCGTCTCGTACCCGACGAACCTCATCGACAATTGGATCATTCATGACTTGGACTCCAGTAGTTCCTCTGGCGTACAGATGATAGGCGCCTTGAATCCCTTGGCTTTGCAAACGGTTTCGATCACGGGTCGCATTACGGCATTAGCCAAGTGCCGGCAATTCCACGTCAACAGATAGGGGACCATCTTGGTGGCCGCGACCGCGATGTGCAGCGCGTCGTCGGCCGCCTTCGCTGGCAATGCTCCCGCCTGAAGTAATTCCTTTGCCAGTGCCAGCGCATCCGCCGTCGTTTCGAGCACCAGCATGGGCCGCAACACCAAAAGCCGTTCTTGGGCAGCCTGCGCATCACCAGCCCCTGCCTCGTCGAGCACGAGTTGCGATACGCAAAGCTCATAGGTCGCCCGTCGCGTGTCCCACCATTCGTGAGTGACTTGCTGATGGCCAGCGATAACCACGTCGCGGTTGGGCCGTGCCGTCAGATAGCTCACGACGGTCGTCTCAATGTAAACGCGTGAGATGCGGATGTTGATGCGTTTAGACACGGGTTAAGTATAGCATAGGCTGCTTCTATAAGAAGCCCAACTCGGCTTGGAAGCCGCGCCTCGAAGGGCATCGGTTTTGATCTCCTGGTTCTCCCTGCGCGTTTTTTGCGCCGGGTTAGGAGCGCACGGCTCCATGCCTTTGTTGGGCCTACCGCATAATGTCAATAAGGCATGCCCGACCCTGTTACTGTTATTAGCTCATCGGTTCATAGATACCAGCAGAGCAAAACCGACCGCCCATCTTCGATTCGTCCTAAATCCAAGATGAGCGGTCGGTCACATTCCCTGCCCGCAATGGGCACTATGGCGCCAAGTTAATAATGGGAGTGTTTCTAACTACGGGAACTCCACCTGTAGTGAAGTTGCGAAGCCGGATTTTCGCGTAAATTTCCTCCCCGCCGCTGTGCGGCTGTTAACACGACACAGCACCGGCAGGTGTGCGAAGCATACCGCCGTGCACAGCACCCACAAACGCCGCAAGTAGCGGATGTGCGTCGTGCGGGCCGGGGGCGGCCTCCGGGTGAAATTGCACCGACGAGACGGGGAGCGTCACATGCCGCATTCCTTCCACCGTCTGGTCGTTCAGATTGACGTGCGTCACCTCCACGTCCGCCACGGCGGAAAAGTCGATGGCATAATTATGATTCTGTGCCGTCACCTGCACGCGGCCCGTCGCCTTTTCCAGCACCGGATGGTTTCCCCCGTGATGGCCGAATTTCAGTTTGATGCACTTTCCGCCCAGCGCCAGCCCCAAAATCTGATGCCCTAGGCAGATGCCAAACAGCGGCTTTTTATCCAGCAGTCGTTCCACCGCATGAATGGCGTAGGGCAGTGCCGTAGGATCGCCCGGCCCGTTGGAAAGCACGATGCCATCGGGATTCAGCTTCAGCACCCGATCCGCCGACGTATCCGCCGGAACGACCGTCACCCGGCAGTTGTGTTGGGTGAGCATCCGAAGGATGTTCTGCTTGACGCCAAAGTCATACACCACCACATGCGGCCCCGTCCCTTCCGGCGCGGACTGAATCTCTTTCCGCGTCACATGGCGCACCATATCAAGCCCGTCCAGCGTGGGGGTCTCCCGCAGTGTCTTGTGCAAGGCGGCCACGTCAAACCGTTCGGTGGAGAGAATCCCCGGCATGGCCCCCGATTCCCGCAGCCTCCGGGTGAGCGCGCGCGTGTCGATCCCCTCAATGGCCACGACGCCATGCCGCACAAGCAGCGCGTCCAGCGGCTCCTCGGCCCGCCAGTTGCTGGGCGTGCGGCTGTATTCCCTGACGATGAAGCCTGAAAGCCAGGGCTGGGCCGACTCGCCATCCTCCGCGTTGACGCCACAGTTGCCAATGAGTGGACAGGTCATCGCCACCATCTGGCCCTTGTAAGACGGATCGGTGACAATCTCCTGATAGCCCGTCATGCTGGTGTTGAAGACCACCTCGCCAACCGCTTCCCCCTCGGCTCCGAACGACTGCCCGACAAAGGAATGCCCATCCTCCAAAACCAAAATTGCCCGCTTATCCATCATGTTGTTTCTCTCCGCGTGAACCCCCACACCGGTATCTGCTGGATTATTGCCTTACCTCGTCCATAAGAATGAGGAGAGTGAAATCGGGATAATCCGCGGATCGGGAACCGTCACCTTGTCTTCAAGCGTGACAAGGAGGCCAAAGGGGGCGTTATAAACTTGTTTTTCAAGGAACGCGCGCAGCCCTCGCGTGTCTTCGAATGGATCGATTCGTCTGCGGTACTTGACCTCGATGGGAATCCGTTTGGTGCCAATCGTTAGGATGAAATCGACTTCCGGCTCGGCGCCACGCTGCGGAAAATGAGAGACCTCCAGATTTGGAACGGACGCCAGGAAATATCCCAAGGTGCTTTCGGCCAAGCGGCCGGCGATGTCGGAAAGATGCGGAGCCGCCGCCAGGCCCTCTGGGTCAAGCGGCACAACCTCCTGAAGCCATGCGGCGCGCAGGGCATGGTCCGAGAGACATATCTTTGCCGGAGACCGCTTGCGTTTGAGACGAAGCTCTATCGGTTGAACAAGGCGAACGAGCAAGGTTCCATCCAGGAACCGCAAATACGTGAGCACCCGGTTCCACCCGATGTTTCCGGCAAGCGCTTGCTGGATTTCCGGCACAAAAGCGGCCTGCCCAGCGGCCTGCCCGGCATAGCGGCAACATAACCGAAAGACCTCTTCAAGCAATTTCTCATCGCGTTTCTGCCCTCGCGGCCCCCTACGCAGGTCGTGTCGAATGGCCCTGCGTATGACCGTTTCATTGAGGTAACCCGCTAATTCGTGCCACGGCGTATCGCGTTTTTCCTGGGCAATCGGATAGCCACCACGCTCCGAGAAAGCTTTAAAACTTCGATCTCGAATTTCACGCTGTTCTTCGCCCATGCGGACAGTGTTATGCCAAAATTCTGCGGACAGTAAGTTGTCAAGCCCGTTATCTCCCCATTGCGATTCGCAATGGGTGTTAAACCTCAACTCCGCAATCTCGCGAAGAATCAAAGGACCCATTTCGAGCGTCGTTACACGCCCTGCCAGACTGTCCAGTCCTGCCTCAATGCGAAGCGAGGAACTGCCCGTGACGAGGACTCGGACTCCGTGGTTATCAACGAGGTTTTTGATCTGAGGCGCCCAGGAATCCAGATTTTGAACCTCGTCAAAAAAGAGATACGCCGGCCGGTTGCCATTAGCGGCCCGATTGAAAGACTCGGCGAGAACATTCTTTTCAAACCAACGGGCCACCGCGAGAATAGGCTCTTGAATCCCCTTTAAGGTGGGTAATTCATCGAATGGCACATAGAGGATTCGCTTTCCGGAAACACCTTCCTCCAGCAGGGATTGGATCGCTTGGGTCAGCAATACCGTCTTGCCGACACGTCTCGGGCCACGAAGAACAGTTGCCGGAGTCATTCCCCCCTTCAGCAACTGAAATAAACGCCGATAAGGCCACCGGTGGAAAACGGGGGGACGCAACATCTCCTTTCCTTCCCACCAAGGATTCAGTGCCCGAATATTCTCTGACAACTCCAGTGGCAGAAGACCCAACAATGGATTCCGCTCCAGCGGGCGTTCGTTGCGACTCACGTGTTGGCCTCAATCGTCATTTTCGCTTGCGTAATTCAAACGGTAACAGGGTTTAAGACCACCTCTAATGCTTGGCCGACCTGCGGACGGTCACAGGCCGGTCCGCTGCATCGGCTTGTTAGAGCCTGCCCACAGGCCGAGAAGACCAACTGGTAGCAACAATATCCACTGCGGCAACTTGAAAAGCCAGCCACCATCAGGCTGGATGGCAACAACGACCAAGAAAACAATGCCGAACGAACACCACAAGGCCGAAACGAACAGCACGAGATAGCGGGCTGCATGTGCGTGGCGAGGCAAGCTGCCAATGAACAAAGCAATTGCAGACAGGGTAAGTACCACCGAAACCATGTGCCATACGGCATAGAGCGTGAGCTTCGGTTCCCCGTCCATGTCGGACGCGAGTAGCGGAGCAGCGACATCCACGCCACCCGCAAAGATGTGAACTGCGGAAGTAAAGGCAGCAAGAAATGCTGCAACGACCAGTAATCGGTTCATGTGTGCTCCGGAGGCTCTAATGCCCATTCTTTGAAACCGATTTTAGAGCCTGTTGCACAAACTTTGTTTCCAGGGTTTAGATCGTCATTCCCCCAGAAAGCGGGAACCTAGAAGACCTTGATTTTATATGCGATGGATTCCCGATAGAAGCACTCGGGAATGACGGCTTTTGATTTGTGCAACAGGCTCCTAGTGGACTCAATTTTCGATCACCGCTCCCGCCACGATGACGTAGACGGCGCGGCCTTTCATCTCCCATCCCAGAAAGGGGGAGTTTTTGCTTTTGGATTTGAGGGTCGCCGCCTGGACCGTCCACACGGCGGCGGGATCAATGATCGTCACGTCGGCCACGTCGCCCACCTTCAGGCGTCCCATTTTCTTCCCCAACTTTTCTCCCAAGATGTCCGCCGGATTGGTTGTGAATTTGCGGATCATCTCCGGCAGCGTGAGCACCCCCTCGTCCACCAGGCGCAGCGAGAGCGGCAGGGCGGTTTCCAGGCCCACGATGCCAAACGGCGCCTCATCCAGCGTCCGCTCTTTTTCGTGTGCCGCGTGCGGGGCGTGATCGGTGGCGATGGCGTCAATCGTGCCGTCGGCCAATCCCGCCCGGATTTCTTCCAGATCGGCCCGCCGACCTAGCGGTGGTTTCATTTTGGCGTCCGCACGAAAGCCCAGAACCTGTTCGTCCGTCAGGGTGAAATAGTGCGGACTGGTCTCTGCGGTGATGGCGATCCCCCGGCGCTTGGCCTCGCGGATCAGATGCACGCTCCCCCCCGCGCTGATGTGCGCCAGATGCACCCTGGCACCGGTCAACTCGGCCAAGGAAATATCGCGCGCCACCATCACCGTCTCCGCCGCCGCCGGAATCCCCTTGAGGCCCAAGATCAGCGAAACTGCGCCCTCGGACATGACGCCGCCCGCCGAGAGGTTCAAATCTTCGCAATGGTCGATGACGGGGACGTCGAAAATTTTGGCGTATTCCATCGCCCGGCGCATGATCTCGCTGTTCATCACCGGCAGGCCGTCATCGGAGATGGCCACGCATCCCGCCTCCACCAATTCGCCGATCTCGGCCAGCTCCTCGCCCTTCTGCCCTTTGGTGATCGCGCCGACCGGCAGCACGCGCGCATATCCCGCCGCCCGCGCCCGATCCAAAATCAGCCGCGTGACGGCCTGATTGTCATTGACCGGCTGTGTGTTGGGCATCGCGCAAACGGTGGCAAAGCCGCCCGCCGCCGCCGCCGCCGTGGCTGTGGCGATGGTCTCCTTATATTCAAACCCCGGCTCGCGCAGATGGGTGTGCAGGTCAATAAAACCGGGGGCCACAATCTGGCCCGTGGCATCAATGACCCGATGCGGGCCATCTGCCGACAGGTTCTTCGACAGGTTTTGCCCCACCTGCCGAATCACGCCATCTTCAATCCAAAGATCGCCCACGGTATCAACGCCCGCCGCCGGGTCTACCATCCGTCCGTTTTTGATCAGAATATGTGATGCCAAATCAGCCATGTCCTTTTATCCTTATTTTGCCACAACCGGTTGAAATCGGTTCAGGGCCGCAATGGTTCTTTTTAAACTCAACGATCGGCTTGCGCCAGACGATGCCTTCCAATCTTCACCGACGAATTGGGCAAGCCGTCCATTGTAATTGGGGCCTTGCTTTCGCATACTTTTATCTGGCGGCACAATATCCTCGCGCAAATCGCGCCGGCGAGAACTGCGCGCCAGACGGATCAGGAACTGCTTGGGGTCTGGAATTCCATCGACGTCGAGAGGAATCCCGTCCTGCCTGATGCCTAGAAATTTTGCAAAGGCATCGTGATGCGCCAGAATCCAGGACTCCACTGCTCGGACGGCGACCCAGAGCAATAAATTGGCGTGTTTTGGCTGTGGTAGCCACGCCTGAATCAGCGCGGGTGGACACGGCCATCGGTCCAAATCCGTCAAAACAAGAAACGGCGTTCCTTTGGAAGCGTTATTAAACCCCAAGATATTCTCCTTCAGGTAGCCGAACCCCCTTTTTCCATAACAAGGCCCAATCGCATACCGCTGCTGGGACTGCCGCAATAAAACCCGCAGTACCGCCTCGCTCAAGGGGTCTTCGACGGCCAGGTGTATGGGAATGGCGTCTTCCAATCTGTCCTTCAATCCGGGAAAAGTTCCAGTTGTTGAACATTCGGCGGAGACGTCTTTGGCAGAACCGCATCCGCCATCGTGCATCCACCTTCCAACATATCCTTCACATCCTCCAGACTGGAAGCGCTCTGAACCGTCGTCCCTTCCTTGCCTGTCGGGGTCAGTAGGAGTATCTCTTCCGGGCCGATTCCCCTGTCGGAAAGCAGGTCGAAGCTGTGGGTGGTCAGGATCACCTGCCCTCTCCGTTTGCCCTGGCTTCGTAGTCGGTGAATCAGGGCGGGCAACCTCTTAATGATGTCGGCGTTGAGCGACAATTCAGGCTCCTCCAAAAGAAGGAGGTCATCGCTTTCCAGCAGAGACCAGAGCAGACCCAGGAGTCGCAGGGTTCCATCGGAGAATTGGTCCTCCCGTTGTTTGCCCCCATGC
>CAZQIT010000157.1:0-15826 GCA_964592995.1 uncultured Nitrospirota bacterium | reverse complement strand
AGCTGCTGATGGCAAGTGTCCTGCACAAGTTCGTCTCAGGTCGCCTGACAGAGAGCAAAAACGTATAACGTCGCACTCAAGGTGCGACGCGACCCGTGCCGTGCCGTTCATCAAGAAGACCCAGAAACCTTGCTTTCTCATTGTCTATACCGGATGACGTTTCCCTCTAACGCCAATGGCTTTTACCGAAGCACAGCTTCAGCGATACAGTCGCCAGATCCTGCTCCCCGAAGTGGGGGGGAAGGGACAGCGCAAAATTGCGGCGGCCAAGGTCTTCCTGGTCGGCGCGGGGGGATTGGGGTCGCCTGCGGCGCTCTATCTCACGGCGGCGGGCGTGGGGACGATTGGCATCATCGACAACGATGAAGTCGATCTTTCCAACCTCCAGCGGCAAATCCTGCACGATACGGCGCGGGTGGGGCGCTCCAAGGCCGCCTCCGCCCAGGAGACGCTCGCCCGAATGAACCCCGAGGTGACGGTCGTCCCTTACGTCGCCCGACTATCTGCGGAAAATATTGCAGGTTTCATGGGTGACTACGATATTATCCTGGACGGCTCCGACAATTTCGCAACCCGTTTTCTGGTCAATGACGCCGCCTACTTTGCCAAAAAGACGCTTATATCCGGCAGCATCTTCCGCTTTGAAGGGCAGGTGGTCACGATCAAGCCGCACGATCCCAGCGGCGCCAAACCCTGCTATCGCTGCCTGTATGCCGAGCCACCTCCGGAGGGTATGGTGCCCAGTTGCCAGGAGGCGGGCGTGCTGGGTGTGTTGGCCGGAACGATTGGCGTCCTGCAGGCGGCGGAGGCGCTCAAGGAAATTCTGGGCATCGGCGAGTCGCTTGCGGGTCGCCTGATACTCTACGACGCCCTGGAGATGACCTTTCGCACCCTCAAAGTCCCCAAAAATCCCACCTGTCCCCTCTGCGGCCCTCATCCCACAATCACCCAACTGGCCGAAGAAGCGGTCTTCTGTGCCCCTACTTTGGAGCAATACGCTTCTCACACCCCCTGATGCCCCGTGATAGACGTTATTGATCTTCACAAATCCTTTGCCATTGCGGACAAATGCCTCCCCATTCTGAAAGGGATGACCTTCTCCATCAAGGCGGGGGAGGTGCTGGCCATCGTCGGGGCATCCGGCACGGGGAAGAGCACCCTTCTGCACATCCTGGGCGCATTGGACCGCCCCACGTCGGGAAAGGTGCTATTTGAAGGGGCCGATCTTTTCTTGCGCTCGGAACAGGAGTTGGGCCTCTTTCGAAACAGGACGGTCGGTTTTATTTTTCAGTTTCACCATCTGCTTCAGGAGTTTACCGCCCTGGAAAACACCCTGATGCCCGGTCTCATTCAACGGCTGAATCGAAAGAAGATTGAAGCGGACGCCAAAGAAATCCTGTCGGCGGTGGGTCTGGCAGATCGCTTTTTTCATAAACCAGGACAGCTCTCCGGCGGCGAGCAACAGCGTGTGGCAATCGCCCGTGCACTGGTTCTTCGTCCGAGGCTGGTCCTGGCCGATGAACCGACGGGCAACCTGGACCG
Source organism: uncultured Nitrospirota bacterium (assembly GCA_964592995.1). Lineage (GTDB taxonomy): Bacteria > Nitrospirota > Nitrospiria > SBBL01 > CAZOFZ01 > CAZOFZ01. The sequence continues at coordinate 14,284 of CAZQIT010000157.1, read as the reverse complement.
GGAGACCGGAGATGCGGTCTTCGGCCTTCTTCAAACGCTGAACAGGCAATGGGGTGTGACCTTCGTACTGGTCACCCATAACGAACACCTCTCCGCACAGGCCGATCGCACGATGCGCATGGTCGATGGAACGTGCAGGATGGAACGGTGAGGGAGAATCCATTTTGAGTTAAAAAGGGGCGCGACGCAGCACCCGCACGACCCAGACGCGGCCCATCCCCTTTTCCCGAAGGGTGGAAGCCGCCCGCAGGGCCTGATCCTTTTGGAGAAAGAGGGAGAAGAGGCTCGCACCACTTCCCGACATGAGCGTCCATGCCCCACCCCTGCGGCGCAATGCGTTCTTGATCCGGACCAGTTGCGGCCAGGCCGAAAGGGTCACCTTTTCCAGGTCATTGCGGGGCTTGCGCGCAAAACGCGCGATGGCCGCACGGTCCGGGACGGCCCGGCGATTGCTGGGGCCTTTCGGCCGAGGCGTCGGCGTTATGTCTGCGAAACGTCTGGCGTATTGTTCATAGGCCCAGGCGGTGGAGATGGGGATTTCCGGATCGACCAGCACCACCCACCCCGCTAAAAAAGAGGCGATACGGTGGACCTGCTCACCACGGCCTGTAGCCCATGCAGTGGGGCCATGAAAAAAGAAGGGAACATCGCTCCCCAATACCGCTCCAAGACGGGCCAGTCGCTCGCGCGGCCATTTCAGCCCCCAGAGTCGGTTGAGTCCCGAAAGTGTCGCGGCAGCGTCCGCGCTGCCGCCCCCCAGGCCTGCGGCGATGGGGATATTTTTCTTGAGAAAAATCGCAGCACCCCCCACCGTCTGTCCGCTCCGACGCGCTTCCTTGCGCAGGAGGGAGGCGGCCTGAAAAACCAGGTTGTCCCTTCCCGCAGGAAGGTTTTCGTCTCCCATCGTCAAACGAATGCCGGACGGACGCAGATGAAATGTCAGGCGATCATAGTGTCCGACCATCTGCATCAGGGAGGCGATTTCATGGTATCCATCCGCCCGTTGGCCGAGCACTGCAAGGCAAAGATTGATCTTGGCGGGCGCCAGGATTGTGATTGTTTTCGATGGGGACATGCCCGCATGTTAAACAGACGCTGCGGGTTTCGCAAGGGAAGCCGCTCACTTTTGATGGGATCGAACATGACCGCTCTCTTCTTCCTGCTTACGGTATTCTCCCTCTTCATCGGCGGTCCGGCCCATGCGGCAAAATGGTCTGGTTTCGCCGCCGTTGAAGGACGCCTGTTTTTTGAAACGGCGGAAGGGGGGCAGGTGGATTTTCACCCATCCCTGGTCCTGCAACCAGAGTTCCATCATCAATGGGCGCATCAGGCGTTGGTTTTCGTACCGTTCGTGCGGTGGGACGCGCAAGACGATCAGCGCACCCATCTGGATATCCGCGAACTGAGTTGGACGAGGATATGGGAAAAGGCCGAGTTGCGTGTCGGCATCCGGCGCGTATTCTGGGGGGTGACGGAAGCGGTACACCTCGTCGATGTGATCAATCAGACCGACCTCGTTGAAGAGATGCAGGGAGAAGAAAAATTGGGGCAGCCGATGATGAACCTAGCCGTGATCCGGCCGTGGGGCACGCTGGAGCTTTTTCTCCTGACCGGTGCGCGCGATCGAACGTTTCCGGGGGTCGATGGACGCCTCCGCGCGGCACTCCCCGTTGCGACGGATCGGGCAGAATTTGACCGGGGCCGGGGTCACCTTGACGGGGCCATCCGGTGGGCACAGGTCTCTGGCGCCTGGGACATCGGGCTTTCACATTTTTGGGGTACGGCGCGAGAGCCGCAGCTCCTTTTGCGGTGGGATGCCGACGGCCTGCCCGTGTTGATTCCATTCTACGACCTCATTCAACAGAGTGGCCTGGATGTTCAGGCGACACAGGGGCGTTGGCTCTGGAAGCTGGAGGCCATTCGACGCACGGGCCGTCCCGTGACCGAGATCGCGGCGGCGGGTGGATTGGAGTATACGCTGTCTAATTTTTATGCCGGCATTGATCTGGGCCTGATTCTGGAATATCTCTGGGATGATCGCACGGGGATGAATGCCCCGCCCTTTGAAGACGATGTGGCCATTGGATGCCGTCTGGCCTGGAACGATGTTCAAAGCAGCGAGATGCTCCTTTCCATGATCCTGGATCGGGACACCCCGGCGCGCCTCATCAACTTTGAGGCCAGCAGACGTATTGGGGAGAAATGGAAAATGAGCCTTCAGGGGAGCGTGTTCAGCGAAATATCCGCATCCGATCCGTTGTTTGGATTCCGAAAGGACGACTTCCTAGAAATAAAACTGGCCCGCTATTTTTAAAGTTATTTTCACGTGGCTCCTTCAATACGCATGCTTGTTGATCAATCCTTTCCAGAGGGTCAGCCACATGATTTTAAAATCCAGTCCGACAGACCATTTTTCGATATATTCCAAGTCAGACTTGATCCGTTCGTCTATCGAGGTGTTCCCGCGCCATCCTCGTATTTGTGCCCATCCGGTAATGCCCGCCTTGATCTTGTGACGTAACATATATTTCGGAACGGTCTGTCTGAAGTTTTTCACAAACTCGGGGCGCTCCGGACGAGGTCCCACAATGCTCATCTCTCCTTTCAGAACATTCCAAAACTGCGGCAGTTCATCCAGACTGATGCCCCGAAGCAGGACGCCCAACCGAGTTCTGCGTGAATCTCCCTTTTCCGTCCAGACCGCCCCCGTTTCCTGCTCGGCATCCTCCCGCATGGTGCGAAACTTAATCATCTCAAAAATATGGCCGTCATACCCCATCCGCTTTTGACGATGAAACACCGGGCCGGAAGACCCCCGCTTGATCAGACCCGCGATCACCAGGGTCAGAGGCGCCGTCAGACCCAACACCATCAGAGCGCATGATACATCAATGACCCGCTTCACCAGCCGGTTCCAGCCATACAGCGGCGTGGCCTGAAGCGTCACAATCGGCAGTCCGTCAAACAATTCCGCCTCGCCCCGAACGGTCATAAATTGCAATAAATCCGGAACAATCCGCACGTCAGCCGTCTGATCCTGAAGGAATTGGAGCAGCTTCTCCACGTTCACATAAGAATCCTGCGGAAGGGACAGAAACACCTGATCGACAATGTGGGCCGCCATGAGGCGCGGGAGATCGTCATACGTTCCGAGCACCGGAATACCGCACAGGGACTGGCCCACCTTCTGCTGTTTCCTGGACAAAAAGCCAATCACTTGAAGGCCCAACTCCCGATGGCGATGCAGTTTGACCGCAAGCTCCTGGCCCAGCGAACCTGCGCCAATAATCAGGACATGCCGCAGGTTGTATCCCCGCCGCCGGACGAACCGAAGCAGTTCTCGAAAGCTCCAGCGGCTTGCGGTAAGCAGGATCACGCTCAACAGCCAGAACAGGATGAAGACCGCGCGGGAGTATTCAAACGGCCGCAGGAAGGCGCTGATCGCCACCACCAGCATCGTGGCAAAGCTGGTCGCCTTCGTCACATCCCATATCTCGGAGAGACGGGAGGAGATGCGCCTCGGGCGATAGAGGTGAAACGAGTGGAAGGCCATTCCCCAGACCATCAGGATCGCCGGAAGCAGCATCAGATAGGGCGTGACGGAGGGGATACCTTTGGTGACCGGAATCAGCGTGGTATGAAAGCGAATGACGTAGCCCAACATCCAGGCCAGCGCGATCAGGGCCAAGTCTGAGAGAAACAGGATCGATTTGAAGAACGCACTATGTTTCTTGAGCATGTGGCAAACGCTTGTAAGTGCGCAACTTGCCCCATCTATAGCCGACGTACTTGACGGCATTTCGGAAGAGCGATGTCGGCATCAGATGGTATTTCCGGCAACGCGATAAATATCGCAACTCCGATTGCACATATTTTACCCCTTCGCCTTCGGATGTTCCAAATTCACGCAGAATCCATTCTTCCGCCTGATGGAAGGCGCCGATCTGTGCGTATCTTTTAAATTCCTGGCCGAGGGTATAATCGTGCGCATGACGCACGCGGGCCTCCGCCACATAGGCAATCTGATAGCCGGAAAGCAGCAACCTCGCGCCGACATGGATGTCTTCCCCCATCATCAGGCCCTCTTTAAACCACCCCACCTTCTCCAATGCGCTTTTACGATAGGCGGCAAAGGAGTTGGACAGGAAGGCCGTCTTGATGCCCAGGCGCGCGCGATCTTCCAGCGATTTGACACCGGACTGTGGCGGATAGTTAAACGCACGAAGATGCGCCGCGAAGGGGGAGGCGCCAGGCTCGGCCAATTGTCTTCCGTAGGCCGCCCCAATCTGATGGTCAGCCATCAACGGTGTCACCAGTTTTTCAACGGCATGGTCATCCAACGGCATGGCGTCCTGCGTCAGATAGACCAATATCTCTCCGCACGCTGTTTTCCCGGACACGGTTCGGGCGCTTCCATGACGGAAGGCCTGCCGTTCAATCGGGATGATTTTTGCGCCATGTTCTTGCGCGATCTTTCGGGTATCATCCGATGACGCAGAATCAATAATGACAATCTCAGACGGGAGCGATTGTGCTTTGAGGGCGGCCAGGAGTCCATCGAGGGAGACCCCGGCATTGAGCGTCGGAATAATGACACTCATCCCGTGATCTGTTGCGGATTTATCGGGACCTGCGAATTTTGACCATGTTGGCATGGGCCGCAAGCCCTTCTATCTCGGCAATCCGGACCAGATGTTCGCCACCTTGACGAAGCGCCGTGCGCGTATAGGAGATCACGCTGCTTTTTTTGACGAAATCATCCACAGAGAGGGGCGAGGAAAATCGGGCCGTGCCGCCGGTGGGCAGGACATGGTTCGGGCCAGCGATGTAATCGCCCAGGGCCTGCGGGGTCATCTCCCCCAGGAAAACGGAACCGGCGTTTCGGATCTGCTCCAGATATGAAAAAGGCCGGGCCACGAAGAGAGATAAATGTTCCGGCGCAATGGCGTTCGCCATCTCAATAGCCTGGTGAAGGTCTGGAACAATAAAAATGACGCCGTGATTCTTGAGCGCCGCCGCCGCAATCGCCTTTCGGGGCAGCCGTGCAAGTTGCGCCGTCATCTCCTTCTTCACCGCAGAAACGAGTGATCGGGAAGTGGCCAGCAGGATGACGACTGCCGCTTCGTCATGTTCGGCCTGGGAGAGCAGGTCGGATGCGACATAAGGCGGATTTGCCGCATCGTCGGCAATCATGAGCAGTTCACTCGGCCCCGCGATCATGTCGATGCCAACGACGCCATAAACCTGTCGTTTGGCTTCGGCCACATATTGATTGCCGGGGCCGACGATTTTATCCACCCTGGGAATCGTCTTCGTTCCAAAGGCCATCGCCGCGATGGCCTGCGCCCCGCCAATCCGGTAAATCTCGTCCACGCCGGCAATATCCGCCGCAATCAGCAGATACGGGCTGGTCACCCCCTCCGGCGCAGGCGAGCAGATGATCCGGCGCGGCACACCGGCCACACGCGCCGGGATGGCATTCATCAGAACCGACGAGGGGTAGGCTGCAGTCCCTCCCGGCACGTAGAGGCCCACCCGCTCAATGGGGTGCGTCCGCTGCGCCAAGTAGACGCCCCCCTCCTCCATCGACCAGTTGGTGCTCTTTTGTTTTTCGTGAAATGCGGCGATCCGTCCGGCGGCATATTTCAGGCTTTCCACAACCGCCGGATCGGCCTGGTCGTAGGCCCGTTTGATCTCTTCACAGGGGATACGCAACGAGGAGGGCTTGCACTTGAAGCGGTCAAACTTGAGGGTATATTCCAAGAGCGCCGTATCGCCCCGCTTTTGCACATCACTCAGGATGCGACGGACGACATCGAAGACATCTCCCCCGCCCACAAGTCCACGATGGACGACCTTCTGATAGGTGGATTGAAAGGTGCGGTCATCAATGCCGACGATTTTCATGGCGGGAGCGGAAAGAACGGATAGAGGCGATGCTCTACCCCCTGCATTTTATTTGTCCGGCGGTGTGGGTTTTAAGACCACAAAAAAGGCGCGATTTTCGCGGACGACGCGCAGGAGCAGGCTCTCCTCCTTTTTTGCTTTTTCAATGGCTTTTCCAAAGGCATCGGGGGTTGTCACCTCTTCTCGGTTAATCTCTTTGATGAGATCGCCTTCCTTAAGCCCTTCCGCTTCTGCAGTGCTGCCCGGCTTGACCTTGGCGATCAGCACCCCTTTTTCTTCCTTCTTGATTTTAAATTGCGAAAGCAACTCCGGCGTGGCTTCCTGAACCGTCAGTCCCAAGGACCCTTCCACTCCCTGGAGGGAAGCGGTCTCCGTCTCGCCTTTTCGCTCCACCAGTTCCACGGAGAAGATTTTTTTCTTGCCGTCTCGCAGGACTTCGATGCCGACCTTTTCGCCCGGGAAAAACCCTGCAATCAGGCGAGCCAGCGTGCTGGGCGTGTCGACCGGTTTGTCACCCACCTTCAGAATAATGTCGCCGGTGAGAATGCCTGCCCGGCCTGCCGGATCGTCGCTAAACACCTCGTTAACCAGCACCCCTTCTCCCTCTTTTACGCCAAAGGGACCCGCCAGCTCTTCTGTCAGGGATTGAATGCCGACCCCCAACCAGCCGCGCGTCACCTTCCCCTTGGCCATCAACTGCGCCACGACACTCTGCGCCATGTTGGAAGGGATGGCAAAACCGATCCCCTGCGCAAAGTTGATGATGGCCGTGTTGATGCCGATCACCTCGCCGCGTACATTAAAGAGAGGCCCGCCCGAATTGCCCGGATTGATTGAGGCATCCGTTTGGATAAAATCTTCGTAACGGGAGAGGTTCACATTCTCCCGTCCCAACGCGCTGATGACGCCGATCGTGAGCGTCCGGTCCAGACCGAAGGGGTTGCCGACTGCAATGGCCCACTGGCCAACCTTGATTTTTGAAGAGTCCCCGAACGGTACCACCGGCAGGTCGCGTCCGGCGTCTATTTTGATCAGGGCCAAATCGGTATCGGGGTCTTTTCCAACGACTTTGCCCGTAAATTTGGTCTTATCCGATAGACGGACGTCCACCGATTCGGCATCCCCCACCACATGATTGTTCGTGAGGATAAATCCGCTTTTATCAATAATAAAGCCGGAACCCGAACCGGAAGGGGATTCCTTTGGGCCTCTCCGTGGCCTGTCGTGCGGCCCGTCTTCCTCGCCCTTTCGTGTCCCCGATTTGTTGTCGGAAACCGAGGAGATATTCACGACAGCGGGCTTGACCGTCTCGGCCAGCCCGATGAAAATGTCCTGTAAGTTCTCCAGAAGTTGAATGCCCGCTTCTTGGCCTTTTGCTTGCGCTTCTGTGACCGCCCCGGAAAGCCACAGCAGCGAAATCAGAATGGATGCCACTTTCTTCAACATGCCCTGCTCCTTATGTTATGATCCGGTTATGGGAAACTTGGTTTTAGTCATGGCGGCCCTCTTTTTGATGTTCATCGCGGTGCTTTCCATAAAACCGCCTGAAGGCCCGTGACGGAGGACCCCGCCGGGGGGCAACCTGCTTGAAACAGGCTGATGGGCAGAATTAAATAAGGGGGTGCCGAGACGCAGAATCGAACTGCGGACACAAGGCTTTTCAGGCCTCTGCTCTACCGACTGAGCTATCTCGGCATCGGGTGAAAAAATATCAAAGGCTGCGGGTGTTGTCAAACGGCGTCTGTGGATTCCGTGGATTCCGTCAGGAGTGTGGCCTCGTTTCGGAGGACGTCCAAAAACCCTGCGCCAATTCGAAAACATTGTTTGTCTCCACTTGGCAGCGTGATGGAGAGCGGTCCCGGCGCAAGTGTCGTAATGAGCGGGGCATGATGCGCCAACACGCCCAAACGTCCGTCACCGCCGGGGGCCACCATCGCCGACACCGACCCCTCAAACACCACACGCTGCGGCGTCATCACCGTCAAATGAAAAGTGTTGTCCATGTGTCACGCAGACCTTAGCTTTTCCGCCTTTTCCTGGGCCTCTTCGATGGTGCCGACCATATAAAAGGCCTGCTCCGGCAGATGATCCAGCTTACCATCAAGAATCATCTGAAAACCTTTGATCGCGTCGGCCAGTTTGACATAGCGCCCCGGCGCGCCGGTGAAGGCCTCGGCCACAAAGAAGGGCTGTGAAAGAAAGCGCTGAATCTTCCGCGCTCTCTGCACGGTGCTTCGGTCTTCTTCCGAAAGCTCGTCCATGCCCAGGATGGCAATAATGTCCTGAAGCTCTTTGTATCTTTGCAGGATGCGTTGAATGGCGCGCGCGATCCGATAATGCTCCTCCCCCAGAATGCGCGGGTCCATCAGGCGTGAGGTGGAGTCTAGCGGATCAACGGCCGGATAGATGCCCAGCTCGGCAATCTGCCGGGAAAGGACCGTGGTCGCGTCCAGGTGCGTAAAGGTGGTGGCTGGAGCCGGATCGGTCATATCGTCCGCAGGCACATAGATCGCCTGAACGGAGGTTATGGAGCCTTTCCGCGTGGAGGTAATCCGTTCCTGGAGTTCGCCCATTTCGGTGCCGAGGCTGGGCTGGTATCCGACGGCGGAAGGCATTCGCCCCAGCAGGGCGGAGACCTCCGATCCAGCCTGAACAAACCGAAAAATATTGTCGATAAAAAGCAAGACATCCTGCCCTTTTTCTTCACGGAAATATTCCGCCATCGTCAAGCCTGACAGGGCGATCCGCAAACGCGCGCCAGGCGGTTCGTTCATCTGTCCAAAGACCAGCACGGTCTTGCTCAGCACGCCCGATCCGCTCATTTCCAAATAGAGTTCGTTCCCTTCGCGGGTGCGTTCACCCACCCCGCAGAAGACAGAATAGCCGCCATGTTCGGTGGCGATGTTCCGGATCAACTCCATGATGATGACGGTTTTGCCGACGCCCGCCCCGCCAAAGAGTCCGATCTTCCCCCCTTTGGCATAAGGGGCCAGCAGGTCGACCACTTTGATCCCCGTCTCCAGGATGGAGGTCACCGGCACCTGTTCTTCGAAGGCGGGGCTGGGACGATGGATGGACCAACGTTGATCCGGCTGGGCCACTTCGCCCTTGCCGTCGATGGGCGCACCCAATACATTGAAGATGCGCCCCAGAGATTGCTCCCCCACCGGTACGGAGATGGGACGGCCCAGGTCGGTCCCTTTCATGCCCCGCACCAAACCGTCGGTGGAGGCCATGCCGATGCAGCGGACCGTGTTATTTCCGATATGTTGGGCGACTTCCAGGATCAGGTTAATCCCTGCGTCGGCGTCTTCAATCCGAATGGCGTTGAAAATGGCCGGGAGGCCATCCTGCGGAAACCGAAGGTCGACCGTCGGCCCAATGACTTGCAGAATTTCACCTGTGTTCATTGTGCTCCCCCATAAAAGTGAGATTGACGCGACGGACCGCGCAGCATACCCAACGGGTCAGGAGGGTACCACAAATGCGCAGGGCACGGCAACGCCTTCGTTGTGTGATGGCCAGCCAAATCGGAGACGCTGGCGCTTCCGTCGCCCAATGCGGTACAATCCAGCCTGTTGCAGGGGGAAACAGTATGGGGAGTCCACTCTTTATGGCCGTGGCGTTTGGCCTCATCGGCGTCTGGATTGTGCTGCTGGCCCTCCCGGGTCTTCGTCGTCCGCCGCCGGGATTTGAGCAAAGGGTCTGCCCGGACTGCCAGACCGCAAACGCGTACGACCGCACCCTCTGCCAAAATTGCGGAAAATTGCTCGCTGTCTGAATGGACAAGCCCTGAGACTTAAATGACACCCGACGCCACCAAAACCGCCGCCATCCTCACCATCGGCAATGAAATTCTCTCCGGCAGTGTGATGGATCGCAACACTCCTTATCTCACGGGCATGCTGCGGGAGTTGGGCGTGGATTTGCAGCGGAAGGTCGTCCTGCCCGATGTCGTGGATCGGATTTCAGAAGAAGTCGCATTCTGTCGCAAGCGATTTGACTGGATTTTTACCAGTGGAGGGATCGGCCCGACGCATGACGACGTGACCCTGGAGGGGATTGCCAAAGGGGTCGGCGTTCCCCTGATGCGAAATCCAGACATCGCGCGGTTCTTATCGCAACGCTATGGAAACGCCCTCACCCCCGTTCACCTCAAATTGGCCGACCTGCCCGAGGGGACCCGTCTCTTCTTTCTGGAAAACCGGCTGCCCATCTCCTACTTTGAAAACATTTATATCTTCCCAGGCGTACCCGAACATCTGGTTCGGAAATTCGAGGCCATCCTGGAGCGATTCAGGGAACAGCCTTTCCGCGTCAAAAAGATTTTCCTTCGGACAGAAGAAGAGGTCATCGCAGAGACGCTAAACCGCGCCGTTGACGCATTCCCCCATCTGCGTCTGGGGTCTTATCCCCAGACAGAGCGATCTGATTACACGGTGATCCTCACACTCGAATCCAAATCGCCACAGGAATTGACCGAGGCCCTGCAGTTCCTCCTGGAGCGCCTTCCGCCGGAGACGATTGTGCGGGTTTCAGATGCCGATGGCACAACCGGAGCGACCTGATTTCTGCTCCCTGATGCCTCGCACGGATCGCTGACGACGGATCCCTCTCTGGCCCCAGCCACAGGCTTCAACCGCGAGGGTGGCTCTCTGCGTGTACTTTTTTAAGTCCCTCCCGGCTGACATGGGTGTAGATCTGTGTGGTGGAAAGGTCGGAGTGTCCCAGCATCATTTGTACTGACCGCAGGTCGGCGCCATTGGCCAACAGATGCGTCGCGAAGGAGTGTCTCAGCATATGCGGCGTGATGGGCCGCTGAATCCCTGCTGTTTTTGCATATCGCTTCAATTGCTTCCAGAATGCCTGACGACTCATTCTCCGGCCCCGAAAGGTGACAAACAGATCGGCGGAGACCCGTTCCTTGAGAATCAGGGGACGAGCGGATGTCCGGTAGTGCGCAAGTTTTTGAAGCGCGACCTGTCCGATCGGCACCATTCGTTCTTTTGATCCCTTCCCCAGCGCCACCAGATGTCCGGCCGAAAGATTCACCGCCTCCACGGAGAGGCTCACCAGTTCGGAAACGCGCAGGCCGGTCGCATAGAGCAGTTCGATCATGGCATCATCTCGTATTGAGCGGGGGGTCTCTCCCTTTGAAAGATTCAGAAGCGCCTCCACCTCACCGAAAGGCAGCGCGCGGGGCAGACGGAACGTCTGGCGGGGGGACTGAATATGCGCCAACGGGTCGTGATGAATGAGGCCCTCTGCGGCCATGAATTTAAAAAACGTGCGCAGCGTCGAGAGGATGCGGGTAACGGAGGTGGGAGAGAGGGAGTGGGCCGAGAGATGGGTCAGAAAGCACAAAATCGTTTTGCGATCCACCTGATCCGGCGACGCGACGGATTGTTTTTGCAGGTCGTCCGAAAATTTCTGCAAGTCCTGACGGTAGGCCAGCAGGGTGTTCACCGACAAGCCTTTTTCGATGGAAAGATAGGCCAGAAATCGATCAATCAAGTGATGCATTGCGGGAAAAATACCATACGCAAGTCAGCCGTGGCAAACCCCGACTCGAAAGATGGGGATGGCCCCTGCGACAAGCTCAAGCGTGCGCTACGGGCAGAGATTTGCGTCGAAAGCCGCCAGACACGACTGTAACGGCCAATCCAGAGATTGACCCATAAAGAGAGGCGCCCGATCGTATGCCCCAAGTTGTCATTAAAAATCCGATCATCAATTCTCCTTTCGACGAGCCAACCCGACACTTCCGATTTGCCAACGCGGGGATCACGAATGAGATCGTTGATGACCGTCGAACCAGTTCGTACTTTGTCCCCATCGCGAAGCCAAAGAAGAAGGGGAAGCAACTTTATTTCGACACGGAGTGGACACAAGACCGCATCGAAGAAAACAGGCTCGTCAACGACATCCGTCGCCGCATCGCATTATGGCGCCAAGGTGGCTACCTTGGCGTAACGCCCACCACCGCACGATTGATTTCTTACTGGACTGATACCTCCCGCGAGAAGAAACTCTTTTTCTGCCAGAACGAAGCCCTTGAAACCGCCATCTACATTGCCGAGGTGGCCAGAAAGTACGGGGATTCTTGGATCGAAAACGCAATACGTGAGGCGAACAACACTTCAAACCCCGGTCTGCCGCGCACAGCGTTCAAGATGGCGACCGGCTCCGGCAAGACCGTCGTCATGGCCATGCTCATCGCCTGGCACACACTCAACAAACGCGCCAACCCGCAGGACGCCCGTTTTTCAGATACCTTCCTGATCGTGACACCCGGCATCACGATCCGCGACCGATTGCGCGTGCTACTGCCAAACGATCCGGAGAACTACTATCGCCAACGTGATGTTGTTCCGGCCCAATTACAGGGGCAACTTGGGCAGGCCAAAATCCTTATTACTAATTTCCACGCCTTTCAACTCCGCGAGAAGGTTGCCGCCAGCAAGATCACAAAGTCAATTCTGGCCGATGGCAAGGAGCACCCGTTCACCGAAACCCCCGACCAGATGGTGCGCCGCGTCTGTCGCGAGTTGAGTGCAAAGAGAAACATCATCGTCCTCAACGACGAAGCGCATCACTGCTACCGACGCAAACCCGACGGCGCGGACGAAAAACTCACCACCGACGAGCGCGTAGAAGCCAAACAGCGCGACGAAGATGCCCGCATCTGGATTTCTGGTATTGAGGCCGTGAAAGCCAAGATCGGCGTGAAGGCTATTTACGATCTTTCGGCGACACCATTCTTCCTGCGCGGTTCAGGCTACCCAGAAGGGACGCTTTTCCCGTGGGTCGTCTCCGATTTCTCACTGATTGACGCCATTGAGGCTGGTATCGTGAAGGTGCCTCGCGTCCCGGTGGCCGATGATTCGATGACTGGCGACCAGCCCACCTACCGTGACCTGTGGCTCCGCATCCGAGATGATCTGCCAAGGAAGGGGCGCAAAACGGAGAAGGTTGGTGGCGAACCGAAACTTCCGGTCGAGCTTCAGGGTGCCTTGCACAGTCTCTATGGCAACTATGAAAAGTCTTACCGCATCTGGGAGCAGAATACCGAGGCCCGTGCGCGTGGCATCACGCCCCCTGCCTTTATCGTTGTTTGCAACAACACTAATGTTTCCAAGTTGGTTTTTGATTTTATCGCCGGCTGGGAAAAGCAGATCGGCAAAGAGTTTATCGTCCAGGCCGGGCAACTGCCCATTTTTCGCAACGACGATGGCAACGGTGCCTGGCTGCACCGCCCCAACACAATTCTGGTAGACAGCCACCAGCTAGAATCAGGAGAATCAATGCGCGACGACTTCAAGAAGATCGCCGTCCGTGAAATTGACAAATTCAAGTCAGATTACCGCGCCCGCTTCCCCGGCCGCGATGCCGAGAGCCTCACCGATGAAGATTTACTCCGCGAAGTGATGAATACCGTTGGCAAGGCCGGCAAGCTTGGCGAACACGTCAAGTGTGTGGTCAGTGTTTCCATGCTCACCGAAGGCTGGGACGCCAACACCGTCACCCATGTTCTCGGTGTGCGCGCCTTCGGCACGCAATTACTCTGCGAACAGGTGGTCGGCCGTGCCCTGCGTCGCATGAGTTATGCCGCCAACGAGAACGGCCATTTCGATCCGGAATATGCCGAGGTCTACGGCGTGCCGTTTTCCTTCATCCCGTGCAGCGGCGCAACCACGGATCCCAAGCCCGGCCCTCTGCCCACCCACGTCCGCGCCTTTGAAAGCCGCATCGCCTGTGAGATCACCTTTCCCCGCCTGCTTGGCTACCGCTATGACGTGGGCAGCGAACGACTCACCTTCGCCTTCAAACCAGAATCACAGATGACGCTCTCCACTGCTGATATCCCGACCAAAGTGCAGCTCGATCCCATCGTCGGCGAATCTAGCGTCCATACCCTCGACGATCTCAAACGCCGTCGGCCCAACGAAGTCGTCTTCTTGCTGGCCAAGCTGACGCTGGAGAAATACTTCCGCGACGACGACGGCAACGACAAGCCTTGGCTCTTTCCGCAACTGCTTGGAATCGCTAAACGCTGGCTGGCCGAATGCGTCACGTTCAAGGACAATACCTTTCCGCAACTGCTCCTATTGATTGAGTTCACCCACGATGCCGCCGACCGCATCTACATGGCCATTGTTGGTGGCACCGGCTTCCAGCCGGTGGGTGAACACGGGCAGGATGCCCGTGCCACGCTCAAGCCAATCCTGCGTCCCTATGACACCCTCGGCTCCACACGTTATGTAGACTTCGACACGACGCGACACGTCTTCGCCACCCGCGCCGATAAGTGTCACATCTCCCACGTCGTTGCCGATACCGACTCATGGGAGCAGAAAATGGCCGAAGCCCTCGAAGA
>CAZQIT010000156.1:0-10407 GCA_964592995.1 uncultured Nitrospirota bacterium | reverse complement strand
GATGGTTCACGTCCGCATGGACGAACAAATCAAGGCGCAGGCCACCGAGACACTGGCTGTGATGGGGCTGTCTGTCTCTGATGCCGTGCGCGTGTTTTTGATGCATGTGGTTGCCAAGAAACAAATGCCGTTCGCGCTCGAGATGGGACTTGACAGCTCAGTCGTGCCAACTCCTTGCGATTTTCATCACTGCATGGTACCTTCGCTGCAACTCGCGCCATAAACACCTCCTGTTTGTATTGAACAAGCAGGAGAATACTTATGTTTATTTATGAAGCTAAACACTAGATGTCTTTTACCCCACCTAACCTCCCCTTAGAAAGGGGAGGAATCCGTGGCCATAGCCCCCACACATCCCAAGGGAATTGTCTCCGTCACGGCAGCCGTTCTGTCGGGATTGTTTTTAGGGGAGATCTTCCCCTACTTCCCCCTCACCCTTTCCTGCCTGCTGACCCTCTTCCTCCTGTTTGATGCCCTTTTCCGAAAAGGCCGCCTCGTTCCACTCTCCCTCTTTTTTTGTGCGGCGGTCGGTTTTGGGGCGGCTCAACTCACTTCCATCCCGCTCTTTGCATCGGACCTTCGGCGCCACACGGATCGTGGCCCCATCCACATCATTGCCCAGGTGGACGGCCCGCCAGGACATGCCAAGGGACGCCTGATTCTGCCCATGCGGGGGATATGGCGTCGAGAGGGCACACACTGGCGTCCTGCGGCGGGAGCGTTCAGACTGACCGTCTACAACATCCACGCGGATGCAGACACGCCGTTTGAATATGGGGATCAACTTGAGATGGAGATCTCCCTCCGCAGACCGCGACAATTTGAAAATCCCGGCGTGTTTCCGTATGCGGATTACAATGCGCGTCAGGGGTCGGCGGGCGTGGCTGGCCTCTCACGACTTTCACAGGTCAAAAAAGTTGGACAAGAGGGTTCTGCGCCCCTTAAAAAACTCTATCTGTGGCGCGACACGATCCGAAAACGGATTCTCTCCTCGCTTTCGGGAGAACCGGCGGCCCTTTTGATGGCGTTAATCATCGGGGACTCCGGCGGCCTGACGGACGCCATTCGGGAGGTGTTTTCGGCCTCCGGCACCACACATATTCTGTCGATCTCCGGATCACACCTGGCGCTCGTCTCCTTACTGATGTTCGGAGCCGTTCGGTGGCTGATCCTGCGCCTCCCCGTCCCCTTTCTGTTGCGCCTCTCCTTCTTTAAGCTCCCCTCCCAGTGGGCGGCGTTGGCAACCGCCTGCGCCGTCAGCGGATACGCCTTCCTCGCAGGCGGCGAAATGGCCACGCTGCGTTCACTCACGATGATTCTGGTCTATCTCTTTGCCATCTGGCTTGTCCAAAGCAGCAATATCAAGGTGAGTCTCGCCGTCGCAGCGCTTTTGATCCTGGCCTTTCACCCGCGTGCCCTCTTTAACATCTCTTTTCAACTCTCTTTCGTGTCGGTGCTGTCCATCCTGTTGACCCTCGAATGGTGGAACGCTGCGTTCCCCGCAAAAGAGGTGCAGACGACGCTGGAAATGAGTGGGGCCCGGAAGCGATGGGTTGCACTGAAACGGATCGGGCGTCTTTCGACCCTTTCGACATTGGGCGCAACACTCGGCACGGCACCCCTGACCCTTTATTATTTCCACACGTTCAGTTGGGTGGGACTGTTGGCCAATCCGCTCATTATTCCCGTGGCCGGCGGTCTGATCGTCCCGTTGGGCCTCCTCTCCACCCTGGCCACGCCATTTGTGGCGGAGGGATTCCCGCTGGCCCGCTGGCATCAGGCGCTGGGGGAGGGGTATTTCGCGACCACCGCGT
Organism: uncultured Nitrospirota bacterium; assembly: GCA_964592995.1. Classification (GTDB taxonomy): domain Bacteria; phylum Nitrospirota; class Nitrospiria; order SBBL01; family CAZOFZ01; genus CAZOFZ01. The sequence continues at coordinate 8,593 of CAZQIT010000156.1, read as the reverse complement.
TCTTTGCCCGTCTGCCGGGCGCCGATTTTCATGCGGCGTCACCCCCTGTGGTCATGGTGATTTTGTTCTACGGCATCCTCCCGTTCCTGATGGTTAAGCGCGCATCGTGGAAGTGGCTTCTTCCGACGCTCCTCCTGTTTTTCAGCTTTTTCCTGGGCTTTGGCAGTCTCCGTTTTCCTCCCAAAACACTTCGTGTGACCTTTTTGGATGTGGGGCAGGGGGATGCAACGCTACTGGAGTTTTCGGATGGGCGGGTGATGTTGGTGGATGCGGGATCAGGGGGCGATTTTGACGTGGGAAGGGGGGCGGTTGCCCCCTATTTGTGGCAGCGGCGCATCCGAACGATTGACTATTTAGTTGGAACGCATCCCCAGATGGATCACATGGGCGGGCTTGGCTACATCGCACGCAAGTTCAGTGTGGGCGAAGTCTGGACCAACGGAGTGGAAAGTGACGCCGAATTCTACCGCGTTTTTCAGGAGACCCTCCTGCAACGGGGATGGAATCAGAAAGTGATCCACCGGGGCACCCCTCCCCTGCAGATGGATGGCTGCCAGATTGTCTTTTTGAATCCTCCCGAAGCGGCCCCTCTCCCTGGAAAACAGCTTCGAGTCGAACCCGCCCGTCGTGCGAAGCAGAAGGTCAATAATCACTCCATTGTATTTCGACTCAGTTGTCCGGCTCCAAGCGGCGATTTTTCAATTCTGATGACCGGTGACATTGAGAAAGAGGCCGAAGCCAAGTTGATTACGAACAACGACCTGCTGCGCAGCACCATCTTGAAGGTGCCCCACCATGGAAGCCGAAGTTCACTGGACGCGGCATTTTTATCTGCCGTATCGCCTCGTGTTGCGATGATCTCGGCGGGACGACGCAACCGGTATCGGCATCCCCACCCGGAAGCGCTGGCCGCCTATCAAACAGCGGGTGCGCGTATCTACCGCACCGACCAAGATGGCGCCCTGTTTGTGGAAGCAGGGAACGGGCCGGACGCACCTCACATCCAATCGCACCGGGCGGAGAAGATCAGCAAGATCAGCCGGAGCCAATACCCGACTTTTTCCGAGGAGGTGAAAAACCTCCGAAGGGCCTTTCGCTAAACTTGCTAAACCCTAACCCGTTAACTCTGATTGAGCGACAACCCCAGCACATCCGCCTCACGGACGAACACCCATTCCTGGCTGTCAATGTCCATCCGTTGGGCGGCATACTTCTCATAAAAAATGTAGTCGCCCGGTTTGAGCGTCATGGGAACAAACTTTTTTTCTTTCCCCTTATCTTTCCCCTGCGAGGGGTGCGACCCCTTTTTCTCCTCGACCCATCGCCCTTCTCCCACCGCAACCACTTTCCCCTGCTCGGGGTGTTCTTTGGCGGTGTCGGGAATGATGATCCCGCCCAGACTCTGTTCGCGCGCTTCATCCGGAACAACGACCACCCAATCTTGCAACGGCTTGATATTCATAACCTTACGCTCCCTCACTGAAAGTCCAACGCTTAGCCGACAGGCTGATCCCATCGGGTCGTGAAAGTAGCATAGCGTTGACATGGAAAACAACGCGGCGCGCAGACTTGACTTCCCGATCCGTGTGACGCTAGTCTCCCCTCCATGAAAATGCGTGCCTGGCGTGCCTGGCATATCCTGCTGCTTTCGGGAATATCGGGACTTCTTTATATCTTTTACACCGGACTGTGGGGGAATCCGTCCTATATTCCCCCCGTCATCGTCAATACCCCCGCCCCCGGCTTTACCGCCCCCGAACTTTATGAAGGCAAACCGATTTCCCTGAATCAGTTCAAGGGAAAAGTCGTGATGCTCAATTTTTGGGCCTCCTGGTGTCAGGAGTGTGCGTTGGAACATGCGTTCCTGCTTGAGATCAACGATAAATTTTCCAAAAATCCGAACTTTGTCATGTTGGGCATCAACTATCAGGATCGGGAGGCGCTCGCAAAGGAATATCTAAAGGAGCACGGCAACAATTTCCAGCATGTGCGCGATGAGACGGGCACGATCTCCATCGACTATGGAGTTTACGGTATTCCAGAGACCTTTATTATCGACCCCCAGGGGATGATCCGCCATAAATCCATCGGCCCCATCGTGGGGGCCAACTATACGCACCTTATCGAAAAAGTGATCCAGCCGCTACTGGCAGGACAACCACTGTAATTCTGGCGCTGTAGTTCTGGCGCTGTAATTCTGGAGAAATGAGATGCACGATCAAACGGTTCGGATCGAAAAAGATACGTTGGGCGAGCTTTCGGTGCCACAAGAGGCCTACTACGGTGTTCAAACCGCTCGCGCTGTGGCCAATTTTCCCATCAGCGGCATACGTCCGCATCCCGACTTCATCCGAGCGACGGCGATGGTGAAATGGGCGGCTGCAGCGGCCAATATCGCCTGTAAAAAACTCCCCGTCACAATCGGAAAGCCCATTCAACAGGCAGCGCAGGAGATCATTGCGGGGGAGTGGCACGATCAGTTCGTGGTGGATGTGTTTCAGGCGGGTGCTGGCACGTCGCACAATATGAATGCCAACGAAGTGATCGCCAATCTGGCCATCGAACGTCTGGGCGGATCGCGGGGCGATTACAAACAGGTGCATCCCAACGACCATGTCAACATGTCGCAATCCACCAACGATGTTTTCCCCACCGCCATGCGGTTGGCCGCCCTCTTGATTGTGGAAAAATTAAATCCCGCAGTCCTTCGTCTCGAAAAGGCCCTCTCCGCAAAGGCCCGTGCGTTTGACGGCATCCTCAAATCGGGCCGGACGCATCTTCAGGATGCGGTGCCCATTCGACTGGGACAGGAATTTTCAGGTTATGCCGTCGCCGTCGCCCGCGCGCGTGTTCGGATTGAGCAGGCGGCTTCCGACCTCTGCGAGTTGGGGATCGGCGGATCGGCGGTGGGCACCGGTCTTAACACCCATCCGCAATATCAAAGAAAGGTCGTCGCGGCACTTCAGAAAATTTCAGGGCTTCCGCTGCGCACCTCCCGAAATCTGTTCGAGCGGATGCAGAGCATGGCCGATTTTGTTGCCCTTTCGGGCAGCCTTCGGGAATTTGCAATCGAACTGATTCGGATCGCCAACGACCTGCGCCTCCTCTCTTCCGGCCCCCGCACCGGTTTTGCCGAGATTACGCTGCCACCCGTGCAGCCCGGGTCGTCCATCATGCCGGGGAAGGTTAATCCGGTCATGGCGGAGGTGACCAACATGGTCTGTTTCCATGTCATGGGCAACGATCAGACCATCGCCCTCGCCGCGCAGGCTGGGCAGATGGAACTCAATGTCATGATGCCGGTCATCAACTATAACCTATTGCAGTCTCTGGAAATCCTGACGCGCAACACCGATCTCTTCACCGAGCGATGCATCAAAGGGATTACGGCCAACCCCGACCGCTGTGCAGCCTTTGCCGAGACGACGGTCGGCCTGGCAACGATCCTCAACCCCGTCATCGGCTATGAGGCAGCGGCGGCAGTCGCCAAAGAGTCGGCACAGACACAAGCGTCGATTCGGGAGATTATCCTGAAAAAAGGGATTCTGGCCCCATCGGCGCTGGACCGGCTGCTGGACCCGGCAAAGACGACCGAACCCTCCATCTGAGCACTACCGTGCGGCAGCACGACCGCACGGTAGTGCTCCCGCACGCCCTCTGTCCCAATTCGATCACCTTGCTTCTAAAATCATAAAAAGGGCCGGGGATGACACTGCCCTATGGTATGATGCGGTGCAATGACGACCCAGACTGACGATATCAATCATACCGCTCCGGCGGAGGCACGGATGACCGCCTACATCAAGCGGATTGCGACCGGCCCCCAGATGAGTCAGGATTTAACGTTTGCCCAAGCCAGGGATGGGATGGGGCTGATCCTTTCACAATCGGTGTCCGATGTGCAGGCGGCCGTTTTTTTAGTGGCCCTGCGGATGAAGCGGGAGACGGATGCGGAAAACTTCGGCATCCTGACGGCCTTGCGCGAAGCAACCTGCCATGCGGACACCTGTGTGCCGGAGTTGATCGACCTAGCCGATCCGTATGACGGTTTTCTGCGGTATCTGCCGGTCTCTTCTTTCCTGCCCGCCCTGTTGGCCGCGTGCGGTCTGCCCACCGTGTCTCATGGTTGTCATCAGGTGGGGCCAAAGTTTGGCGTCACGCACCGGCAAATTCTGGCGTTGGCAGGTGCGCAGGTGGACCTGACGCCGCAGCAAGCTGCATCGCGGCTTTCCGATTCGGACATTGGATGGGCCTATGTCGATCAATCCCTGTTTTGTCCGGCCCTGCACCGTCTGGCCGAGCTGCGCCGTTTGATCGTCAAACGTCCCTGTCTTTCGACATTGGAGAAATTATGCGGACCGGTACGTGCGCAGAAGAACCATCTGGTTATCGGTTTTGTACACCCGGATTATGAACGATTTCTGCCGGAAGCGGCCCGTCACGCGGGATATCAATCCGCTGTGGTGATCCGTGGCGTAGAAGGGGGTGTCGTTGCGCCATTCAATCGGACCGCCTCCACCCGGTTCTACCGAGACGGAAAGGAGACGCAAACCCTGTCGCTCGACCCACAAGAAGCGGGCGTGGCCTCCACCTTGCGCACCGTACTCCTTCCAGCGCAGGTGTCAGCGGACACCGTAGGGCTTGCAGAGGCGGCAGCCGAGACCGGTCTTGCGGTGCTGTCGGGGACTTCCGCCGGCCCCGCGCGCGACGCGCTGGTGTATTCTGCTGCGTCCATTTTACATATTCTGGGTCGTTTCGATACCCTGCGGAGTGCCGCCGAAGCGGTCTGTCGGAAGCTGGATTTAAAATCGGCGTTAATCCATTTTCAGACCGGTTAATCCTCAATAACGAACGTCATCTTTTGATGGGCCTCGCACAGGACAGCTTCCACTTGCTTCGGGCGTGCGGCGTTCCTAAGGAGAAGCCCACGCCAAACCGGAGGGTTCTTGCGTGTGGCGCAATATCTGCTAAACTATCATGATAGAGTGTGATTGATGCTTCAGTTTAATGGAAACGAGGGGGATGCAATGTATATGAACACGATTATAGAATTTGCAAGCCGTTTAAGTTTCGGGGTGAGCGGAAGATCAACAGGATCATTAAAATATCGGGGATTTCGAGTCGCAGCAATCTGTGGTCTGGTGAGTCTGCTCGGGGTGGAGATTGGTGTAATGCCGAGCCGCGCTGCATCCAGTGTGCCAACGCCAGTGGATTGCACCGATACAAACGGGCTTCTGTCCACCATCAATATTCCTCCCGCCGAGACCCCTCCAGCACCCACTCCGGTGGGCCAACCCGCCGTGAATATCCAAGGCGCCACGGTCTATACCTACGAGCATGTGACCGACGCCTGGTTGGACAGCCCTGGATTCACGGGGCGAAACCGGAAGTTCGCCGTGACCGTGCCTCCAAAGTATGACCCGTCCCGGCAATATCCCCTCATGATATGGCTTCACGGAGGATGCAGCGCTTATGACGATCATTTGAATGACCTGCCGGAGGCATTGACTGCCATCGTTCTCCATCCGGGGGACGCAAACACGGACTATGAAAACGAGTTTGGGAACTGTACGGTAACTGGGAAAATCCCCCACTATGGGTATATGAGCAACTTTTCATCCTATCTTGACGACGATACGGGCCTGGAGCGAACAAGCGGAAGCGTTACAACAGATGCACTTTTCGTGGATTATACCCAGCGTCGCTACCGGTACTATCTGGACTTTGTCCTATCCCAGTTCGGTGTCGATCCGAACCGTGTCTTTGTGCGGGGGCATTCGAAGGGGGGGGCCGGCACCATTTACACGACTTTGTTTAACCAAGATCGGATCGCAGGCGGTATTTCGGATGTCTTAAGGCCCAACATTGTTCCGATTGAGATCGGCGCACCCGGGGTCTGCAATAATGTCGGCTACAACATGTTTGACTATGCGGATATGGCGTGGTGGATACAAAATCACCCGGACCAGTTGAATTTCTGGATTCAGACCGACCACGGCAAGGACGATCATGCCGCTTTGTTCTCTTGGTTTAACAGTCCGTCACCCGCCTCGCAAGGCTTAAGCTTCTTCGATACACTGGAACAATACCGTGTGGGTCATTATACACTGTGGGACGAGGGTGGACATGAAAAAAATAACGGGAGCCCAGATACAAGCCGGTTAATGGATCCGATCTTGGGCTATCACTGGTGGGATGGGGGCTTTAGTGTCATCGACGACCCCGACTCTTATTTGCGCCTGGATAAGAGCTTTCCGGCGTTCAGCCGCTTTAGCTATAACTCGAATTATGGCGTAGGCCCCTCTCAAACCGAGTGTGCTGCGGTGGATGCGATCTATGGCACGAATCTGTGCGCTGGCAACATTTCAATCGCGGGAGATAATCGACACGACGGGGCCATCGCGGGTGTTTTAAACCGGCATCTTCGCTGGAATACGAATACGATTCTGGATACGGCAGAGACCTATTCTGTTGACATCAGGCTGCTGGACGACGCCAGTCTGAGACCGGTGGGCGGGAGATGTGGAGACGTGGTGCCACCCAGTGGCCTTGTCTATCCGGCTTGTTACGAAGACTATCGCGGTACCGGTTTTGAAACGGTCGATGTGACGCCGCGCAGACTTCAGAGTTTCAAGCCTGTTCAGGGTGCCACGATTTCGTGGGAAAGTAGTGCTGGACAGACCGGGAGTGTAACGGCAGATGCCTACGGGATGGTTACGATTCCGGGGTTTGAAGTCACAACCGACTGGCGGACACTGACCCTGCGGGTCACATCATTACCCCCACCCCCACCCGATCCAGCACCGGATCCTGGACCTATCCCCGATCCGGATCCGGGTCCCGTGCCAACACCGAGTTATCCGCCCACTTCGGTATCCGGTCTTTACGGTTTGGGCGCTTCGGATGTGGCCGTTCCACAAAGTTACTTGGACAATCCTGACCTGGTCGGAGTGTCTCTTCGGTTCACTTGGGGAGGCCTGGAACCGCAGGAAGGCGTCTTGGCCCTACAACTTCTTCTTGATGAAATTGCACGGGCGAAGGCCGCAGGGAAAAAGGTTCAGTTGCGTGTCCTTCCGGGGATGAAAACACCCGACTGGGTCTACATAAAAGGAGTACCATCACTGCGGTTTAAGGAGTTGGATATTGCAACGGGCCTGCCGACAGAAAATGTGGCCCGCATTCCGGTGCCATGGGACCCGGACTATCTTGTGGCATGGACATCGTTCATCGCGCGTCTGGGGGCGTCCGTCGGCACCGAAGCAGAGATTGTGTTAGTCCACGTGACCGGGGCCAATTCTAAAAGTGGCGAGTTTCACCTGATTTCCGGCGCAAATCCTTCGGATACCACCGTGGAGTATTTGGACGGTCAAGGTGTTGTTGTCGCTACGGGCAGGATCGAGGACCTCCTGATCAAGCAAGCCGGATATTCCCTGGACAACATCCGTATGAGTTGGGCCTCCTTCCTCAATGCATGGGCGGTGGCGTTCCCAAAAACCATGATGGCCTACGACATTGTTGATAGCCTCTTGGCGACAGATGGTGTCGCAGATGAGATAAACCTTATTGTTGCGGATGCGGCGGCCCTCTATCCAGATCGCCTAACACTGCAAAATAATGGCTTTACTGATGCCCCGTCTATCGAAAAGAAACGGGTTGCCAATGCTTATCAAATCATCAAAGAATATTCGGGGAAGCTGGTCACTGGTTTCCAATCGGGGAAGATACATGGGATCTGTGCCACGAAAAATACGGGTGACTTGGGGCCAGCCCTAGCCGTTGGAGTCTATTTGTATGGCGCGGACTATTTTGAGTTATATTCCCCAGAGATCGACGCATATCCGCTCGTTGTGCGGGAGTGCAACAACTTCCTGTTGGGTGCCGGACCCAGTTGTGGCACGGCGGGTCCATTACTTTGCCAAATGGATTTTGTTCCTCCGACGGTGTCCATCACCGCTCCGACGGAGGGCGCCGCCCTTTCCGGAGATACTTCTGTCACGGTAGCGACTTCTGACAACACGTTGGTGTTGGGTGTAACGCTCTTGGCAGACGGGGTAGAGGCTGTTCCTGAACAGATTATCACTCCTCCGGCGAGTGCTACCTTTAGCCTGCTCTTGAACACGCAAACCCTTAGTGTAGGACCCCACATCCTGACCGCCCTGGCACGCGATGTTTCTGGAAATACCGCGACGGCCACACTGAGCATCGTTGTGCAATCCACCGCGCCACCCCCTCCGCCCCCTCTCGATGTGACCGCGCCGGTGATTTCGGGGACGCTGGTCTCTGGAATTACCACAACCGGCGCGGTGGTGACGTGGACGACGAATGAATCTGCCACCTCCGAAGTCACCTATGGGACGACTACGGTTTCCGTGCCGGGCCTGGTGACCGCTCACAGTCTGACCCTGACCGGTTTGCTGGCGGGGACGGCCTATTCGGTTTCGGTTCGGAGCAGTGATGCGGCGGGAAATACGGCGACATCTACCCCCATGCCCTTCACCACCCTACTGCCACCCGACGTGACCCCGCCGGTGATTTCGGGGACGCTGGTCTCTGGAATTACCACAACCGGCGCGGTGGTGACGTGGACGACGAA
>CAZQIT010000155.1:0-6682 GCA_964592995.1 uncultured Nitrospirota bacterium | reverse complement strand
GATTGTGGTGAATTTGTATGGGCAAAGCGCAGATATGGATCCAATCATGGAAATTTGCCAGAGATATAATGTGCCGATTATTGAAGATGCGGCAGAGTCACTGGGGGCTACGTATAAGGGCAAGTCCAGCGGTACGTTCGGTCTGATGGGAATTTATTCCTTTAACGGCAATAAGATCATTACCACTTCGGGTGGTGGCATGCTGATCTCCGAGAGTGAAGAGTTGATGAAGCAGGCCCGATTCCTTTCCACGCAGGCCCGCGACCCTGCTCCCCACTACGAACATACACAGGTTGGGTTTAATTACCGGATGAGCAATATTCTGGCGGGGGTAGGACGGGGACAGCTTAAGGTATTGGAAAGCCGTGTTGCGGCCAGAAGAGCAATCTTTCGGCGTTATCAGGATGGTTTGGCGCATATTTCAGCACTTCAATGGATGCCAGAATTACCGTCCGGGGGTGGGACCCATTGGCTGACCGCTTGTTTGATTGATAGCACTCAATCGCGGATCACTTCGTCGGAGTTCATTGCAAAATTGTCTCGTGAGCGGATTGAGGCACGTCCTATATGGAAGCCGATGCATCTACAACCTGTTTTTAAGGGGTATGCTTATTATTCGCATGGGGAAAAGGAATCTATTTCGGATAGAATATTTGCGTGCGGTGTTTGTTTACCGTCGGGATCGAATATGTCGGTGGAGCAACAAAATCGTATTATTCGGGTGATTGAATCGATACTGCTCTCCCATTGACGCATCGGAAACCAATATTGCAGGCCGTGGTGGTGAAAAAAGTACCCTGATCATGATATGCTGATACTTAGTGGAAATGAAGACGGTATGCCCATGACGCGACAAGAACTGATGAAACAGTCCGAAGCCTATATCCGTCGCTTACTCCATGAGCGTGTTCCATCGCAGACTAAAGTATATCTTTACGGGTCGCGTTCCCGTCGTGACAACCGATGGAATTCCGACTACGACTTATGGATTGATGCGGAAATTTCTCGCAAAGAGATTGCCGAACTGACCGATGATCTGCATGAGTCTTTCGTGCCCTTCAAGGTAGATATCGTCACGACACCACAACTTCAAGGAGATTTTGCGGAACGCGTAAAGCAAGAGGCCATATTATGGATGTAAGAATCAAAGCGTTTCAAGCCGCAATGGGCACGTTCACCTACCTTGCTCGACTCGACTTGGCAGAACTCAAACAAAAGCTGGGGGACGAGCGACTTGTGGATGGAATGCAAAATGGTCGTGCGCAAAAGTTTGAGTACACCATCGAATTGTGCTGGAAGGCGATCCAGGTTTTCCTTAAAGACAAAGACGGGTTGGATGAGGCCTCCCCAAAGAAGATTATCAAGGCATACTACCTTGGGGGTTATACAACGGAGGATGATTACTTGTTGTTACTTGCGGCCGTGGAGGACAGAAATCGCCTCAGCCATATTTACGATGCGGAAACCTTTAACGGCATCCTTGCGCGCTTACCCAGCTACGCCGCACTTTTCGAGCGGGTCAGCACGCGATTCTGTGCCGAAATCGATGATGTAAGGTATTTCGTCCGTAACAAAAGCTGAAATCGAGTTGGGTATCGCGATGTTGCCTGAAGGCCGGCGCAAACAGGGTTTGCAGGAAGGGGGCGTGCGCATGTTTGTCACGGGAGGATATTTGACGTGGGATATTGAACCATGAATGTTTTGGTGACCGGCGTGGCCGGGTTTATCGGCTTTCACCTAGCGCGTCGGTTGGTTGAACGCGGCGTCACGGTTGTTGGCTTGGACAATCTGAACGCCTATTATGATGTTCGCCTGAAGGAGGCCCGTCTGGCGCAGTTGGGAGATCGCATCCGGTTTATCAAGGCCGACCTTGTGGATCGGGAGGGGATCGCCGCAATTTTTCGGGAGGGGCGTTTCGATCGGGTCTTTCACCTGGCGGCCCAAGCGGGCGTTCGCTATAGCCTTTCGCATCCGCACACCTATATCGACAGCAATCTAACCGGTTTTCTGAATATCCTGGAGGGCTGCAGACAGAGCGGCGTCGCCCATTTGATTTACGCCTCGTCCAGCTCGGTCTATGGCGCCAATACCCAGATGCCCTTCTCTGTACACCAGAACGTAGATCATCCCGTCTCGCTCTACGCCGCCACAAAAAAGGCCAATGAACTTATGGCCCACACCTATTCTCACCTCTACCGCATTCCGACGACGGGTCTCCGTTTCTTTACGGTCTATGGCCCGTGGGGCAGACCCGACATGGCCCTCTTCCTGTTTACGCGGGCCATCCTGGCGGGGGAGCCGATTGCGGTTTATAACCACGGACGGATGCAGCGCGATTTTACCTACATCGACGACATTGTAGAAGGGGTGGTGCGGGTGGGTGACGCGATTCCCGTCCCCAACCCGACATGGCGTGGGATGTCGCCCGATCCGGCCACCAGTGCCGCGCCCTACCGGATTTTTAACATCGGAAACCATCGGCCCGTGGAGCTGTTGACGATGATTGATCTGCTGGAGCGTCGCTTGGGGATGCGGGCCGTTCAGAATCTCCTCCCGATGCAGCCGGGGGACGTTCCGGCCACCTGCGCCGACGTGGAGGATCTCATGGAAGCCGTCGGTTTCTGTCCGTCCACCCCGATTGAAGAGGGCATTGCCCGATTCGTCGACTGGTATCGCGGGTATTATTCGTGACTTCTCGGATGGGTCTTGTCGTAGACCTGGATAAGGTGGTCGAGGTGAAGATGGGTGTAGCGTTGCGTTGTGGAGAGGCGGGCATGTCCCAGCATTTCCTGAACGGAGCGCAAGTCCGCGCCACCCTCCAAAAGATGTGTGGCAAAGGTGTGACGCAGGCTGTGGGGGCTCAGCGTGGGCGCATCCATCTGATTCATATATTTTTTGACGATCCGGTGAACGCTGCGAACGGTGAGGCCCGCCCCACGCGGGTTTACAAACAGCGGCACATCCCCCAGCTCGGACGCGGCGGTGGGCCTCTCTGCGGCCCAATAGTCCTGAATCGCCTCCAGGGCTTTTCTGCCGATTGGGACCTGTCGCTCCTTCCGCCCTTTCCCCAACACCCTGATCATGCCCGCCTCAAAGTCGATGTCCTGGAGGTAGAGGGCCACCAACTCGGCGTTGCGGATGCCGGTCGAATAAAAGGTCTCTAGGATCGCCCGATCCCGCAGCCTGGCCCAACCGCTGGCCCGACCCTCGGACGCTTCTGCGCGTGTCGGCTGTGCCATCAGGCCCTGCGCCAGATCGACGGTTAAAAATCCGGGAAGGGGTCGATCCTGTTTGGGATACGACACCCCTTTGGCCGGGTTGCCGACACAAACGCCTTCACGCTGCAGGTAGCTGAAGAAAGCCCGAAGCACCGCCAGTTTACGGCCTAGTGTCGATTTTTGGATGCCCTGTTTGTGGAGATGGGCCAAAAACGCCCGGATCGTGAGCAGGTTGATCTGATCGGGGGATGGACTGGGGTGGTTGGAATCGGGCCGCCCTTGCAGCACAAAGTGATGAAAAGCGGCAAGATCGGAAAGATAGGCGCGGAGCGTATGCGGAGAGGCGTTTCGCTCTATTTTGAGATACTGCCCGAAATCCCGTATTGCGCGATCCATTGCGTCATATCCCTCAGGGCACGCTCCACGATCTGCTGACGCCGCGCGGCTTTTCGGCCCGCACCGGTCGCACCGGTCGCACCGGTCGTACCGGTTTTTCCGTTGGGCCGCCCCGCTGTCCGCGCCCCCCCCTCCGCCCTTCCGTCTATGCCCCCGGCAGGGGGCGGGAAGAGTCCGAAGTTGATATTCATCGGCTGAAAGAAGGCGGGGTGGCTGTGCGTCATATATTGAATCAGCGCTCCGTGCGCCGTGGTGGGTGGGGGGATGACGGTGGGTTGACCCATCAGTAGACGGGCCGCATTCAGGCCCGCCAGAGCGCCCATGGCCGCCGACTCTACATAGCCCTCGACGCCGGTGATCTGGCCCGCCATAAAGAGGCCGGGCCGGGTACGCACCTGGAGGCTTTCGGAAAGGATGCGGGGGGCGTTGACGAACGTGTTGCGATGGAGGCTCCCCAGTCGTAAAAATTCGGCCTGCGCAAGTCCTGGGATCATCCTGAAAATCCGTTTCTGCTCCGGCCATTTCAGGCGCGTCTGAAAACCGACCATGTTATAGCAGGACAAAAACGTATTTTCGGGTCGCAATTGAACCACGGCATAGGGGATTTTTCCGGTTCGGGGATCGACCAAGCCCACCGGTTTCATGGGGCCGAAGAGGGGGGTCATCCGACCCCGTTCGGCCAACACCTCAATGGGAAGGCAGCCTTCAAAATAAGGGGCTTCTTCAAACGCCTTCGGAACCACGCGCTCCGCCGTGATGAGGGCGTCATAAAAGGCCTGGTACTCTCCCTCGTTCATGGGGCAATTCAGATAATCGTCCGATCCTTTGCCGTAGCGGGAGGCGGGGAAGACGATTGCATCATCAATACTCTCGGCATCCACAATCGGGGCGATGGCGTCAAAAAAATAAAGTTGATCGGTCTGGGTCAGTCGTCGGATGGAATCGGCCAGGGCATCCGAGGTCAGGGGGCCGGTGGCGATGATGGCGATGCCCGCATCGGGAATCTCCTTGACCTCTTCGCGCAGCAGCGTAATGTTTGGGTGTGTCGAGATTGCTTCGGTAATATGATTTGCAAAGAGGGCACGATCCACGGCCAAGGCCGCACCGGCGGGCACGCGCGAGCGGTCTGCGGTCGCAATGACCAGAGAACCCAGCCTGCGCATCTCTTCCTTCAGCAGGCCCGGCGCGCTCCCCGGCTCCAACGAGCCGAAGGAGTTGGAGCAGACGATCTCGGCCAGATCGGCAGTCTGATGCGCCGGTGTCGCACGCACCGGACGCATTTCGTACAGGATCACGCGGGCCCCCTGGCTGGCCGCCTGCCAAGCCGCTTCGGCCCCGGCCAAGCCCCCGCCGATGATGGTTACGGCTTCGGATGCACCCAACGTCATTGCAACATCTCGTCACACATATTTTTGAAGGCGCTCAATATAATGGTCAATGGGATGATCGTTCAATCCGTCCGTACCGGATCGGAGGTGGTTTTCCCAACGTCCGTTCACGCGGTCCATAAAGGCGTCCCAAAAGCTTGAGTCATCTTGCAACGTCCCCTCATGGTCAAAATATTTTAATGTACCCATGTGGGCGTACCCCATGACGCGTTGAGGCACGCGCGTCACCACGTCGTTATTGTTCACAAAACGAAAGGTTCGAGGAGAAAAGGCCTTGTCACAGGCCGTGCAAAATGCCATATCTCCGACACGGGGCGACCCGAAGGTGTACAGCCCGTTGAAGTCTATGTTTTCATCCCACAGTCGTTGGGCCACGAGGGTGGCCAGGGCTGCGCCCAGGTTATGCCCCGTAATCCAGACGGTCTGCTTCCGAAGGAATATCCGGCAGGTGACCAGCACCTCGTCCCAGACCCGATCCAACGCCTCCTTGAATCCTGAATGCACGGCACCGACCGAGTTGCTCGCCTGGCTGATGCGGGCATCGCTCATCCAATCGCGCAAGTGGGATATCTCTGTGCCTCGAAAGGCCAGCAGCAGCATCTTGTCGTTGGATGCCGCATACCCCTGCGTCTCTCGTTTGTTGAAAAATCGGAACTTGGGGAAGCCCCACGCGATGTCCAGGGTTTGCCGAATTTCGGACTCCGTGGCATAGGCCAGTTTGGCTGCATGGGCCAGGGCGTAAGCATTGACCGCGTCATAACCGGTTGCAGCAGGATGAAAGGTGAAGGTATCTAATGTATCCATAAGGATCGTCTCCTTTAATATAGACGTGGATGATGATGTGGCTCGCAGTATTACACAAGGTCTCCCGTTTTACAACGCAAAGTAGAGGGCGTGATCCTGTCTTGATCGCCTTCATCGGCCCGTGATAGGATCGCGACCTTCATCATGACGGAGGGGGAACGATGCGGTGGATATGGATTTTAGGGCTGGGTTTGGCAGGGATGAGTATGGCCCTGTCTCACAAGGTGGAAGCAGGAGAGAAGGGCGCGCACAAAATGGAAGAGAAGACGCAGAAAACGGCGACAGGCTTGCAATATGTGGATCAGGTGGAAGGGACGGGGGCCAGCCCTAAGAAGGGACAGCGGGTTGTCGTCCATTATACCGGCTGGTTAACCAATGGGAAAAAGTTTGACAGCTCCGTGGATCGTGGAGAACCGTTCTCATTTCAAATTGGAGTCGGACAAGTGATTCCGGGCTGGGATGAGGGGGTGGCGACCATGAAAGTGGGCGGCAAGCGCAAGCTGACGATCCCGCCGGAGCTGGGATATGGCGCACGGGGCGCGGGCCATGCGATCCCGCCCAACGCCACACTTCTCTTTGATGTCGAGTTGCTCGAAGTCAAATAAAATAATCGCATCTCGATGAGGGGGCTTGCGTCGCCCCCTCATCGGGCAAAGCCCGATGAGCCTCCCCCTCAACGCCGCTTTGCGGCTGGTTAAAACCATGCGTGTGACTGACCGTGTCTGTTCCAAATGCCTAGTGTTTAATTTCATAAATGAGCGATTGTATTCTGTTCCTCGGTTCCAATCCCACCACTACCTCCCCTTGCCCCTCCTTGTAAAGGAGGGGATTCCTCCCCTTTGCAAGGGGAGGTGAGGAGGGGTAGAAAGTATCGCA
>CAZQIT010000154.1:0-5564 GCA_964592995.1 uncultured Nitrospirota bacterium | reverse complement strand
CTCTTTGTAAAATCGGGCTATGAGGCCGTGACCTTGCGGCGGATTGCCACAGCCATCGAATATGCCCCGATGTCGATCTATAACTATTTCCCCAATAAACAGTCTCTCATTGAAACACTGCTGGAGGAGGATTTTCGCGCTTTTGCAGAGGTGTTTACGCGCGCTTCCGACGTCACCGATCCCATTGAGCGGATCAAAAAAGCGGGCGAAGCCTATCTCCAGTTTGCCGCAACCTGTCCAAACCACTATCAGATGGTCTTTCTGACGCGCCTGCCGGAGGGGGGAGACTGCACCGTTCCGAAGGAAAACAGTCCGGCGGAGGCGTCCTACACCTTCTTGCGGGACGCGGTGGCCCAGGCCATTGCTGCGGGCTGTTTCCGACCAGAACTGTCTGATCCGGATGGGGTGACACAGACGCTGTGGGCGGGGGTGCATGGCGTCGCGTCGCTCTATATTTTGACGTGCAGCGATCATGCCTCTATCCGCTGGGCCGGTTTTGAGCAGGCCTCTGGGGCGATGCTGGATGCCCTGATGTATGGTTTGTTGCGAGAGCCGCGCCCGCAGGGTGGCGTGCCGCCGCTTGAAACCGCAGAGGTTGGCGGCTGCGCAAAGCCTATCGCCGTACGCAAGCACCGCCGTCCGGAAAAGAAGGGTGCTGCCCCATGAACGAGTTGGACGTGGTACGGGACATCTCCTGGCGGTTTACGCAGGCGGGCATCCCCTATATGTTGACGGGTTCGATGGCGATGAACTACTCCGCGTATGACACGTGATATTGACGTGGTTGTGGCGCTTGGAGAAGAAGACGTGGACGTGATAGCCCGCCTTTTTATGCCCGACTATTTCGTGTCGCAGGAGGCGATTCGGGATGCGGTGCAGATACGAGACGTCAAAAATCTTCTGGCCACGGGGTATGACTCGGCCTATTTGGAACGCTGGGCGAGTGAACTGGCGATAGATGCGTTGCTGCGGGAGTGTTTGGCATGACCGATACCACGCCAGAGGTGGAAAAATGGGTGCGGGAGGCCATCATGGCCCGATCCGGGGAAGAGCGCTTCATCATGGGGGCACAGATGTTTGATGCGGCCCGCGCGATGATCCTGGCGTCTTTTCCGCCTGATCTGCCGGAGGCTGAAGTGAAACGCCGACTGTTTGATCGGCTTTATGGCGTGATGCCGCATTTTGACTCGAACCGGGAGGGACAGGGATGGATCGCGTTGAACGCTTGGCCGTAAACATTATCCGATTTCGGTGGATCATCATCGTGGTGACGCTGCTGGCCGTGGGCGCTTCGGCCTCGGGTCTGCGGTTTTTGATCTTTGGCGATGACTACCGCGATTATTTCAGCCAGGACAATCCCGAGCGGCTGGCCTATGAGTCGCTGCAGAACACCTACGCCAAGCCGGACAGCGTCTTCTTCGTCCTCGCTCCAAAAGATGGCCATGTCTTCACGCGGCGGACGCTCGACAGCGTGCTCTGGCTGACCCGCGAGGGGTGGAAACTCCCCTACGCCACACGCGTCGATTCCATCACCAATTTCCAACACACACGCGCCGACGGCGACGATCTGGTCGTCTCCGATCTGGTTTCGGCCACCGGATTGTCGTCGGAGGCCGATGTATCCCGCATCAAAGCCATAGCGCTTTCGGAACCGCTGCTGCTCAATCGCCTGATCCCGCCCCGCGCCCATGTCACCGGCGTCAACGTCACCTTCTCGCTTCCCCTGAAAGATCCCAACAAGGAGACGCCGGAGGTGATGGCCGCCGCCCGTCGCCTGGTGGCCGATCTGAAGGCGCGCGATGCCAACTTGGACGTTTATCTGGCTGGGATGGTGACGGTCAACAACGCCTTTTGGGAACATGCGCAGCGCGACGGCATGACCCTCACGCCGATCATGTATGGCGTGGTGATCGTGATGGCCGCGTTGATGTTGCGCTCCTTTGCTGGGATGACGGTGACGATGCTGGTGATCTTCTTCTCGGTGCTTTCGGCCCTGGGACTCGCCGCATGGATGGGCATCAAACTTACCGGCGCCTCCGCCGCCGCGCCCACGGTTATCCTGACGCTGGCCGTGACCGATGCCATTCACATGTTGCTTTCCATCTTCCACGGGATGCGTGCCGGGAGGGAAAAGAAAGCGGCGATCATCGACAGCATCAAAATGAATCTGAACGCCGTGGCCCTGACCACGCTAGGTACCACCATCGGGTTTTTAACGCTTAATTTCAGCGAAGTGCCGCCCTATCGTGATTTGGGCAACATCGTGGCCATGGGAATCGCCGTGGCCTTCCTCCTGTCGATCTTCTTCCTGCCCGCGCTGATTTCTGTTTTGCCCATTCGGATGCGCCGCGCCGCCGCCACGGGCGACATCGTCATGGAACGCTTTGCAAATTGGGTGATCCGCCGTCGCGGGCCGATCACCTGGGCGGTCGCCCTGGTGGCCATCGTTACGATCTCGTTTGTCCCCCGGAACGAATTCAATGACGACTTTTTCAAATACTTCTCGGAGAAGACGGAGTTTCGCCGTGATACCGATTTTATTGCAGCCAACCTCACCGGCGTTTATCAGATCGACTACTCGATTGATTCGGGCGAGTCGGGCGGCATCGCCAATCCGGCCTATCTCCAAAAGTTGGAGGACTTTGCAAACTGGTATCGGGCACAGCCGGAAGTCGCCCACGTGATCGTCTTCACCGACATTATGAAGCGGCTGAATCAAAACATGCACGGCGATGATCCGGCCTGGTATAAAATCCCCGACACGCGGGAGCTGGCCGCGCAATATCTGCTGCTCTTTGAGATGTCGCTCCCGTTTGGCCTCGACATCAACAATGGAATCAACGTCGATAAATCGGCCTCGCGGGTGGACGCCCTGTTGCACAATGTCTCCAGCAATCAAGCCGTGGCCCTGGATGTCCGCGCCCAGAAGTGGCTGCACGATCATGCCCCCGCCGCCATGCAGTCGGGCGGCACCGGCCCCACGCTGATGTTTGCAGAGATTGGCCGTCGCAACACGCGCTCCATGATCGTAGGCGATCTGGTGGGGGTGACGCTGACTTCGATCGTCATGATTTTTGCCCTGCGCAGCGTGAAGTTCGGCCTGATCACGATGGTCCCAAACCTGGTGCCGCTGGGCATGTCGTTGGGGCTGTGGGGCCTGCTGGTGGGAAGGATTGGGATGGATGTGGCGCCCGTCACCGCCATGTCGTTCGGTCTTCTGGTGGACGACACGATCCACAACATGGACAAATATCTCTACGCCCGGCGCAAACTCGGCAAATCGCCGGAGGATGCGATCCGGTACGCCTTCTCGACGGTCGGCGTTGCGATGGTCATTGCCTCGCTGATTCTGATCGTGGGCTTTCTGGTGTTGACGTTCTCTTCGTTTCAATTCACATCGACAATGGGCCTGCTGACGGCGATCACCATTGCATTGGCACTCCCTGCGGAGTTTTTGCTGCTCCCGCCGCTCCTGATGATGATTGATCGAAAAACCGGACGATCTGGGAGCACGGGCAAAGCGGGCGAACCCGGCGATCTGAAGAAGATATTGGCTAAGGTTCCAGACCGCAAACCCCTCCCCGGCGACGAATTGCCGGCCCGGACAGGTCCATTTCAGAATAGGTCTGATTTAGCGGAATAAACAGAAATCATAGAATTTTGACGAGCGTGGCGACGAGGCCGATGGCGACGACCATCATGGTGCCCAAGCGAATGACCAGACGATATTCCAGCTCTTTGAGGCGTTCGTCTAGATAGGGCTTTGTGACGAATTTTTCATCAACCAGATCGGCGATGATGCGGGTTTGGGCCTCGGCCTGCGCGTCATTGAATCCGACGGCCTTCAGCTTTTTGACATTTTCGAGTGTGTCGAAGACAATTGTTGACATGGCAAGGCCCCAATGCAAGCTGGAGTATAACACAAAACAGGAGAGAAAAATGAAATTCATTTGGGTGCTGTCGTTCCTACTGGCCTCGGCTGCCTCGGCGCAGACTGCCGAGGAGAAGGGGCTTGCGATTGCCGTTGAGTCCGACCGGCGGGCCGCAGGTTTTGGTGATACGGTGGTCGATTTGCAGATGACCCTCACGAACAAACAGGGCCAGGAGAGCGGGCGTCTGATTCGCGTGCAAACGTTGGAGGTGCCGTCGGATGGCGACAAAAGCATCTCTCTGTTTGACCAGCCGCCCGACGTGAAGGGGACGGCGCTGCTCAATTTCACCCACAAGACGGGGCCGGACGATCAGTGGCTTTATCTGCCTGCTGTCAAACGGGTCAAGCGGATTGCCTCCGCCGACAAATCCGGCTCGTTTATGGGAAGCGAATTTGCCTATGAGGACATCGGCTCGCAGGAGGTGGAAAAATACACCTACAAATATCTGCGCGACGAGACCTATGACGACCAGCCTGTTTTCGTGATGGAGCGTTATCCGGTGGACAAAAACTCCGGCTACACCCGGCAGGTGATCTGGACCGACCAGGCCGAGTACCGCCCCCTCAAGATCGACTACTACGACCGAAAGGAAAGCCTGCTTAAAACCCTCACCTTCACAGGCTACCAGAAGCATCAGAACAAACACTGGCGGGCCGACCTGATGTTGATGGTCAATCACCAGAGTGGAAAAAGTACCAAGCTTCAGTGGCGCAACTACCAATTCGGAGCCGGTTTGAAGGATTCGGACTTCACGCAGGAGGCGCTGAAGCGGGCGCGGTGAAGAGCAGGGATAGATCGTCACGGATTGTTGGTTTTCGCATCCGTACCACGGTCATGGAAAGCCCGCTTGGCCCGTTGACGCTGGGTGCAACGCCGGACGGCGTTTGTCTGGTGGAGTTTGACGACGCCCGCAGGCTGCAGAAACAGCGTGATACGTTGCAGCGTTATTTTCGATGTGATCTTGCGCCAGGCCCTCATCCGCACCTGGATTTACTTAAGCGGGAGTTGGTCGATTATTTTGCGGGGAGGCTGACCCAATTTAGGACGCCGGTCATTTATCCGGGCAGCCCCTTCCAGTGCAGGGTGTGGGACGGACTTCGGGGAATTCCCTACGGCGCGACCCGTTCCTATGAAGGACTGGCCTGCCAGATCGGGCTGCCGAGTGGGTCCAGGGCGGTGGGGGGCGCCAATGCCCGTAACCGAATCTGTATTCTCATTCCGTGTCATCGGGTTGTCCGGAAAGATGGAACCCCGGGTGGTTATGGCGGTGGACTCTGGCGCAAACAATGGCTCCTTGACCTGGAACGCCGGATGGTTGCTTGATCTACAGATTACGCCGGATTGCTTTCCCGGTAAACGGGTTGGTACAGTCGCCCCGCGTCTCGCGCGCGCGCGGTCGGTGTCCGTTTTGAACATTTTATAGGGTGAAGCATGACGGCGGAGGCCAAGACCGATACCGACCTGTTGATTACCACTCCGAACCGTAACGGAGTGGACCGTCCCGGCCTGCAAACCGGTCAGGGCCTTGGTGAGTCACGGGCGGCCTAATTTAGACAGCGTGGTGAATGTGACGGGCGTAGACGTAGTGGTATTCCCTGCGGTATCACCGCTGCGAACCGTCACCGAATAGGC
>CAZQIT010000153.1:0-18939 GCA_964592995.1 uncultured Nitrospirota bacterium | reverse complement strand
TGCGATACTTTCTACCCCTCCTCACCTCCCCTTGCAAAGGGGAGGAATCCCCTCCTTTACAAGGAGGGGCAAGGGGAGGTAGTGGTGGGATTGGAACCGAGGAACAGAATACAATCGCTCATTTATGAAATTAAACAGTAGCATGTCCGCCCCTGGCACCTACCACCCTTTGAGGACTTTCCGAACCCGTTCGATGTCCTTCTCGTCGCACCAGACGTAGGCCGAGTAACGGTTTTCAAATCCCATGGCGTCAACGGCATGGAGGTTGATCCCTTCCTGGGCAATGCGGTCCAGTGTTTCGGACAGGGCGCCGGCCCTGTCTTCTCCGGTCAGGTGAAAACAATCCCCCTCCCGCACTCGCCAGCCTGCTTCCCGCGCCACTTTTTTAAACGCATGGGGGTTTCTGGGAATGGCGATGATTTCCGCATTGCCGCGACCCACGCCGAAGCACCAGATTCCGGCCAGGTTGACCTTACACTCCGACATTTTGGCCGCAAATCGGGCCAACTGACCCGGCTGATCTTCCGTTGCAATGGCAAAAAAAGTGGCGCGTATAACATCCATAAGGGTTCTCCATCCAAATTCAGGGGACCAACTAACCCGCAAGATACCCAAAAATGGGCCAAAAGGCAATGCAATCCGGTGCGCGAAGCGCATTGCCGTGCGGCAGCACCCCAAAAATGGGTCAAAAGGCAACGCAATCCGGTGCGCGAAGCGCATTGCCGTGCGGCAGCACCCCAAAAATTGGCCAAAAGGCAACGCAATCCGGTGCGCGAAGCGCATTGCCGTGCGGCAGCACAGCAAGAATCGGTCAAAAGATACCGCGCTGTGGCTCGGCGGGCAGTCTCCTGCGTTCACCTTCGACCCGCCGCAGCGGTTGCACTCCCGTTTTGGATGCGTGGCGGAGGTCTATCTTGACAATCGCATTGTGCACATGGGTCCGGATGGGGAGGGTAAACTCAAAAGTCGTTCCCTTCCCGACTTCGCTGCGCACCCCTAGGGTTCCGCCATGATACGCCACGATCTGGCTGACCATGGAAAGCCCGATTCCCGTTCCCTGATACCGGCGTTCTGTGGTGCTCCCAATGCTGCTAAACCGCCCAAAGAGGTTCTCGAGTTTCTCCTCCGGAATCCCCACGCCGGTGTCGGAGACCGAGACCCGAATCGCATCGTCTTCCCGCTGGCACAACACCGTCACACCCCCCGTCGGGGTAAACTTCAAGGCGTTCATCACCAGATTGCTTAGGACGCGTTCCATCTGTTCGGCATCAAAAAAAACCGCCTCCGGAAGCGCGTCCGTGCCCTCAAACACCAGAGACAGGGCCTTCTGCGTCGCAATGGGCAAGAAACCTGCGACGATCCCCTCGGCCCACCGGACAAAATCGTCCTGCCGGTAATAAAGTTCTACGTTGCCCGTATCCAACTTGGCAATATAGAGCAGGTTGTTGACCAGCTTTAAAAGCCGGTTCGACTGGGTGCGCATATTCTCCATCTGCTGGCCCTGTTCGGGCGTCCAGAGCGCTTCCTCCGGATGGGGCAGCATTTCGAGGGAAGAGATAATCAGGGCCAGCGGCGTCCTTATTTCGTGGTTGATGTCGGCAAAGAATGTCTCCTGCGCCTGCTGATACAGATTCAGCTTTTCGTAAGCAGCCTCCACCAACTGTTTGCTTTCCTGCAAGTCTCGCGTTCGATCCAACACCTTCTGCTCCAACGTTGCTGCGGCCGCACGCAGATCGTGGCTGAGTCGCTGCGCCTGGTCATATGAAATGGCGTTGCTGATCGCAATCGTCATCTCGCCCTGCAACGTAGAGAGAAACGTAATATCCCGATATTGAAAAGGCTTGCCATTTGTTTTTTGCCCCATCGTCAAGACGCCGACGATCCGTCCTTCCTGTATGAAGGGGACCATCATATCGGCATCGAAGGCGCGGAAGCACCCTTGCACCACCTCCCGCATACGCGCATATTGCGGGTCGCGTCCCACTTCATCCAGACAGACAATCTGGCGATTTCTCCGCATCCAGACCATCGCTGGATCGCGGTTTTTGCCATCGCTCACCGGTTCCGCAGCAGGAGGATGATCTGACGCCATGGACCGAAAGCGTTGCGTCGGATCATCCCAGACCCATAACCGTACCTTCGAAACATAGAGGGTCTCCGTCAGGGTCTTTGCAATATTCGTCGCCACATCCGAAAGACTTCGCAAAACGACATGATCCTGCAGCAGCGTGCGAAGTACGGCCATATCCTGGTGTTGCCGACGTTGAAAAAGCTGATCAATCGCAGGTTGCAGGGTCCGCATATAGACCATCATCACGATCAGTGCGCCGATGAAGCCCGCCAGATATCCGTAGCGCTGTTGACGCAACCAGGGTTCGGCCAGCCAGGTCAGGAACAGGACGGGAATGAGAAACAACAAAGAGGTCGTGATCCATGCGAACGTCTTGTGAACGGCGGTCTCAATGTCCATGACATGGTACGCCCCAATGGCATAGGTCACGATGAGGGGATAAGACATAATTCCGAATGTGCCATACGCCGGATAGACATCAATGCCGAACTGAGGGAGATACGCAAGCGATCCCGTGCCATACGCCAAGACAAACGCAATCAGGATGTACTTAAACTGGTTGCGCTTCAGGTCCGACGCCATGTGGTAGCTTTTGTAAACCGTGTAATGCGCATAGCCCACTAACCCTGTCCACCATACAAAGTAAACAAGAAAAAGTGGGCCGGGTTGAGCATAATAAAAAGAGGAGAATACATAACGAACATTGGCGTGAATCAACGACGTAAAAGAACAGAGGAGAGAGAATATGCCACTGACAATATAATGGAAAGGGAGCGACAGGTTTCCTTCCTTCTCGCAGAAGATTAAGGCAAAGTGATAGAATAAAACAGGAATCCAGATCACGCCGAAGGCATAGGCCAGTCGCCAGGCAAGCAAGGCGCGATCCGGATCGCTTTCTGTTGCAATCCAAAGAACGCCAAAACCCCAAACCGAAACGGAGAGGGTAAAGGCAAACCAGGCCCGGCTCAATTTTTGGGCAGGGGCCTTCAACAAAACAAAGAATCCCACCCCAAGAGAAGTGATCCCCGTTAATAAACCGGATAATGCAAATAAATTCATTGACACCTGTCTGTTTCCCCGGGGGGTTATGTTGCGGCCCTTTTTCTCTTTTTTTGAAAGGAGGAGGCAAATATCCCCGCCGCATTGGCCGCAAAAATAGAAATTTCCCCCGCTAGAGTCGCGGCGCAGATAATTTCAGCAAACTTTTTCGCCTTGCCCAGTCCGTAGCAATCCAACATCTGAAGACACTCCCGATGTGTCGATAGGGAAGTTCCCCCTCCGACCGTTCCGACAACGAGGTTGGGTAATTTGACACTGGCATAGAGATCTCCAGTGTCAGAGACCTCATAATTAACAATGCTGACATGAGACGCAACGACTTCCGCCACATCCTGACCGCACGCAATAAAGATGGCCGCCAACCCATTGGCCACATGCCCAGACATCCCGATCATTCCTGCGTGTGTAGTATTTAAAAGCACCCGCTGGAAATGATCACACATCTTCTCCGGGGTAATGTTATAAAACCGCCGCATCAGTTTTCGTGGAATCACCGCCTCCGCGAGGACCGACTTGCCGTATCCGGAAATAAAATTGTGCGCGGTGACCTTCTTGATCGCGGAAAAATTGGACTGCAGATAATATTTTTTTGGTTTTACGATGGCCTGAATGTAATGGCAAGCGGCATTCGTGGCAAACATGATCATATTCAGTCCGCTGGCATCGCCGGTCGTATAACAAAACTTTACCGCCACATTTCGATCAAACAGATGGGGCTCCAATCGTTCCAGCTTTCCATACCGGGTGGTCTTGTCCGCCTTCTCTTTAACGCGATGAAAGTTACTGTTTAACCATTGAATGAACGACGCTGCCATTCGAATATTTTCA
Source organism: uncultured Nitrospirota bacterium (assembly GCA_964592995.1). Taxonomy (GTDB): domain Bacteria; phylum Nitrospirota; class Nitrospiria; order SBBL01; family CAZOFZ01; genus CAZOFZ01. Next base: position 14,981 of record CAZQIT010000153.1, on the reverse strand, counting down.
AACTGGAAGAGAGGCGAAATATGAATCTCATCTTTTAAGATGTGCGTGGAGATTCCACCCGCTAACGCGATGGGGCGCATTCCATAATGATACGATTGAACCAGGGTTCCTTCTGTCGTTGCCATGGGGACGTAAAAATCTCCTTTCGCGAACTGCCCATTGACTCTAAGTGGCCCGGCGATTCCAAGGGGTATTTGTGTCGCGCCAATCAGGTTTTCAATATTCCCTTTCATCTTTTGCGGATCTTCACCAAAAAAACCAACATGATCCAAAGGGACTCCCGTTTTCTGACTCACCCACTCCCGTAAAGTTTTTACGGTTTCCCGTGTATATTTGGATTCCTTGTTTCGCAGTAACGACTCCGGTTGAATCGCGGGAGGCGCGGCAACCCGATGGGAATGCTCCCGCTTCAAAAGATCGGTCATCCGCCGAAGTGTTGTCCTGGGTTTAGGCTTCAAATCCAAGTCTATCATGAGAGAGAGATCTGTGTCAGAAAAGAGAGATCTCCTTTCGCTTTGTCTTCGTTCTGGCGCGGGGGAGCTTGAGGCTTGACAAAAAGCCTGCCAAAAGATCGCCTGACTTTCGTGTATGTTGGACAAAGCAAACCCATAGCGATACGCCGCATCCTCTCTCCAAATCAGTTTTATGGAGGCTAAAACGGGCTTACAGAAAGGAGACAGGTGGATTTCAATTTTTCCGGAATCCGTCGGCGCAAAAGGCTGCTTCAGCACAATACCGATACTCTCCTCGTTGATATCAAGGGTCTCGGCCTCCAAACCCTGTTCGGCTTCGGTGCCTTCTTCGTTCCAGCAGATCCGGATTGGGATTGCATGCCCCATTCGCAAGCAAGATCGCCGATCATGAACTGTATCCGACAGAGAAGGAAAGAGGCCTGCCTCTTTTCCTGGAGTCCGTTCAGGAGAAAAGCCGGCTCCTTCTCCCCCTTTCTCAGTTTCCACTATCGTGCAAACCGGAATTTTAGACACCATGCGCCGACGTTCCCGTGCGACAGGGTGAAACACGATCCGCCGCTCGGCGAGCCTCCTTTCTGAAAAGTTGATTAAATTGGCTGTTTTCCTGCGATCACAGGATGCAACGGTGGTTTCGCCTGGCATAAGTCCCCTTTGTCTTGTTTTATACAACTCCGGCGATCATACAACCCCCCCCGAAAGCGCGATGGACGGGCTATCCTGAAATCGTGCTACGGGTCTGTGCGGCGGCGCTTGGGAGAGAAGAAGACGGCCAGGAAGAAGATGAGGGCCGCGACCAATACAATGGTCGCGCCGGAGGGCAGGTCCAGCCAGTACGAAAGGGTTACCCCCGTCCAGGCCGAGAAGACCCCGACCGCCACCGAGCCGATCATCATGGCGCGCATGTTGCGCGCCCACTGCTGCGCCGCAGCGGGGGGGATAATCAGCAGCGCAAAGACCAGAATCGCCCCCACCGCCTTGAGTGAGATGACAATCGTGAGCGAGATCAGACTCAACAGCACAAAAAAGAGCGGACGGGCCGGAACGCCGGAGGCCGCCGCCATCTCCTGATCGAAGGAAATAAAGTGAAATTCCTTAAACAGGAGTGCCACGGTCAACAGAATCACGATGAAAAGCAGCAGGATCGTCCAGACATCTGTGGTCGTCACCGAAAGAATGCTGCCGAAGAGATAGCCGTAGATCTCCGGATTATAGCGCCCCATCAGACCGATAAAGAGGATCGCCAGGGCCATCGTCAACGTGTAAAAAATGCCAATCGGCACATCCGGCTTCATTCCTCCTTTTTCTTGTAACAGTCCCGTAATCCATGCGGTGGCAAGACCAAATAGAACCGCCATCGGGAAGGGGGGCACGCCCATCAGGAAGGCCAGGCTGACGCCCGCGAACGCGGCATGTGCGGTCCCCGCCCCCACAAAGGAAAGCCCTTTCAACACCACAAAGACGCCGATGACCGCACAGACCACGCCGATGAGAAACGAGGCCAGAAACGCCCGCTGCATAAAACCATATGAAAGCATCTCTAGCATATTAAAGACTGTCGTTGGTGGGTGCGCGAAGCGTATCGCCGTGCGGCAGCACTACCGTGCGCAGCACTACCGTGCGGCAGCACCATCGTGCTGGTGATAGTCGCTCATCATGACATAGGGTCTCCCATCCCGTTCGGTCAAAAGAATCTCTTTTCCATAAACCGGAGAGAGGATGTCCTGGGTGAGGATTTGGCGGGGCGGCCCCTTGCCATACAGCCTGGTTTTAAGCAAGATGAGCGCATCCACAAAGGGGCTGATGGTGTTGATGTCGTGAGTGACAAACACAATGGTCAGGCGATAGACCCCGTGAAGCCTTCGGATCAGGTCGATCAGATGACGCTGCGCGGTCGCATCAATGCCGGTCGTCGGTTCGTCCAACAGCAGAATTTCGGGCTGCTGCGCCAGGGCGCGGGCAATCAGCACCCGCTGCTGTTCTCCTCCGGAGAGGCTCCCAAATGGCCGTTTTTCGTGCGCCGCCATACCCACCGACGCAAGCGCCTCCCCCACTATTTCTTGATCCGCAGCGGACGGGCGGCAAAATAGCCCCAGCGCACCGTAGCGGCCCATCATCGCCACCTCCCACGCCGTAATGGGGTAATGCGGATCGGTGCGCTCCTTCTGGGGTAAATAGCCGATCCGCGCCCGATGATGACAACGCAACGCCTCGCAGGCACAGTCAAAAATCTGGAGCGTCCCGCGCACCGGATGCAGCATCCCCAAGATGCCTTTTAAGAACGTGGTCTTTCCAGAGCCGTTCGGCCCGATCACCCCCACAAATTCCCCTTCCATCACATCCAGGGTAATCTCTTCCAGGGCGCACCGTTCCTGATAAAAAAAAGTGGCACGCGAAAATTGTACAATCGGCTTTGGAAAATCGGAAGATGGAGCGTCCGTCATCTTGCCCCCGCAGGGTGCGTCACCCCCGCAGGGTGCGTCACCCTCGCAGGGGTGTTTAGCGCAGTCACCAGTGTCTCAACATTATAACGGATCAACTTCAAATAGGACTCGGCGCCTGCGATGGCGCCCGGCATCGGGGCCAGGATGACCACAATAGCGCCGGTCTCTTCGGCCAATGTTTGAGGGATTTTTTGGGAAAGTGCCGGTTCGGAGGCAATCACCCGGATTTTCTCGCGACGGATGCGCTGGATGAGGGCACCCACCTGTTTTGGGGAGGGTTCGCTCCCCTCACCTTCGGCCTGGATATTGCCGCGAATCACAAAACCAAACCGACGGGCAAAATAGGGCCATGCCGGATGGTGTGCTATCAGCCGGCGGTCCTTCAGGGCAGCCACCTTTTCCTTCAAATCCGCCATCACCTCCGAAAGACGCACGATGTAGCTGGATTGGTTTTGGAGATAATCTGCCGTATGCGCGGGGTCCACCTTGATTAACCCGTGGGTAATGTGCCGCACCATGATCTTCACATTTTCAGGGTCCAGCCAGATATGCACATTCCCATGAGTGTGCGTCTCCTTAAGGGCCGACCGTCCTCCTGCTTCATCATGCAAGTCGGCATGCTTGTCGCGCAGGAGGGGGACGCCGTCGGAGGTCGTCACCACCACGAGGTCGGGTCGGTCGGCGTTTTGGATCAGCCCGTTCACCCAGACCTCCAGACCCAGACCAATTTTAATCAGGAGACGGGCCTTTTGGAGGGCGATGAGGTCGCCGGGCTTGGGGGTATAGGTGTGCTCGTTTTCAAGGCCGGTAATGAGCGAGTGAACGCGGACATGCCCACCGCCAATCTCCCGTGTCAAGTCGGCCAACACCGGCAAGGTGGCCACCACCGGAATCGGTTCGGCAGCCCCCGCCACAACCGTAAGGAGACAGACGAAAAGGAGGATGTCGATACAGCCTCGTATGAGGGTGGCCATGCCCGTCATCGGTAGTTGATAAACTCAAGATCAATGCCGAAATCTTCCGCGCGCAGATGTGCGATGGCCTTTTGAAGATCGTCCTTGTTTTTGCCCGTCACGCGCAGTTGATCGCCTTGAATTTGTGCCTGGACTTTGAGTTTGGCGTCTCGAATGGATTTGCTGATGGTTTTGGCCTTTTCCGAAGAGATGCCTTGCTGAAGGGTGATTTTTTGTCTGACCGTCCCGCCCAGGGCCGCCTCCACGGCAGCATAGTCCAGGGCCTTCAACGAGACTCCCCGTTTGACCAGCTTTGTCTTGAGGATATCCAGCACGGCCTGAAGTTTGTATTCATCATCCGACGCGGCAATAATCTCCGTCTCCCCCTCCAGACGGATTTCGCTTTTCGTCCCCTTCAGATCGAACCGCTGCCGTACCTCCTTTTCCGTCTGATCCACGGCATTCTTCACTTCCTGAATCGCCACCTTTGAAACCACATCAAACGAATACTGCTCTGCCATAAATTCCCTTCTGTCTAAGGCGACTTGCGTCGTCCCCCTCAACGCCGCTGTGCGGCTGTCAAAATCACGCGGCATCGGCAGGTGCGCGAAGCGCATTGCCGTCCGCAGGACTACTCGTCTTCCTGGCGGAGTTTGGCCAAGACCGTGTAATCTTCCAGTGTGCTGGTATCGCCCACGGTCTCGCGGCCCGCAGCGATGTCCCGCAATAACCTGCGCATGATTTTTCCGCTTCGGGTTTTGGGCAGATAATCGGTAAATCGAATATCATCTGGACGGGCAATCGCGCCGATTTCTTTTGTGACATGGGCGCGGAGGGCCGCCTTCATTTTTTCGTCTGGCGTCCGCCCCAACTCCAACGTCACAAACGCGGAAATGGCCGTCCCCTTCATCTCGTCGGGTCTGCCGACGACAGCGGCCTCGGCCACTGCGGGGTGTGACACCAGGGCCGACTCAATCTCCATCGTCCCCAGCCGATGCCCCGCCACGTTGATAACGTCGTCCACCCGCCCCATGATCCAGAAATAGCCGTCTTTATCCCGCCGCGCTCCATCCCCCGTAAAATAACAGCCCGGCACATCTGACCAATACTGCTTTTTGTAGCGTTCGGGATCACCCCACACGCCGCGCAACATTGAAGGCCAGGGACGCTTGATGACCAGATAGCCCCCCACATTGGCGGAGACCGATTCGCCTTCTTTGTTCACCACATCGGCAATCACGCCAGGAAACGGCAGCGTTGCGGAACCTGGCTTGGTGGGGATGGCCCCCGGTAGTGGAGCAATCATAATCGCGCCGGTCTCGGTCTGCCACCAAGTGTCTACGATGGGACACCGGCCTTTCCCGATCACCTTGTGATACCACATCCAGGCCTCGGGGTTGATCGGCTCGCCCACCGTCCCCAGCAGTCGCAGGCTGGATAAATCGTGTCGCTTTGGCCAGGCCTCGCCCATTTTAATCAGTGCCCGAATCGCCGTCGGCGCCGTATAGAAGACGCTGACCTTGTATTTATCCACGATCTCCCAGAGACGATCCGGCTGGGGCCAGGTCGGCGCCCCCTCGTACATGACGGTGGTCGCTCCGTTACTCAGGATGCCGTAGATAATGTAGGAATGACCCGTGACCCAGCCGATGTCGGCGGTACACCAGTAGGTGTCTTCGTCCTTGAGGTCAAAAATCCAGCGGGCGGTGATCATCGTCCCCAGCAGGTATCCGCCGGTGGTGTGGACAACCCCTTTGGGTTTTCCGGTGGTGCCGCTGGTATAGAGGATGAAGAGGGGATGCTCCGAATCCAGTGGCGCGGCCCGACAGACATCGGAGGCATCCTGCATGAGGTCATGCCACCAGAAGTCGCGTCCGTCCTGCATGACCACCGGAGTGTTGGATCGACGCACAACGATGACCCCGGAAACCCCCGGCGTCTCTTTGAGCGCTTCATCCATCTTTTCCTTGAGCGTGACCACCTCGCCTTTGCGATATCCGCCATCGGCGGTGACAACCAGTTTGGCCCCTGCGTCGTTAATGCGGTCCCGAATGGCGCTGGCCGAAAAGCCGCCAAAGATGATGGAATGGGTGGCGCCGATCCGGGCCGCCGCCAACATGGCAATCGCCAACTCCGGAACCATCGGCATGTAGATGACAACACGGTCACCTTTGGCAACGCCCCGTTCCTTCAGGACATTGGCAAATTTGCAGACTTCCCTGTGCAGTGCCTGATAGGTCAGGGTGCGGGTGTCGCCCGGCTCTCCTTCCCAGATGATTGCGGCCTTGTTTTTACGCCATCCCGTCAGGTGACGATCCAGGCAGTTGTGTGACACGTTGAGCTTGCCGCCCACAAACCACTGGGCAAACGGGGGTTTCCAGTCGAGCACCCGCTTCCAGGGCTTGAACCAGTCCAACTCATGGGACAACCCGCCCCAGAAACCCTCCGGGTCTTTCTCGGCCTGCTTGCAAAGACGTTGATAGGCTTTCAGGTTTTTGACATGCGCCTGTTGGCTAAAGACCTCTTTAGGCTCGAAGAGGCGGCGTTCATTCAACACAGAAGTAATGTCGTCGGACATGGTTCCCCTCGCGATGCGATTGTGGAGCCGGAAGGTGGATTGCGGATCAAAGGATTATAGGAAAGTCCCTCCGTACTGTCAATGCGCCGTATCGGTCCTGTAGAGAACACGTAATCTGTCCAGTTTCATATTGGGTTTTCAGGAGGAGGCAGCGAGACTTTTAGGGGTATGTGAACGGAGTTTTCGTCGACACATTGATCGTTACGATGAGGCAGGGCTTGAAGGGCGGCTGAGTTCTATTTGTTGCTAAGGAATCGAGCAGAAGTAACTTGAACAATAACAGCCATTCCTCTATGGTAGAGTCATGGGTGACATGGCGACAATAGAAGCGAAATATCAAGCACTGTCTGGTCGGTTGGATGAGGCTGCGTTGCGCGTGTGGGAGGCGGCGGTCGCAAGAAGTTGGCCGCGCAATGGTTTTTCCCGCAGCAATCATTGACTTTTGTTTCGGAAACGAAAGAGCAGGGACGGTTTCATCTTCATGAAACACACGTCCAACAAGCACTGTACGAGGCCGTCCGGCGAATGTGATAACCCCAGGAATGACCATGAGCGACGTGTCCTTGCCACTCGCAGTTGCGCGGAAGATATGGTCGGTGGGCGATCTGACCGCACAGATGCGGGAGGTCATCGAGGGCCTTTTCCCCGACGTCTGGGTGGAAGGGGAAGTTTCGGGTCTCAAGGTCGCAGGGTCCGGGCATTGCTATTTTACACTCAAGGACGCCGAGGCCCAGATTCGGTCGGTGCTGTTTCGCGGCGGCGGACGCTTCCTCAAGTTCATCCTGAAAGAAGGCCAGACGGTGCGTGTCCGGGGCCATCTGACGCTGTATGCGCCGCGCGGCGAATATCAACTGGTCGTCGATTCCGTCGAGCCTGCCGGCGTCGGCGCACTTCAGGCGGCTTTTGAGGTGCTCAAGGCGCAATTGCGCAGCGAGGGCCTCTTTGACGCCGAGCGCAAGACACCGATCCCCCGCTTTCCCCGCACGGTTATCCTCATCACCTCTCCCACCGGTGCTGTGATTCACGACATGCTGTCGGTCTTGCGTCCGCTGCCGGTTCAGATTCAGATCGCGCCCGTGCCCGTTCAAGGGGAAGGGGCGGCGGCGGCCATTGCCCACGCCATCACCCAAGCCGATCAAACCGGCGCCGATCTGCTCATTGTGGCGCGCGGGGGTGGATCTCTGGAAGATTTGTGGGCGTTCAACGAAGAGGCGGTCGCCCGCGCCATCGCCCGCTGCAGCACGCCGATCATCTCGGCGGTGGGACATGAGACCGACGTGACGCTCGCCGACTTTGTCGCCGACCTGCGCGCGCCCACGCCGTCACTGGCCGCCGAAGAGGTGGCGCGAAGTGTGCGCCTTGTGCTTTCGCGATTCTCGCAGGCGCAGGCCGACTTACACGCGCGGATGCGGTGGCAGATGGAGACCCGACGGAATCGGATGCACGCTGCGGCGCGGGGGCTGATCTCCCCCCTCCAGCGTCTTTTGCATCAGCGGGATCGGGCGGCGCATCTGGCGTGGCGCATGGCTTCGCGGATGCGGCATCGCCTCGTCCTTTGGCGGGAGCGGTTGCGGCATGGCGCCGCCCGGATGAACGATTTAAGCCCGTTAGCCGTCCTGGGCCGGGGCTACAGCCTCACGCGGAAACGGCTCGATCTAGCTGTCGTCCGAAGCGCAGACCAGGTGGCTGCAGGCGACCGCCTCCAATTGACGCTCCATCACGGAACCATCCTTTGCACCGTCGATGCGGAGGGTTCATCCATTCGCACAGCCACAGAATGAGGGGGTACGACGACCCCCAGCCGTAATAATGCGAAACCCCTGTGGTATGTGATGTCCAGTCCTAACCTGCACCGGCGCATTGGCCTTCTCGGAGGCACCTTCAACCCGATTCACAACGGGCATCTGCGCATTGTTGAAATCGTCCGTAACAGACTGCATCTTCACCGAATCCTGCTGATTCCCTGCGGTACTCCCCCCCACAAACAGGCGTCGGCGCCTCCCACAGCGGAGCAGCGGCTGAGCATGATCCGACTGGCGCTTGCGGAGCATCCCCATTGTGAGGCGTCTGACTTGGAGTGCCGGTTTCCGGAGAAGGCTTATACCGTCCACACGCTCGAACGATTGAGACAAGCCTTTCCACAAGACGACTTTTTTTTCATCATCGGCGCCGATGCCTTCAGTGATCTGGGCACATGGCGGGAGGTGGACCGTCTTCTGACGCTCTGTCATTTTGTGATTGTGACCCGCCCGGACGTGCCGTTTTCGTCCTGTCCGAACCTGCCTCTTTTGAGCGCCATTGACCGCACCGCCTTATCGCAGATGGACTTGGGCATACGTGACGCCTATGATTTTGTGACGGCAGCGAACACCACCCTTTTTTTTCTTGGAACGGCTGCCCTTCCCATTTCCGCAAGCCAGATTCGGGAAAAAGTGGCCGCCGGAGAGTCGGTGCACAACCTCTTGCCGGTACAGGTGGAGTCCTATATAATTGAAAGCGGATTTTATCGGGGACCTTAAACCATATGACAAACATGAAAAAGACGAAGCGTACCGCAGCATCTGAAGAGACTGGGAACAAAACGGCGGCGGAAGTGGCACGGGAACGTGCGCTTCAGATCGCGGGGGTGGCACACGATAAACATGCCGAGGGCGTTGTGGTTCTGGAGGTCGGGGCGCTCACCGCACTGGCCGATTTTTTCGTCATTTGCTCGGCTGCGTCCGAGCCGCAGGCACAAGCCATTGTGGGCGCTGTGCGGGCTGCCTTCCCGACGGAAAAATTGCCTGACATGGAAGGGGCTGCGGGGAGCGCCTGGGTACTGATGGATTACACAGATGTCATCCTCCACATCTTCAAAACGGAGGCGCGCGCATTTTATGATCTGGATCGTCTCTGGAGCGACGCGCCTCAAATCGACACTCAAGTTTCACCCCCAACAATCCGACTGAAATCAAAGCGATCCAGCGGTACCGTCAATGCGCCCGCCCGTGCGCCCGCCAGTGCGGACACGCGTGCGGACACGCGATAGCGCCGTCATTCACAGGGAAGAGAGCGCGCAGCCCATGCCCTTTTTTGTCTTTCTTTTTTTCACCCTCATTGCCGTCTTGGGGTTCTTGGCGCAGATGAACACCGACCGGGTCTCCTTTTTTGTCACGCGCCAGACCTCCTTCGAGATGCCGGTGATGGCACTGGTCCTTTTTTCATCCGCCATCGGGGGCATTGTGGTCATGCTGGCGATCGGTGTTCGAGAGACTAAAAGTCTGTTCACAGGCTGGAAATATGCCCGCCTTCAAAAAAAAGAGGTCCGGATCAACGCGTACTACACTGACGCAGTGAATGCCCTGCTGGCGCGACGCCATTCGGACGCCATCGGGTTCTTCCAAAAGATTCTGGCCTTAAATCCCAATCATATCAACACCCTGCTGCGACTGGGAAAAATCCATCGCATCGACAAGAACTTCAGCGAGGCGATCCGGCTTCACCAGAGGGCGCATCAGATGGATGCTGCGAATATCGAAGTCCTGCTGGCCCTTTCGCGCGACATGGAAGAGACGCAGCGCTTTGAAGACGCCATTCACCCTCTCAAGCGGGTGCTGCACCTGGATGAGACCCATGCCACAGCGCTCTCACATTTGCGAGAGATTTATGTCCGGTTTTCGCGTTGGGAAGAGGCCCATGCGGTTCAGGAAAAAATCATGAAGTTGCCAAGTACGCCAGGTACAATGGATGTGCAAAAAAAAGAGAGCGACACCCTCCTGGGCATTCAATACGAAATGGGCGTCCGTCTGGCCGAAGCGGGTCAGCAGGATCGCGCCCGACATTACTTCAAGGATGCGATCAAGCGGGACAAGATGTTTTTGCCCGCGCACATCGGCCTGGCGGAACTCCACATTCGAGAGGGCAAGTTGACGCTGGCCGCGCGCCTTCTGGAAAAAGGCTACGAGATGACGGGACAGGTCCTCCTCCTGCACCGCCTGGAAGACCTTTATCTGGAGATGGGCGAGCCGGAACGCATCTTGCGCGCCTATCAGAATGCGGTCAGTCGAGCGCCGCAAGACAGGGTGCTTCGATTTTATCTGGGAAAACTTTATTACCGTCTCGAAATGATTGATGACGCCTACGATCTCTTGTCAGAAATTGAGCCGCAGGTGGAGTATTTCCCCGATCTTCACAAGGTACTGGGGAATCTGCATCTGCGACGAGGGGAGTTAAACGAGGCCGTATTGGCCTTCAAGAGGGGGCTGAAGTTAAAAAAGCGGGTACTGGTTCCCTATTTTTGTGCGGACTGTGATCATCACACCACCGAGTGGTCGGGCCGGTGTGGAAGGTGCGGAAGATGGAACAGCTACCGTGCCGATCCGATCCTGGTCGACAAGGCGCCCAAAGAGGTGAACGCTCTTCCTCCCTACTGGCCCTCTCACATCGTCCTGTAAAAGAATCAGGGATCAGGGATCGGTGATCAGCGACCCGCCGACCCGCATGTCGGGGCATCGAACAGCCCCAGTTGGACGATCTCTGCGTCAGTGAACGGAATCGGATAGTTGCCCGAAAAGCAGGCGGTGCAAAAATCGTTGTTCTGCGCCGATTCCGAGTTGTAAACCGCGCGAAACATCCCCTCCATCGACAGATAGTGCAGGCTGTCCGCCCGAATTTGTTGTTGAATCTCCTCAATCCGATGGGTGGCGGCCACCAGCTCCTGACGGGTGGGGGTGTCGATTCCATAAAAACAGGGGGAAATAATCGGCGGCGAACTGATTCGCATATGCACCGCTTTGGCGCCCGCCATCCGGATCATTTTGACAATTTTTCGGCTGGTGGTGCCCCGCACGATAGAGTCATCCACCACCACGACCCGCTTCCCCTCCAGGACCTCTCGTATCGCATTGAGTTTGACTTTGACGCCAAAATTTCGGATCGACTCCTGCGGCTCAATGAACGTTCTTCCCACATAATGGTTGCGAATCAGGCCGTTCTCATAGGGAAGGCCGGAAGCCTCCGCAAATCCCAGCGCTGCGGCCACCCCGGAGTCGGGAACGGCAATCACAATGTCGGCATCCACCCCTCCCTCCTTCGCGAGTTCCCGCCCCAGTCGCTTTCGGATACCATAGACATTTTGCGAAAAGATGCGGCTGTCCGGCCGCGCAAAATAGACATGTTCAAAAACACATTGGGCCGTTGGCGCTTTGACAAAGGGTTTGAAAGAGGATATCCCCGTCTCGCCAATCACCAATATCTCTCCCGGCTCCACATCCCGCACAAAATCGGCCCCGATCAGGTCAAAAGCACAGCTCTCCGAGGCCAGGACATATCCCTCCTTCATCTTTCCCAGGGATAGAGGGCGTACGCCGTAGGGATCACGCACGCCGATCATTCCTTCCGGAGAGAGAAACAGCAGGGAGTAGGCCCCCCGGATGCGCCCCAGGGCGTCGCTGATTTTGTCAACAAGCCGTTTTTGATCGGACTGGGCCACCAGGTGGAGGATCACCTCACTGTCTGTCGTGGATTGGAAGAGCGCCCCGCCCGCCTCCAGGGTGCTCCGCAGCGAATCGGTGTTGACCAGATTGCCATTATGCGCCATCGCCAGACTCCCCAGCGCAGATCGGGCAATTAAGGGCTGAACATTGGCCAACAGGCTTCCCCCCGTTGTGGCGTAGCGATTATGGCCAATCGCCGAAAATCCTCGCAGTCTCGAAAGCCGCTCTGGTGAGAAGACCTCCGCTACCAGCCCAATCCCTTTTTCGTAATAAAATTGATCGCCATCATAGCTGACAATGCCGCTGGCCTCCTGGCCGCGATGCTGAAGGGCATACAATCCCAGGTAGGTTAGGTTGCCCGCCTCCGGGTGCCCATAGACACCGAAGACGCCGCACTCCTCGTGCAGCTTATCGTTGGCATCAATCGAAACGTGCATCATCGTCAAATCCGTCAGGCCGCTGTGCGTCCCATTCGTCAGGCCGCTGTGCGTCCCAACGCCTCCGTCAAATTTTGCCGACATGCGGCCAGATTCCGGCCCAGGAAGACCATCTGCGTCTTCAACAATGGGTCCAGGGCCGCAGGCAGCGGAAAGGGGTCTAAGGTGTAACGCCCGCAGGCATAGTTGAGCAGACAGGGATGGGGCATATCCGAAAAGCGCAAAAATCCTTTGACGCGATAGATATTCGGGGGGAGCCGATCCAGGAATGACGTGATCTGTCTCCGATCTGGGAATTCCGGTGCGGGCAGGACAAAATGTTCAATTTCATCTGCGCCGTTCGAATGTGCATGGGGACGTCCTGAAGATTTTCGCAAAAGTCCGATGCCGGTTGCAAAGAGCACGGCTGAGGGGACCCGCCCTTGGGTGCTTTCAATTTGATGCGCCCGCCGGTTGAGACGCGACAGCTTGCGTTTTGTCCGGGCAATCTGATCGGGGGTCACCCGATCCACCTTGTTAATCACCAGAAAATCGGCCTCGGCCACCTGATCCGACACCACCGGTTCCACTTTGAGGAGATTCAGAAAATGCTCCGCATCCACCATTGTGATGACCGCATCTGTTGGGTAGCCCAACGAACTCAGCTCGGATATAACCGGTCCCGGCGCTGCGGCCCCGGACGTTTCGATGAGGATCAGGGAGGGGTCGGTGGTTTCAATAATCTCCTGGATGGCCAGACCCATTTTATAGATGCCAGAGCAGCAGACACACCCGCTGGTCATCTGGACCATCTGATCCAGGTTCATCCCCTTCAAGACCTGGCCGTCGATATTATATTCGGCCAGATCGTTGACGATGACCGCCACTCGCTGTCCATTCAGGCCATGCCGAAGGGCGTGACCCAGAAGGGTCGTCTTGCCGCTCCCCAGAAACCCCGTTACAATATCGACTGGAACCCGTTTTGTCACCGTCTCTCCCAATGCCCCCATCATACACAATCAGACAAAAGCCCCGCAAGCCAATGGCGCCCACTTTGTGCTGCAGGGCTTCCTGATGCTATAATACGCTGTTTCGTTCGGTGGACCGAAGGGGGATACTGATTAAGTCGTCACCATCATGGGGGAGAAAGATCATGGTAACAAGTAAAGGGATTCGTTGGATGTTGGTGTTGTTCGGACTGTCTCTCGCAACGGCCGTTGTCGCAAAAGCGGCGGGAGACCCAACGGGGCTATCCGGGATGGGTGCGGCTGCCGCGAAGGCGGCCCAGTCTGAGGCGGAAACCGCAACTGCAAAAAAAATCCAATCGGTAACAGATGCTGCAACCGATAAAATGGGGGTCGCCGCAGGAGCGGTGGAGTCGGAGATGAAGCATGCACAGGACACCGCAGACGTGACGGACGCCAAAGTCAAAAAGAAGGCCGAGAATCTGAAGAAGGGAGGGACTCGGCAGATAACGGGTCACGTGACGGCCATTGACACGGCCACCAACAGTCTCACCCTTCAGAAGGGGAAGAAAGAACCGGTCGTGATTCATCTCACGAAGGAGACTCAAATCAAGGCTGGAAAAACGCTGAAGTCCCTCTCCGATCTCAAAGTGGGGGATAAGGTCAAGATGAAAATCCGTGAAGAGGGGGGGCAGGTGGTGGCGCGGGTCATCCACCTAAAGGGGTAGTGCAGAAGGCGTCGCCGCATCGCGACGGGGGTAGCGCGTCGCGATGCGGTTTGTTTGCCTCACGGTGCCGCATCCCATGTCCAGACCCACGGATATTCGGGTCCTGTTCTTTGCACATCTTCGAACCCTCGTGGGGGTGGAAGAGATGTCGATCCCTGTTCAGGAGGGTCTCTCGGTGGGTGCGCTGATCGCGCAATTACAACACGATCTTCCCGCACTGCGAGCCGCCCTGCAGACGGGCAAAGTCGTTGTCGCCGTCAATCAGAAAATGGCCAGCGAGACGGAACGCCTACACCACGGCGATGAGGTGGCATTGCTTCCCCCTTTTTCAGGCGGCACAGTCTCCGCCCTTGCCGATCACGTCCGTATTCAAATCGAAGCATTCGACATTGCATCCGAAATCCAGAAGATTCAAGGCACCTCCAGACGGATCGGCGCCGTGGTCACCTTTTTGGGGACAGCGCGCGACTTCTCGCAGGGTCGGGATGTTTCCCGAATCGCATTTGAACATTATCCGAAAATGGCCGAAGAACGCCTCGCGGAGATTCGCACTCAGGCGCTAAAAGAACATGACATCATCGAAGTCACCCTGATTCACCGGGTGGGAGAGATTCCCATCGGCGATCATATCGTCTTCGTTGCGGTCGGTGCGCAGCACCGATCGGAGGCCTTTCAGGCCTGCGCCTGGTGTATCGACACCCTGAAAAAAACAACGCCCATCTGGAAAAAAGAGACCACCTCGAACGGGGAAATCTGGGTAGAACACCCATAGTATAGGTATTTCTGTTAGGTTATTTCTGCGCGGGACCTTCCTTGTTGCCCCTGAACGAGTGAGTGGTATCCTGAAAAGATGAACGACTGATTGTATTCGGGTCACTCGAAAACTGCAACGATGGGGCATTTTTCCACAGAAGTGTGGATTTTTTCCACAGCCCTGTGTGGGAAGAGCGATG
>CAZQIT010000152.1:0-3487 GCA_964592995.1 uncultured Nitrospirota bacterium | reverse complement strand
TGCTCCCGTGTCTGCGGCATCGGGCCATCGGCGGCGGAGACCACCAAAATCGCGCCGTCCATCTGGGCCGCGCCCGTAATCATGTTCTTGACGTAATCGGCATGGCCGGGGCAATCGACATGGGCGTAATGACGCTTTTCGGTCTGATACTCCACATGGGCAATGGCGATCGTGATCCCGCGCTCTCGCTCCTCCGGGGCCTTATCAATCTTGTCGTAGGCCAAGAATTCGGCAAACTTTTTCTGGGCCAACACCTTCGTGATCGCCGAAGTCAATGTCGTCTTCCCGTGATCGACATGCCCAATCGTCCCAATGTTCACATGCGGCTTTGTCCGCTCAAATTTCGCCTTCGCCATGATGACCCCTCCTTGGAATATTATCGAGTGATAATATGGAAATCTACCGCCTGCTAATCCCCTGATTCTTCGCTACAATCTCTTCGGAGACGTTCTTCGGCACCACATCGTAGCGCGCAAACTGCATCGTGAAGACGCCACGTCCCTGCGTCATCGACCGAAGATCGGTCGCGTAGCCAAACATCTCGGAGAGTGGCACAAACGCCGACACGACTTGCGCTCCGGCCCGTACTTTCATCCCAACAATCTGCCCGCGTTTTGCGCTGAGGCTGCCGATGACATCCCCCATGTACTCTTCCGGCACAATCACCTCCAGGTCCATGATCGGCTCCAGAAGTACAGGTGATGCCCGACGCACCCCCTCCTTAAATCCCATCGACCCGGCAATCTTGAACGCCATCTCGGACGAATCCACATCATGGTACGAGCCATCAAAGAGCGTGACCTGAAGATCGACCATCGGATAACCCGCCATCACCCCGTTCGAGAGTGCCTCCACAATCCCCTTCTCCACTGCGGGGATGTATTCTTTGGGAATCGCGCCACCGACGACTTTGTTGACGAATTCAAACCCCGTCCCCGCCTCTCGCGGCTCCACCGTCAGCCAAACATGGCCATACTGCCCGCGCCCGCCCGTCTGCCGAATGTACTTGCCCTCGGCCTCGGCCTTGCCCTGAATCGTCTCGCGATAAGCCACCTGCGGTTTACCGACGTTCGTCTCGACCTTAAACTCGCGCTTCATTCGGTCAACGATGATCTCCAGGTGCAACTCGCCCATGCCGGAAATAATGGTTTGAGCCGTCTCCTCGTCCGTCGTCACCCTGAGCGATGGATCTTCCTGACACAACTTCTGAAGTGCGATGCCCATCTTTTCCTGGTCGGGCTTCGTCTTCGGCTCAATCGCCATGGAGATGACCGGCTCTGGGAATGTCATCACCTCCAGCAGAATGGGATGATTCTCGTCGCAGAGCGTGTCGCCCGTTCGGGTCCCTTTCAGGCCCACTGCAGCGGCAATGTCGCCGGAATAGACTTCCTTGATGTCTTCCCGCTTGTTGGCATGCATCTTTAGAATGCGCCCCATCCGCTCCTTGCTGCCCTGGGCCGTGTTGTACACATACGAACCCGCCTGGAGCACGCCGGAGTAGACACGAAAGAACGTGAGCTGTCCCACATACGGGTCGGTCATGATCTTAAAGGCCAGCGCAGAAAACTTCTCGTCGTCGCGCCTATGACGCACCAACTCGCCACCCGTTTTGGGGTCCAGGCCCTTTAGTTCGGGCATATCCAGCGGCGAGGGGAGAAAATCCAGCACCGCATCGATAAGCAGTTGCACCCCCTTATTTTTCAGGGACGTCCCACACAACACGGGAACGATCTTCTGTGACAACGTGCCGGCACGCAGCGCCGCCTTGATTTCATCAATGGTGGGCGTCTCGCCATTGAGGAACTTTTCCATGATTCGGTCGTCGCAGTCTGCCAACGCCTCAATCATCTTCTCACGGTATTCTTTCGCCTGGGCGACCAGCTCCGCCGGAATCTCATCGACAACGAACTTTGCCCCCAGGGTTTCATCATCAAAAAAGACGGCCTTCATATTGATGAGATCCACCGGGCCTCGAAACGCAGACTCACAGCCAATGGGAATCTGGATGGGCACGGGTCGCGCACCCAAGCGATCCACCATGCTCTGGACGCTCATAAAAAAGTCGGCACCCGTGCGATCCAACTTGTTGATGAACGCCATGCGCGGCACACTGTAGCGGTCGGCCTGACGCCAGACGGTTTCGGACTGCGGCTCCACACCCTGAACGGCGTCAAACACCGCCACGGCGCCATCCAGCACGCGCAGCGAACGCTCCACCTCAATCGTGAAATCAACATGGCCGGGTGTGTCGATGATGTTGATCCGGTGATTTTTCCAGTGACAGGTAATCGCCGCAGAAGTAATCGTGATGCCGCGCTCTTTCTCCTGCTCCATCCAATCGGTGGTCGTGGTGCCCTCATCGACGTCGCCGATACGATGCGTGGCCCCGGTGTAGAAGAGTATCCGTTCGGTCGTCGTCGTCTTACCGGCATCAATGTGCGCCATAATGCCGATATTGCGCGTCTTTTCTAATGGATAATCACGACCCATATCATTACCACTTCACTAAAACCTCTTACCACCGATAAGCGGAGAAGGCCTTGTTGGCCTCGGCCATGCGATGCGTGTCTTCCCGTTTTTTTACAGCGCCACCCGTGTTGTTTGAGGCGTCCAGAAGCTCGGCGGCCAACTTCTCCTCCATGCTCTTCCCCGCGCGCTTATGGGCCTGCTGCATAATCCAACGCAGCGCCAAGCTGACGCGACGGCCCGGACGCACTTCAATTGGAACCTGATAGGAAGCCCCACCCACGCGCCGAGACTTGACTTCGACTGCAGGCTTGACATGCTCCATCGCCGCCTTGAACACCTTCACCGGGTCCGAACCACTTTTCTTCTGGATCAGCCCGAATGCGCCATAACAGATCGACTCTGCGATACTGCGCTTCCCTTTTCGCATGAGGATGCCCACAAACCGAGACACCAGCTTTTCACCGTAACGGGGATCCGGAAGGACCTCCCGTGGAACAACTGCTCTTCTCCTGGGCATATTCGCCTCGCTGGTCTACAAAAATAAAAATGGCAGCACGACAGACAGTGCTGCCATCGCTTTAATTTAAAGTGGACTTAAACGGAGCCGGATACTCGAAGCGCCATCCCCGTGACTACTTTGGGGTTTTTGCGCCATACTTCGACCGACCCTGCTTTCGCCCCTGTACCCCGACGGTGTCCATCGCGCCTCGTACAATATGATAACGGACACCCGGCAGGTCCTTCACTTTTCCGCCTCGGATTAAAACGATGGAGTGTTCTTGAAGATTGTGCCCAACTCCCGGGATGTAGGACGTCACCTCCATGCCGTTGGTCAGGCGCACGCGCGCGACCTTTCGCAGGGCGGAATTCGGCTTCTTGGGCGTGGTCGTGTACACCCGCACACAGACGCCCCGCTTCTGCGGAGATCTCTTTAAGGCAGGACTTTTTGTCTTGGTCCGGGCGATGACTCGCCCTTTTTTTGTCAACTGATTAATCGTAGGCACTTAAAAACGCTCCC
>CAZQIT010000151.1:0-12058 GCA_964592995.1 uncultured Nitrospirota bacterium | reverse complement strand
GTCGGATAATCGGGCTCGTCGTCCGCATAAGCACGAGACAGACCAGCCTTAGAGAGCGCATACCACCCCTGCCGTTCGGAATCGGACAGGCTCTCAGGTAAGACCGTGACGAGGAGCCGTGCGTCGGCAGGCAGCGCAAACGGCTCGTCGAGTTGGATGCTTTCGCCGTTGAAATGTGCGGTAAGCGTGACGGTCTTCATGCGGGGATTGTACGCGCCTGTTTCAACGCTGGCAAGCACTCAAAATCGACGCGATCCACGCGACTGATCAGCGCGCCTCTTGGGGGGATGATGTAGCGGCCCTGCCGCCACATCATCGCTTACGCAAACAGCAGCGTGCCCAGCAGGACGGCGACCAGGTTGATGACCTTGATCATGGGGTTGATGGCGGGGCCGGCGGTGTCTTTGTAGGGGTCGCCGACGGTGTCGCCGGTGACTGCGGCTTGATGTGCGAGACTCTTCTTGCCGCCGTGGTGTCCCTCTTCGATGTACTTCTTGGCATTGTCCCAGGCCGCACCGCCGGAGGTCATTGAGATGGCCACAAACAGGCCGGTGACGATGCTGCCGACCAGCACACCACCCAGCGCCTTCGGCCCCAACGTAAAGGCCACCCCCACTGGCGTGAGGACGGGAATGAGCGAGGGAATCATCATTTTGGAAAGTGCGGCGCGGGTGACGATGTCCACACAACGGCCATATTCAGGCTTGCCGGTGCCATCCATGATGCCCTTGATCTCTCGGAATTGACGGCGCACCTCTTCCACAACCGAGCCTGCCGCCTGCCCCACCGCCTTCATCAGAAACGCAGCAAAGAGGAAGGGCAACATCCCGCCAATGAAAAGCCCGACCAGCACCATCGGATCGGCCAGATCAAACACCATCGCCGCTTTCCCCGCCGAAACCGACCGGACATATTCCGAAAAAAGCACAATCGCCGCGAGTGCCGCCGAGCCGATGGCATAGCCCTTCGTGACGGCCTTGGTCGTGTTGCCGACCGCATCCAGCGGATCGGTCACGTCGCGCACCGCCTTGTCCATGTGGGCCATCTCTGCGATGCCCCCCGCGTTGTCGGTGATCGGCCCAAACGAATCAATGGCCACCACAATCCCTGCCATCGTCAGCATGGCCTCGGCGGCAATCGCCACGCCCAGCAGTCCAGCAAGGCCGTGACTGGCCAGAATCGCCGCGCCAATGACCAGGACCGGAAGTGCCGTGGATTGGAGCGAGACGGCCAGACCCGCAATGATATTCGTGCCATGTCCGGTGACGGAGGCCTGGGCGATTTCCTGAACGGGGGAGAATTTCTTCGCGGTGTAATAGTCGGTGATGACCACCAGCGCCATTGTGACGGCGAGGCCCACCAGGGCGCAGAGGTAATAATTCATGCCGGAGATGCCGCCAACGCCGTCCATCATCCGCATCGTGAGCGGATAAAAGGCGGCAGCAGAGAGGATGCCGGTCACCACGAAGCCCTTGTAGAGGGCAGACATGATGCCGCCGCCTTCCTTTAATTTCACAAACCAACTGCCGATGATCGTCGTGAGAATCGCAATGCCCCCCAACACAAGCGGGAAGAGGAGCGCGTCTTGGGATGCGGGATAAAGCAGATGTGAGAGCGCCATGGTGGCCACGGTGGTGACGGCGTAGGTTTCAAACAAGTCGGCGGCCATGCCTGCGCAGTCGCCCACGTTGTCGCCCACGTTGTCGGCGATGACGGCGGGATTGCGCGGATCGTCCTCCGGAATGCCAGCCTCCACCTTGCCCACCAGATCGGCGCCGACATCGGCGGCCTTTGTATAAATCCCCCCGCCCACACGCGCAAAGAGGGAGATGAGGCTGCTGCCCAATCCCAAAGACAGCAGCGCGGGGATGGTCTTCGCCTCACCCACCATCGAAACGGCGACGGTGTAAAACCCGGTAACAGCCAGAAGACCCAGGCCGATGAGGAGCAATCCGGTCACCGCCCCGCCTCGGAAGGCCACCTGAAGTGCAGCGTTCATGCCCTGATGCGCCGCCTGTGCCGTGCGGGCGTTGGCGCGAACGGCCACCATCATTCCGATGTAGCCGGAAATCGCCGACGCCGTACCGCCCACCAGAAAACCCATCGCCGTCAACAATCCAAAGTATTCCGACCAGGCCCCCGCCGCCCAAAGCAGCGCAAAGAGGACGGCGGCCACACCCGCCACGGCCTTGAACTGGCGCAACATGTAGGCCTGCGCCCCTTCGTGGATGGCCGCCTGAATGGCCCGCATCTTCTCCGTTCCGGGATCAAGTTTCATGATCCATGACGACAGATAACCGGCATAGGCAATGCCAATGGCAGCGCAGGCAAACGAAAACAAAATGGCGTTATTCATTTAAGAAGGGTCTCCTTGTGGGTTTAAGGGTGACGTTACGAGTGGGACTTCAGATTGATGAAAGATACCGCTCTGGCGAGAGGGCCGTTTCTGGAAACTGCGCAAGAACCTGTTGGTCCGACGTCAGGAGCGGCGCATCCATGTCGAGTGCCAGTGCGACAAACTCACAATCATACGCAGAACAGGTGCTTTGATTGGCCAAGTTTAGGACATGCGAAGAGGCTACGGTGTATTCACGTTCCTCCATGAAATGGAGTGCCCTGTCCATCATTTGATGAGCGATTTCCAACGCAAGAAGCCGTCTTCGGATGTAGAGCGATAACACATTGCGGAACTCACTGCGCCAGAGCAATGGCGCGATCCATTCCGTATCCTGCAGCAGGACGCGCTCCATCTGCGCGGAACGCTCCGGAGACAGGTACAAGTAGACCAGCATGTTGGAGTCCACCACGATCACGGAAGGCCCACGCGCTTGGCGGCGGTGAGTTCTTCGTCCGTGATGGGGTATGGGAGGACTTTTTCACGCAGCAACCGCGCCTGTGCAATGACCTCCTCCGGGTTCACCTTCCGGCTCCGCAGCATCTGCTCCAGACAAACGATGATTTCGCTGTTGATACTTCGATGATGAACCGTGGCCGCTCGCTTGAGATTTTGATACAACCCGTCCGGGATGTTTTTTACGGTGATGTTCGGCATGGCAACCTCCATAGTGGTTACTTAATGGAACCATTAGGGTATACAAATTAACCCATTGTCAATGGTTAAAATTGTCATTGCCAGAGAAGGTTGGAATCCAAAATGGAGACATGCGGGAATAACGTTAGGCGGGGGTGGATCGCGCGGGGCAGAGGGAGAACTATTCATCCACCAGGATCGATTCATCGTCCGGATTCCATCCGTCAACTCTATCGAATTCTGAGAGATAGTGTTTGGCCCAAGAGAGATAAATTGAAGCCGCATCCTTCATAGCCAGAGCACCCCTGACCAGGGCCTGCATTTCTTCTTCGCTCTTTCCGTCCCGGCGCAATTCCTCCAGATGCTCGGAAAAGGCATGGCTGAGCGTGTCCATCGCATTAAGAACCCCGTCAAATGCGTGCTTCAAGTCCATTCTGACCCCCCCACCTTAATACGTGCGCCGTAAAAAAGGCCCCCATACAAGGCACGGGGGCCTGTAAAAACCGTCCGGTTTAGCGATGAACCAGTCGAATGGCGTTATGTTTTGCGGCGGAGCAAACGACCACGCACAACTCACAGCCTTTGCATCGCGGCTCGACCACATAGGCCACTTTTTTCTCTTTATTCAAAAGAATGGTGTCAGCCTCCGGACAATACATAATGCAGAGGCGACACCCCTTATTTGCGACACACGCTTCGTCAATAACTTCAGCAACAGAATACATTCTAATTTTCCAGGTTAATTTTAAGGCAATCGCTCAACCGTCTTTTGGGACGGGCTAAAACCACAGACGGGGGCTTTGCGAAGCACACTGCAGTCCGAAACACTTAGGTCTCGTCCATGAATAACATCCCCAGTCGGGCCTGTTTGCTGCGTTGCTCATCGCTTACATACCAAAGGGTATGCGCGCTCCTCGCGCCTTGCAAACAGGGCGACTCGTTTGCCCTTCGTGTGGATGTTATTCATGGACGAGTCCTTAGACCAGCACGGCCTCCTGGAGTTTTTCGGCCCAGGCAACACCCATGTCATAACCCGCTTTGATTGTGTCCATGTTTTTCTTCAGAAGCTGCTCTTTTTTGGCAAACTTCTTCTTGATGGCCTCATCCAGGGTTGCGGTGCCTCCGGACGCGACATACTTTTTCCCGAATCGATCCTGAATGGCGGCGTCCATGCCCTCCATCGTAACGATCTTGGTCGCCCCCATGACCGCTCCGATCATCCCCATATTGCTGGCCAGTTCCGTCCCCGCTATATCAATTGCCACCGTGGTGGCTGGTACATAGAAAATCGGAACGTTACTTTCCTCCAGAAACCGGAGGTCTTCGTCCAGAAGTGGAAGCGGACTGTCAGAGTTGATGATGAGCAGTCCGCCCTTCTTGATCCCGGAATAGAACGGCATGGTATAGCACTTCCCGTAGGTAATCACCTGCGGATGATAAATCATAATGATGTCGGGATAAACCAACTCCCCACGATCATAGATTCGCTCCTCGGCAATCCGTACATAGCTTTCGGCAGGGGCCATTCTTTTTTCAGCCCCGAAAAAAGGATTGGAGATCGCCTGCTTACCATCCTTTGAGGCTGCCGTCGCCAACACATGAGCCGACGTCACCACTCCCTGTCCTCCCAGTCCGGACAAACGGATGTTCACTCGTTTTCGCATGAATTGCCCTCCCCCGAAACCTACGAGATAAAAGTGTGCTACGCCCTCGCCGCAATGGCAGCAGCAGGCTTTTTATCGGCCTCAATGCTGGCGAGATATTGCTTGGCCTCTTCGGACATGTATTCTTTGAAGGCAAACCGCTCACCCGGTCCTTCGGAGTCACGCATCTCCTGTAGCCCTTCCATCATCTGCTTCCCGATTTCTAGGATGCAAGGAGTATAGAGCTGAAGGTATGTCGGTCCGATTTCTCGGGCAATGAGCACTCCCTGTCGGATCGCTTTTTCCACGCGATTGGGCTTACTGACCGTCATCGTGGCGACGTAATGACAACCCGATTCCTGGGCAATTTCAGGCAGGCGCACCTTGTCAAACTTTTTTCCGGCAGGCGCCATCTTGGAGACAAACCCCTTCTGCATCAGGCCCGACTCCTGCCCACCCGTGTTGGCATACAACTCGTTGTCAAAACAGATGGTGAGAAACTTCTCCTGACGAAACCAAGATTGCAGGGTCATGTCCAACCCAATATCCACCGTCGCGCCGTCGCCCGCCAGCACAACCACGTCCTTGATCTTTCCGGGGAACCGATAGGTCAGGGCACGCTTGAGACCGGAGGCCACAGCGTTTTGATTTCCGAACAAGGAGTGGATGTTGTGTAGCGCCACATGGGGGAAGACCAGACTGGTGCAGCCGGTGGACCCAACCATCACCGTATCTTCTGGGTTGGGAAGACACGCCAGCACGTATCGGAAAGCAATCGACTCGGGACACCCAGCACACAAGGAATGCTCTTCGATCAACTCCTTGGCGATCCCCACATCTTTCCATCCACGCCCCTCTTTCCCATAGGTTGCGCTCTCCACCAGCTCCTGATATTCCGGCGGCATGATGTCGTAGAATTCTTGATTGATGCGGATTTTTTCCTTACTCATCGGGTGACCTCCTCTTTTGCCAGACTGTGCAGCGTCCTTTTGATCTCTTCAACAATGACTTCAGGCGGCATGGTCATCCCTCCCGCCACATGTGGGCCTGAAATCACGCGGTGATTATCTGGAAGGGCGGCCTTGATCTCGCGCCCCAGCCAACCAACGACATTGAACTCCGGCACGAAAATGAGTTTGGCATTTTTGGTGGCCTGACGAAGTTCTTCCGTCGGAAAGGGACGCAAGGTTTTCAGCTTGACGATGCCGACACGAATCCCTTCTTCGGCCAAGAGCCGAATCGCCTCTCGCCCCTGCGCCACCGCCGTCCCGGAAGAGACGATGAGCACATCGGCATCCGAATTTTCTTCTTCAATCAGCCCGCCCAAAAGCCGGATCGTGTGTTTTCGAGAGCGCTCGCAGGCGGCACGCGTTTCCTGCTGCCAACTGGCGTGCGTGGCATAGCTGATATAGTTGCTCTTCATGACAAACGGGTCTCGCATCATCCGAACCGGCGGCACTTCCATGTCCATGCAGGGCACAGGGGAGCGATAGGGATCGTAGGGCGTCAAGGCCAAGTCGGCCGATGGAAGCAGCACCGTATCTTTGGTGTGACTCACAAAAAACCCATCAATCACGACGGCAATCGGAATATGAACATCCGGCTCTTCCGCCACCATGTAGCCCTTTAAAAGGTAGTCGAACAACTCCTGGCCCGTCTCGGCATGCCAGATGAGCATACCGGTATCAATGATCAATCCAATCTCTAGGGTGTCGGGTTGAATATTCAGGGGAGAATTCACGCCACGCACCATGACGTTAATCATGATCGGGAGGCGGGAACCGACCCACATCGGAAAATTCTCATAGGCCCGCAAGGTGCCCGGCCCAGAAGTCGTTGTAAAAACACGGGCACCCCCAAACGCGGCACCGGCGCACTGCGACATCACGGCAAATTCGCTCTCTCCCCGGAAATACTCCCCGACATATCCTTCGACATACAGGTCGCCCACCATCGCCGCCGCTTCGCTCTGCGGGGTGATCGGGTAGGCGACGGAGACATCCACGCTCGCCCGTCGGATGGCTTCGCGCACGACTTCGCTCCCCGTCATAAAATGGGATTGGCGCGGCGCTTCAAACATCATATGTTCAATGTCAACGATCCGTTGACCTTTTTTGTTGAATGTTCCGATTAGCGATTTCGTCTCCATCGGGCCTCCTTTACGTCTGGATTATGGACGTGATTTTAAAGATCGGGCGCGCTTATGCCACCGCACAAACGGGAGCCGACCCATTTTGAATCTTGATCTCTTCAGACGCCCGAAGCCGCTTGACGGCATCCAACAATGCCCATATTTTTTCCGGCGTGGCATCCCGAAATGAAAGCATGGCGTCCTCATGTCCGGCCTGCGCGCACATGGCAATCGTATAGCAGGACGTTCCACCCCGAATGATCTTCAACGAAAGATTGGCTTGGTGACAGTGTACGCCAACAAACATGCAGACATCAATCTTGTTGTGCCAGATGGTTAGATTCGGATGATTGGGATTGATTTCGACTTCGGGATTGATCTTGGGATATTTGGGCCGATAGTCTGGCATGGGAATGAGCAGAGAACCGGGATTGTGCGCCTTCAATTCATCGGACAGGGCTTTAATGGCGGCGGCCTTCAGCGCCGACTTGTGGTTCCAATTCCACAACACCAGCGGCCCCGGAAAAAGGGTGGGCACTTTGGCCGAAAGCAGCTTCCGGGCCGCTTCTTCCAAAGCAACCCCCTCCTGGACAATTTCTCCGTGAATATGCGCCTGCCCCGGATCGGGCAGACGGACGCCCATACAAGCCGCAGCGGGCGGCAAAAATGCCTCCGGACCGGGCAATACACGATAACTGGGCATCAGACCTCCCTGTCCTTCAAATAATGAATGGATGAACGTTCCTTAAATCCCTCATAAAACGGCCTGCAAAACGACGAATCGAAGTCTCAAGAAAGAAGGACAACGACCTTGGATGCACGCTAGCACGGCCCCCTTCACGAAGTCAAATGGATTCAACCATCTTTTGTATTGGATGCGTAACCTTCGCCCTTTGCCGTCGCCCTGCCATTACAATCTCCTGTTATTGCACCTCTGACCGTGCTATCCTACCCCCTCTTATGAACCATTATTTCCGAAGAGTCCGATACTTGATGGGCACCCCCGTTGAAATCACCGTTTTTGGAGATTCGACGGTCTGCCGACCCGCCCTCTCGACCGCCTTTTCCGAAATGGCCCGCATTGAATCGCTCCTCTCCGTTTATCGGAAAGAGAGCGAACTGGCCCGCTTTAATGTCTCCCGCGACCCCTTTGTCCCCCTTTCTGCGGAAGTTCGCGATGTCACAGCCCAGGCGCTTCGATACGCTGAAATCACCGACGGGGCCTTTGATCCGACGTTGGGGCCGCTCATCCGGCTGTGGGGATTCGGTCCGGGAAAACCAGACCCAGACCCATCCCTTCCTCGTCCTGATGCGATTGCGGCCGCACTGCAACGCTCCGGCTTCCGAAATCTGAAGCTGTGTGACGATGGCGTAGAGCGTCGGGTCGAGGGGATGGAGTTGAATCTCGGCGGCATTGGAAAAGGGTATGCCATCGACCGAGCCGTTCATACACTCAAGTCCGCAGGCGTCGCACGCGGCCTGGTTCATTGCGGCAGCACCAGTGTCGCCTGGGGAGACGAATCCTGGCCCATTGCGGTGCGCCATCCCAGGCAGCCCGATGCGACTCTCGGACTTGTCCCACTGCGCAATGCAGCCCTGGCCACCTCCGGAGATTATGAACAGTTTTTTATGCGCGACGGACAACGATATAGCCATCTCATTGATTCCAAAACAGGCTGCCCCGCACAGGTCGCAATCAGTGCCACCGTCACCGCGAAAACCGCAATGGCCGCAGACGCCCTCTCCACGGCGGCTTTTATCTTGGGACATTCGGATTTCCTGGAGGGCTTTTCTGACACATGGGGTTGGGTTGTGACGGAAGGCGGCTCCACCTGCGACATCCCCTTGCTGGCGCCCAGCCGGAGACACTTTCTGGCCATGGCCGCGAGTGTGGTGCTGAGTCTGTTGGTTCCGTGGAAGGCATGGGCCGCCGTTGTCTATATGACGGAGGATGAGGCGCTGCGGGCCATGATGCCCGATGCCGACCGCTTCGACACGGACGAGCGCGTGCTCTCTGCGGCGCAGTTAAAACAGGCCCAAAAGCAGGTGGGTCGGACCTTTTCTGAATCCCGTTTTCAGTTTCGCATCGGACGCCAGGGGGAAGCCGTCGTTGGTTATGCGATGACGCTGGACGTCATCGGGAAAGAGCGCCCGATCACATTCCTCATCGGCATTGCGCCGACGGGCGCCATCCTGGGGGTGGAAGTCCTGATCTACCGGGAATCCGAGGGGTCTGAAGTCCGATATAGACGATTCACGAAACAGTTCTCCATGAAAACGAAAGCGGATGCGTTGCGCCTGGGCGGGGACATCCAGCCCATTAGCGGCGCAACCCTTTCTTCTCGCGCGGCCGTCCATGCGGTGCGCAAGGCGTTGTCTGTCTTTGAGGTCGTGTACAAACCGTGAAAAATTTCATCCGTAAAAGCGCCTGGTTGGATCAGGCCTCGTTGGAAATTCGCTGGATCTACGCCCTGTTTCTGGTCTTTGCCCTGGTTGGCCACGCTAGCTTTATCCTGATTTCAATCGAACGGGTCGGTCCCGGTGTGACCGATATCCTTCGTCACTACCGAGGTGCGGAGGGCGAAGAGATGGCCTTCCCAAAGGAGTTTGTCGAGCTATTGGAAGTCACCCATTTCCACGCCTATATCGAAGGGGTCGTTCTGCTCGTCCTGACGCATCTCTTTATTGCCGTGCCGCTCTCCCGCACGGCTAAAATGACGGTGATCCTCCTCGCTTTTGGCAGTACCTTTTTGGACTTGATCGTGCCCTGGGCAATCCGTTATCTCTCCGCGCCTGCGGCATTCGTTGCGGCGCTTTGGCAGATGGCCGCCTGGGTCGGCATGGGGATCAGCTACCTGGCGCTGACCCTCGTTCCCCTCTATTTTTTGTGCCGGAGCGAGAGACGTGTCGAGAACGGGGAATCCTCCTAAGAGGAGGTCGGACGGCACAGACACGGTCACGCCGGAGGGGGAGTCCGGATCATCTCTTCGGCGTGACGGAGTGTGAGGGGAGTAATCGTGACCCCGCCCAACATTCGCGCCAACTCCGCAACGCGCTCCCCCTCCGAAAGTTCCCGCATTGAGGTCACGATGCGGCTGCCCAGTTTTTTTTGGACCACATAATGATGTTGGGCAAATCGCGCAATCTGGGGCAGATGCGTGATGCAGAAAATTTGGTGAGACCGGGCCAGACGCGAGAGGCGCAGGCCAATTCGTTCCGCAACCCCTCCGCCTACGCCTGCGTCCACTTCGTCAAAAATCAGCGTCGGGATGGGGTCCGACTCCGACAGCACCACCTTGAGCGCCAGCATGATCCGTGACAACTCCCCCCCCGATGCAACTTTTCCAAGGCCCTGCGGAGGCTCGCCCGGCAACGCAATTTGGAAGTCCATCCGATCCATCCCCGCTTCCGAAAGGGCCGTTTCGCACCACGCAATCGTGAAAGTGGTCTGCTCCATCCCCAGGGCGTCGATCTCCACCTTGACCTTCTTCTCCAACTTTGCCTTTAACGCGAGCCTCTCCCCGGAGAGTGCACGGGCCTCCGTCTGACAAACGGCCTCGACTTCGGCGATTTGGGTCTGGAATTCGGCCAGACGCGCTTCAGGATCGGACAGGGATGCAAGCTCCGCTTCCAGCCGCCGCTGAAAATGAAAGAGGGCCTCATAGGAAGGCCCATATTTTTTCTTTAGCTGTTGAATCAGGTAGAGCCGTTCGGAAACTTCGTTCTGCCGGTTTGGATCATGTCGCACCTCCAGAAACCGCTCCCGCAGCAGGGCACCCAGCTCTTTTAAGTGAATGCGTGCCGTCTCCCAAAGTTCCAATTCAGGTTGCGCGTCGCTGGCGGCCTCATGCAAACGGTGGATTGCCTGCCCCGCCGCATCCAGTTGGCTTAAAATAGCCCCTTCTTCAACCAAAAGCGCGTAGGCGCCCTGCGCGCCCGATAAGATCGTCTCCCCGTTCTTTAAAAGCTGCGCTTCTTTGAGGAGCGCAGCTTCTTCATCCGGCTGAAGCCGAGCGCCCTGGATTTCGGCAAGTTGATAGCGCAAAAAGTCCGCCTGGCGCAGGAGCGTTTCGACCTGCCGCTGCCATTCGGCCTGCTCGCTTTTGAGTTGTATCCAGCGGCGATACTGCACGGCGTACGCATCCCGTCGCGCAGTGAGTGCGCCTGCGGCATCCAGCAGTTCCAACTGTCGGGTGGCGTCCAACAGGTGATAATGCTCATGCTGCCCATGGATTTCCGTAAGCTTTTGACCGATTTCTTTGAGGGAGGAGAGGGGGGCCAGAGATCCGTTGAGATAGGAGCGGCCTTTGCCCGTTCGGGAGAGGATTCTCTTTAGAATCAATTCCGTTTGCGGGGGTGCGACAGAGGGGTTGTCGGCGGGATCGGATAAATCAAAGCGGGCCTCCAGCACGGCCTCTTCCGCGCCTGCACGAATCTCTTCCACGCAGGAGCGCCCCCCCAGGAGGAGGGAGATGGCGTCTACCAAAACCGACTTCCCGGCCCCTGTCTCACCGGTAATCACGTTGAACCCGCCGGAGAAGGTTAGAGAGATTTCATCTACAATCGCATAGTTTTGAACACGGAGTTCTCTGAGCATTGCATATCGGTTCAGGCAATGACGGCGTCAATTTTGGATTTCAAGTGGGTTTTGGAAGCGGCGCCCACGATTTTATCTTGCACTGCCCCATCTTTAAAGAAAAGAAGGCTCGGAATCCCCATGATCTGATATCGACTGCTGATGTCTGGGTTTTCATCCGTATTGAGTTTGCACACTTTCAACTGGCCTGCGTATTCCGTCGCCAACTCTTCCACCACCGGTGCAATCATCTTGCAAGGTCCGCACCAGGGCGCCCAGAAATCGACCATGACGGGATCGGAAGATTTAATAACCTCCTGCTCCCACGTCTGACTTGTTATCGTTTGCACATTTCCCATGTCTGTCTCCAAATAGAGTGCTGATCCGATCAGCAGAAATAATACCCGCTTCTTTAGGCAAAAGCAAAGTTTGGCTAAAACGATTCTGCTGCAAAACTCTCCGTTCATCCTTCGAGAGCCTCAGGACGAACGGAGAAGTGCTTGAAATAATTTGAGTTTTTCCGTTCATGCTGAGCCTAGTCGAAGCATTCATAGGGTTTTGCAGCAGAATCGTTAAAACCAGATTTGATCCCTTTGCAGACTTCCATTTATCCTGGTATTTTGACAACGAAGTGGGTATTGACTATAATCCAGCGCCTGTTTGAAGGAACCCTTGAT
>CAZQIT010000150.1:0-8899 GCA_964592995.1 uncultured Nitrospirota bacterium | reverse complement strand
AGGACCTCATCCCGAAACAATTTCGCCCATGACGCCGTGATCCGTGCTTTTCGCTTGGGACCGAGGAAGGGAAGCGGATCGAACATGTCGAGGGTTTTGTGGTCTTTGGTATAGATCATAAAGGCTCCTTCATCCGGTGTTGAACGAAGCCGATTTATACCATAAAACACCTTTAAATACAAGCAAATACAATGCTTTTGAAGGCATTTTTAACCTGAATTCCGTGGACTTATTTTTTACGAGTGCATCAGAATTACGTACTGCAACTATTCTCCACGTAATACAAACAGACAAGAAAAAATATCGCATTTCTCTCAGAATGCAGCGCTGGTATTGCTTTTTGCGGTTTCATACACATAGAGAATGCATCGGTATTTTTATTTTTCATGAGGTGGCCCTGCACGGCGATTGACAAGAATTGTGCCACGGTAGTATCCTACCGTTCGCTGTGGGGATCGGGCGGATAGCTCAGTCGGGAGAGCGTCGGTTTTACAAGCCGAAGGTCACAGGTTCGATCCCTGTTCCGCCTACCCGTGGGATGGTCATCTTGGGGCCGTAGTTCAGCTGGTTAGAACGCCGGCCTGTCACGCCGGAAGTCGCGAGTTCGATCCTCGTCGGCCCCGCCAGTTTTATCTGTGTTATTGTGAACCATTCTTCCGTCTTTGATCTGATTCTTTCTGCGGGAATTGTCGCAAAGATCGTCCTGCTGATTCTCTTGTTTTGTTCCGTCGTTTCATGGGCCGTCATCCTGCATCGCTTTTTGACTTTCCGAAAGGCCGAATCGGAAAACAGAGCCTTCCTCCTTCTTTTCTCCAGAACGAACAGCCTCTCTGAAATACGACAAAAGGCCTTAAAATTGAAGGAAGGCCCGATTGCCACCCTCTTTCAGTCCGTCCATTCGGCGGCTGAAAAAGTCAGCCCTCCGATCCGGAAGCCGCGTGTCATGGACGCAGAGGATCGCCACTTGAAACTGGCTCGGCTGGATCGGGTCCTCAAAAGTGAAATCCAGGACGAAATGGAACATCAGGAGCGCTATATCCATCTTTTGGCCACCGTTGGAAACACCACCCCCTTCATCGGGCTGTTTGGCACCGTTTGGGGCATTATGCGCGCTTTCCGGGAGATCGGTCTCCAGGGCACAGCCAATATCGCATCGGTGGCGCCGGGTGTTGCGGAAGCCCTCCTTACAACGGCTGTGAGCCTGATGG
This sequence comes from uncultured Nitrospirota bacterium, assembly GCA_964592995.1. GTDB lineage: Bacteria > Nitrospirota > Nitrospiria > SBBL01 > CAZOFZ01 > CAZOFZ01. The sequence continues at coordinate 7,691 of CAZQIT010000150.1, read as the reverse complement.
CCGCGATTCCGGCCGTGGTCGCTTATAATCTTTTTGTCAACAAACTGCGCGTCATGGAAGTCCAACTGGATGTCTTCGGGGCGGAGCTGATTACGCTGATCGAAGATCAGATGTGGAGTTCTGACGCGTCGTCATCGTCGAAATAAGGATGCCCCGTGGTCTCCGTTTCTCGCACACGCCGACGCTTCATGTCGGAGATCAACATCATTCCCTTGGTCGATGTCGTTCTGGTCCTCCTGATTATCTTCATGATTACCGCGCCGCTGCTCTATCGCGGGGTGGACATTCAGCTTCCGCAAACGGTCACCAATACGATTAAGCCGGAAGAGCGGACGGTGCTCACCATCGAAAGGGACCGCTCGCTCTATCTGGACAAGGAAAAGCTGGAGATGGCGCAACTGCCAGAGCGGCTTTTGGCGCTCAGCGCCAAAACACCGGAAATATCGGTCTATCTGCGCGCGGATCGTGAAGTACCTTACGGCACGGTGGTGCGTGTAATGGATTTAATTAAACAGGCCGGGATCGACAAATTGGGCATTGTAACGGAACCGCTTCCATGAGGGGTTTTGGGGAATATTTAAATGTCTACCCTGCGATGGCAGACGAGATGGGCCACTCACGCATTGTGGCGCCCCGGTTTCCCGAAAATGGTCGCCCTCTCTTTTTCGGCGCATCTCCTGCTGGTGCTGGCCATTGCGCTGTGGAAGAGCACCCCCCCCCCTTTTCAGACCTACCAAGTTTCTCTGGTGGCCCCCCTCCCCCTGCGCACCCCCTCGCGGGCAACGGCGCATCGGCCGAGTCCCACAGAGAAACCGAAACAGACAAAAACGCAAAGACCCAAACGGGTGAAGGAGGCGGTCCAACACGAATCCATTCAGATCCCGATCCCCAGAGAAAGCCCCGGTGGACTTCAAGCGTGGTGGGAGAAAAAAATAAAGTCGATTTCCAGGAAAGACAAGACCCAGAAGGTCGAGACGCCCGATTCATCTCCGTCGCGAACCGAAACACCCGCAGTGCCCACGGCACCGGAAGAGCCGGTCGTGCGGACGCCCACTGCGCCGGATGGCCCTGTGGTCACGGGGATGGTTTCAGCCGATCCGCCGCTTTTTCAGTTTCCTTATTATTTGGCGCAGGTTGAGGAGATCATTAGCCGAAAATGGGTCCCCCCCGCCATCCTGTTACAAGATTCGGAAACGGCAGTGATCGTCCACTTTCAGATCAAAAAAAGCGGGGCGATCACCGCCGTCAATGTGGAAGAAAGCTCCGGCAATGACTTCTTCGATCAGGCTGCACTGCGCGCCGTTTATGAAACAAAAAAGTTTCCCCCCTTTCCTCCAGGTTTGATGGAAGAGACGCTCAATGTCCATTATCGCTTCGTTTTCCAAAAGGATTCTTAAGCCGACGCTTACGCTGATCGTACTTTCGGTCCTGTGGACGCAGACGGCGGTCGCGGTGGATGTGTTTCTGGAGAGCCGACGCGCACATGCTGAAAAATTTCCGCTCATGATACTTCCCTTTTCAGGGGAGCCGTCCGATGCGCCGCAGATTGCCCTGGCGGAGCGCACCCTGCGGTCGGACCTGATCCGGTCACAGCTTTTTTCCCTCATTGATCCGCCGCCCCGTTTAGCGCGTTCGTCGGAAAATCCTCCTGATGCGGCAAGCCTGGCCCAGGCCGAAAAAATGGGGGCGCTGGCCCTGGTCTCCGTCGCATTGCGTCAGGAAGGAGACATGTTGCAGCTTTCGGGAACCGCATACGAAACGGGCAAGGGGACGCAGGTCGTGGGTGTCCAAATTGGCGCGAAATCGGCGCGGAGCATGGCGCACCGTTTTTCAGACAAGCTGGTCGCGCATTTCACGGGAGAGGTCGGCATTGCCCAAACCCAGATCGCCTATATCTCCGATCTTTCGGGCAAGAAAGAGGTCTACCTGATGGACTATGACGGCGATGGCGAAATACGCATCACCAGCGACCGCAGTATTGTCCTCTCTCCGCGCTGGTCTCATGACGCCAAACAGGTGGCCTTCACCTCGTATCGCTCCGGAAATCCGGATGTTTACCTTTTGGACATCCTGAATGGAAAGCGGAAAACGCTCCTCTCTTATGCCGGCTCCAACTTTCCGCCCGCCTGGTCTCAAAACGGAGAGGGGGTGGCCTTTTCGATGACCCGTGACGGCAACGCCGAAATCTATACCATGCGTCCGGACAGCACCGGTCTGATGCGGCTGACTTTCAACGACGCCAATGATCTTTCCCCCGCATGGTCGCCGGACGGCAAGCGGATGGCCTTTACCTCCGATCGGGGTGGAAGCCCGCATATTTACATCATGGACGCAGATGGCTCCAGTGTGTATCGACTCACCTTTTCGGGGAGTTACAACACCTCCCCTTCCTGGGGTCCCAAAGGCGACCAGATTGCCTACACTTGCCGAGACGAACAGCGGCGGCTTAAAATCTGCGTGATGCGGGTGGGTGGTGATGAGGTCGCGCAGATCACCGAAAGCGGCGACTGGGATGATGAGTCCCCTTCCTGGTCCCCCAATGGGAGGGAGATCGCCTTCTCCTCCAATCGTGCCGGAAAACGTCATCTCTTTGCCGTCTCTGCCGATGGAAGCAACCTGACCCGCCTGACCTCAAATGGGGCCAACAACACCAGTCCCTCCTGGTCGCCCCGCTAGGAGAGATGGACTGGTGTTCCATAAACCGACAACAATGCAAAGGAGACAACCACAATGAAAATATCTTTCTCGCTACTCTCGACGACCGCAGTTGTGCTGTCGTCTCTTGCCCTGATGGGCTGTCCCAAAAAGGTAACGCCGGTATCCGATACCCTGAATATTTTCGATGATGGCATCGTCGAAGATCGGCGGCGCCCGTCAGATGCACCACCGCCACCCATCATCAAGAACCCGATGATGGAAACGGACCTGCCACCGCGCACGATCACTGGAAAGGGCCTGTCCGCCCCCTCAGCGCTTCAGGACGTGCTCTTCGATTATGATAGCTGGTCCATCCGGAAGGATATGATCTCTGTCCTGGAAGGGAATGTCCGCTGGATGAAGGCGAATCGCGAGGCCAAAGTTCAGATTGAGGGGTCCTCCGACGAGCGGGGAACGAACGAATACAATCTGGCGTTGGGAGAGCGTCGGGCCAAAACCGTACTGGATTTTATGGTACAGTCCGGTGTGAGCCTTTCACAGATATCTCTCATCAGCTACGGCGAAGAAAATCCTGCTTGTACGGAGAACACAGAGGGATGTCACCAGAAAAATCGGCGCGCCCATCCTGCCGTGCGATAAGGTTTACAGGGGCGGGCTTCAAACCCGCCCCGACCGGTTCATTTTGGACGAGGACACAATCGTTATGATTAGCCGTGAAATGATGACGCGACAGATCCGAAAGTCTCTGCCGGACGCAGAGGTGACGCTGGTGGACAAAACGGGCATGATGGATCACTATCAGGTTCAAATTGTCTCCGAACTGTTTCAGGGTAAAAATCGGCTGGATCGGCAGCGACTGGTCTATCAGGCCCTGAACGAACCGATGAAAGATGGGCGAATTCACGCCCTGGAAATCAAGGCGCAGACTCCCGAAGAAGTTTCAAACAACTGAACCATACAGGAGAATCAACATGACCGATACATTGGAACAAGAAGTTCGCAGGGAGATTGCCGAGCACAAAATTTTAATCTACGGCAAGGGCACAAAGGCCATGCCCATGTGCGGATTTACCCGAGAAACCATTGATTTTTTTGCGCGATATGGTTATCCGTTCGAAGTCATTGATGTCCTGCGGAACATGGAGAAGCGGGAGTTGCTCTCCAAAATAACCAACTGGCCTACCCTGCCAAAGGTCTTCATCAACGGCGAATTTCACGGCGACACCGACATCCTGGATGAAATGGCCAAAAACGGCGAGATCGAGCCGCTGCTGAAGACGGCCTTTAATCCCGCATAGCCCCATGTCAACTCCGATCCGCATTGATTATTACACCGACCCGCTCTGTTCGTGGTGTTGGGCTGCGGAGCCGATGCTGGATGAAATCAAGGCATTTTACGCGGGTCGGATCGAACTTCGCTATAAGCTGCTCCCGCTGTTTGAAGATGTCCGGGAGGTCATGAGCGATCCCTGCCGCCTCTGGACGATTGCGGATCGCTACCGCATCGTTTCCAAAAAAACCGGCGTTCCCATCAGCAACGCGGTCTGGGACAAAGACCCCCCTCACTCCGCATGGCCCGCTTGTGAGGCCATTAAGGCGGCACAACAACAAGGAGACGAAGCGGCGGAGCGGTTTATCAAGCTGCTGCGCATCGGCGTCATGCGCGACGGGCAAAACATCGCCCGACGGGCGGTGCAGGGGGATTTGGCGCGACAAGCTGGGCTGAACGTTGCCTTATTTGAGGTCGATCTGACGGATCCGAAACGTAAAGCGGAGATTCTGGCGGACATGGAAGACGCCCGACGTGAAAATGTCACCTCCCGTCCCCACTTTGTCATCACCAATACCCAGGACGACAAGGTGGCAATCGCAGGCCCCCGGTCGGTAACGCTGTTTAAAGAAGCGGTAGACGCGCTTTATGCGGAACAGCCTGAAATCTGAACCCGGAATGGCGTTTTACGAAAACCACGAAAACATTCAGCCCGCCCCACATCATGCCTAAGATCATGTTCAAGTCAGGGGATTTCTTAAACGTCACGTTGGACGCCAGGCCCGGTCAAACGATTCTGGACGTGGCGCTGGATCATCACATCCCACTGGAACATAATTGTGGGGGAAGCTGTGCCTGCACCACCTGCCACGTGATGGTTCGGGAGGGGATGAAAAACCTATCGGACATGGAAGAAGATGAAGCAGACCGGCTGGATACGGCCGAGGGATTGACGCTGACTTCACGTCTCGGATGTCAGGCCCGAATTCGGGGGGATGTGGTGGTGGAAATTCCGAAGCAGACGCAACCCTTTCGGGCGGCGGAACAACATTAGTCCTGCGGGTGCTGCGCACGGCGCTGTGCTTCGCACACCCACCGACGCCGGTGGGTGTAACCTGCGGAAACACCCCTGTAATGGAGATGACATGACGCTGACATGGCATGATGCGGAAGAGATTGGTATTCTATTGCTGGAACAGGATCCTCATGCTGACCCTCTGACCATTCGATTTACGGATTTGCACAACAGAGTCATTGGCCTTCCCGGTTTTGAGGACGACCCCCAAAAATCAAACGAATCAATTCTGGAAGCCATTCAGATGGCCTGGTATGACGAATACCGGAACGGACGTTGACACAATCGGCATGCTTTGATAGGGTGACGACATGGCGCAGACAATCCCTTTGGACATCTATCATCTCTTGGAAGATCGTGTCGGCAGAGAACAGGCCGACAAGGTGGCCTCCGCCATTGAGATCGGCTTTGAGATTATTGAAAAAAAGGCCGAAGATATGGCCCTCCAGAAAAAATTCGAACTTCGGGATGAGCTGACCCACGAACTGTCCACCAAGACAGACCTGCATCTCACCGAAGTCAACCTGCGGGGAGAAGTACAACAAGTCAAATCAGAGTTGCACGCAGAAATACAATCCCTCCGAACAGAGGTACAGATATTCAGGACCGACCTCGAAGGCAGGACGGAGACCCTCAAGACCGATCTCGAAGGCAGGACGGAAACCCTAAAGACCGGTCTCGAAGGGAAGATGGAAACCCTCAAGACCGGTCTCGAAGGGAAGATCGAGACCCTCAAGACCGATCTCGAAGGGAAACTCCAAACCTTCAAAATTGACCTCGAAGGGAAAATGGAAACCCTCAAGATCGATCTCGAAGGGAAAATGAACGGTCTGAACCAAAAATTAAATTTTATGATTGTCCTGATGATTCTGGCTCTCACCCTAATGAACCCTGTCGCCGCAGACCTCATCAAGAACGCTCTCCGATAAGTATAGGGTTTAAAATCGCCCCTTCTTCCCCAGCGTTGACACGCTACACCCCCTGTGATAGCGTGAAATCCTTAATTTTCGTACGGATACAGCGGAGCGGCATATGGTTGTCCCCTCTTACGAACAGTTTTGTCAGAAGGCCAAAGAGGGAAATCTCATCCCGGTCTATCGGGAGATTCTGGCCGACACCGAAACGCCCGTTTCCGCCTTTCTAAAGATCGCAAAAGGTCCAAACGCCTTCCTGCTGGAGAGCGTCGAGGGGGGAGAAAAATGGGGGCGATACTCTTTCCTGGGCGCGGATCCGGCCATGATTCTCACGGCCGAGGGGGGCCGGGTAACCCTGACGCGCGGGGGGGAGACCGAAACATTCTCCAGCGACGGGAACCCGTTGGAGGTGCTTCAGAAAATCCTGGCCGATTTCAGGCCGGTGCATGTCGATGGACTTCCCCGCTTCTTCGGTGGGGCCGTCGGCTGCATCGGCTACGAGGCTGTGCGGTTTTTTGAGCCGATTGCCCTCAAAGCCCAGACCACACCCGATTTTGTCTTCCTCATCACCGGCACGCTGCTGATTTTTGACACGATCCGTCACCGCATTCAGGTCGTTTCCAATGTTTTCATTCGGGACAACAACCTGGCCCACTCCTATCATGAGGCCCAAAAGGCCATTGACGCCATCATCGCCCTGTTGCGCGGGCCGCTCCCAGAGACCGACAGACCGGTTTTGGTATCCTCCGCTGCACCGCCCGTATCCAACGTCACACGCGAAGCGTTCACGTCCGCCGTTCTGAAGGCCCAGGAATATATCAAGGCGGGCGACATCTTTCAGGTGCAGCTCTCCCAGCGCTTCAGCGTCCCGATCACCTGCTCCCCCTTTTCGGTCTATCGCGCCCTGCGGGTCATCAATCCCTCGCCCTACCTGTTCTATTTGCAAATGGGGCAGCGCTGTCTGGTGGGGAGTTCGCCGGAGGTGCTGGTGCGTCTTTCTGGCGAGAAGGTAGAGATTCGGCCCATTGCGGGCACACGGCGGCGGGGGCGCACACCGGAGGAAGATCGGGCGATGGAGGTGGAGTTACTCTCCGATCCCAAAGAACGGGCAGAGCATCTGATGCTGGTGGATTTGGGCCGCAACGACATCGGGCGCGTCTGCACCTATGGCACCGTGGCCGTGGATGCGCTGATGGTCACCGAACGCTACTCGCATGTGATGCACATCGTCTCCAACATTGTGGGGCAGATTGAAAAAGGTCGTAATGCTTTCGATCTGCTGGCCGCCTGCTTTCCGGCGGGCACGGTGACCGGAGCCCCCAAAATTCGGGCGATGGAGATCATCGACACGCTGGAAACCGAAGGGCGAGGGGCCTACGCGGGCGCCGTCGGCTATTTCGGTTTTGACGGCAACATGGACACCTGTATCGCCATCCGAACGGTCGTGATTGAAAACGGCGTGGCCCACGTCCAGGCTGCGGCGGGTATTGTGGCCGATTCCATCCCCGACCTCGAATACGAAGAGACCGTGAATAAATCTCAGGCGATGCTTTCGGCCCTCCGCATGGCCGAGCAGGGTCTTCACGACTTTTAGGGCTCGTCCATGAATAACATCCCCAGTCGGGCTGCCGATTCATCCCTGTTTGCTGCGTTGCTCGTCGCTTACATACCAAAGGGTATGCGCGCTCCTCGCGCCTTGCAAACAGGGCGACTCGTTGGCCCTTCGTGTGGATGTTATTCATGGACGAGCCCTTAGCAAACAGGGAAGACGATG
>CAZQIT010000149.1:0-8062 GCA_964592995.1 uncultured Nitrospirota bacterium | reverse complement strand
TGCGATACTTTCTACCCCTCCTCACCTCCCCTTGCAAAGGGGAGGAATCCCCTCCTTTACAAGGAGGGGCAAGGGGAGGTAGTGGTGGGATTGGAACCGAGGAACAGAATACAATCGCTCATTTATGAAATTAAACAGTAGGATGATACCTTTGGCAACGACGATATCCTGCTGGCACGCCCTATTGATGGCGGAGTCACCTTCGGCACCCCGACCAACTTCTCCCACATCGGGTTCGTAGCGCCATTTGCAACATCGCTTTATCCTGCGGTATACTCCGCTCCGTTCCGGCCCGCATTTTTGAGAGGCTTGCCCAATCCATCCCATCCATACAGAGAGACGCGCATGAAAAAGAGAGGGGTCTTTGTCATATTGGGCCTGCTGTTGATGGCCTCCACCGCGCACGCGGAAAACACGCATACCATGTCGGGTTGCGGGTTGGGCTATGTCCTGATCGGCCGAGAACATCCGTCCGATTCGGTGATTCAGGTGCTGGCCGCCACCACGAACGGATTGTTCGCCAACCATCTTTTTGGCATGAGTTCCGGCACGCTGGGTTGCACACAGGACGGTCTGATTGCCGAAAACGTCCAGGCGGAAGTCTATGCCGAGGTCAATTTTCGCCCCCTCCTGAAGGAAATGGCCCAGGGCGATGGAGAATATGTTCAGGCCTTCGCCGCGTTGTTGGGCGCAAATGAAGTGGCGCAACCCAGACTGCTTCAGTTTTTTCAGGAAAATTACACGCACCTGATCCCTTCGGAAGAGACGACGCCGCAGGAGATGGTTGCGTATATTAAGTCCGCTCTGTCGAGTCCGGACGGCAATACGCTTCGCACACCCATGCAGGAGAGGGTTACGCCTGTTTTTGTGGAGATCGCTCCCTCCTTCTGACGGCGTGCCGACCCGTCGTTTCCACCTCCTGCGTTCTGACATGCGGGTCTTTTGTCGTGTCGCTTTTTGGAGCGCGCTCTTTCTGTTCTCCCTCCCCGCATCTGCGCAGGAGAGGTCGGATGCCCTGCAAACCCTGATCCGAAAGGCCCATGAGGCCAGGCTGTCCGATGCGCGTGAATGGCATCTGCTGCTCCATAATCGCGTGGGCCTCTTCGGGGGGATTGAGAGTGATGTGGACAGCCCGGCCTTCTTCCTCTCAACGCGAGGGAAACACGATCCGAAGGCCGAACTTGAGGCCACCCTGACGGCTTTTTTTACGCCACTTCCGATTGCCCCGCTTCTGCACAATTCGGCACACCATCCGGAAATTCAGCACCCGCAGTGTCAATTCCCCGCCCGCTACGCCTGGTTGAAGGCGCAGTTTGATTTCTTCCCTGTTCCTCCTCAAGTGTGTGAGCGCTTCGATCTCTGGCGGGCGCGAATCAATGCGGTCTCCGTCACCCTGATTTTCGCCGCAGCCGATTTATCCAACCCGGCATCCATGTATGGCCACACCTTCCTGCGATTCAATCAGAAGCGTTATGGCGAGAATGGGGGGGCGGGGGAAGGCCTGCTGGACGAGACCGTCAATTTCGCGGCCATTACCGATACGCAAAGTGGGCTTGCGTTTGCCTATCACGGTCTGACGGGGGGCTACCGGGGGCGCTTCTCCACACTGCCCTACTATGTCAAAGTCCGGGAATATGCCAATCTCCAAAACAGGGACCTCTGGGAATATGATCTGGCGCTGAATCCTCAACAGATCGAACGGCTGGTGCGCCATTTGTGGGAGATGGGCAGCGCCTCTTTTGACTATTATTTTCTGACCGAAAATTGTTCCTATCAACTGCTCCCGCTCCTTTCGGTGGCCGATCCGTCTCTGCGCCTGGTGGAACAGTTCGGGCCGAGGGTGATCCCCATCGATACGGTGCGGATTCTTCTGATGCAACCCGGCCTCATCTCGTCTGTGCGCTATCGCCCTTCCGATTGGAATCGGCTGTTGCATCAACGCGCTCAACTCTCTAAAGAAGATGCGGAGATGGCCAGACGGCTTGCGGAAGAGGGAGACCCGGCATTGGATTTCTCCCTTTCGGGCCGCCAGCCGGTGCGTCAGGCGGCCATTCTGAATACGGCCTATGACTATCTCCAATACCGCAGGCGAAACGTGCCGGATCGGATTGAGGTCACGCCTAGGTACGAACGGCGCCTGCTGCTGCGCATGTCCCAGATGGGCAGACCCCCCACATCATCCCCTCCGCTCCCCAGTCGGCCGGATGCGGGCCACAGAACGGGGCGCATCGGCATGGGTCTTGGGCGCGCCGCGCACATCCCATTTGAAGAGATTTCAATCCGTCCGGCCCTGCACGATCTGGCTGCGCCGGACGCCGGCTACCTCCCGAACAGCCACCTCTCCATGTTTGACCTGCGTCTCCGCTACGATCCCAAAGCGCGGAACGCCTTTGTTGAGCACCTGGGGCTGATTGAGATCATTTCGCTTCATCCGCGCGATCCGTGGGTGACACCCCCTTCCTGGAAAATGAATATCCGGATTGACCCGGCCAAAGAGCGGGGCTGTGTGCAGGGATGGAGATGCCTCTATCTGGGGATGAATGTGGGTCGAGGCGTTGTCCAGGAGATCCGGAGAAACACCGGCGAAAACATTGGCAAAAACATCGGGTGGACAGGCCAATTTTTAAGACAGGCGACAGGGTATGCCTTTGCGGAAATAGACGCCGGCGTGGGAGGGGTGTTCAACCATGACCATCGATTGGGGGGGGGCGTTACGGCGGGACTGCTCCTCTCGGTGGCCCCATTTTGGCGTATGCACCTCACGGGCGGCACGCTTTATTATGTTGCGGGCGACCGACACACCACGCATTCGGCTGCCGCCGAGCAGCTCTTCTCGATGGGGCAAGAATGGGAAGTTCGTCTGCTCCTGCGCCGCGCGTCGTCTCATCAGGAGACGCAAATAACGCTGAATCGGTATTTTTGAGTACGGTGTATCGGCCAATCGTTTGACGCGGTGGGGATACTGTGACATGCGTATCACAGGGTTCATTGCCGGGACGGCAGATTTCTTGCATCCTGCGAATGACTCTGATAACCTGACGATGCCCCTGCGGTGTGCGTGAGTTGGCGTCTCCAAACCAACAATGATTGTATGGGAGTCGAGTTCAAGGAGACTGTGTGCATGTTCCGCCCACGCGGAAAAGCCTTTCGTCTTCGTCTTGACGCCCACGTGGTTGCTTCGGTTTGAGCACCACCTTAAAACTCACGGCATTCGCGGGGGCCTATTGCAGGGGGCTTGCGTCGCCCCCTCATTGGGCAAAGCCCAATGAGCCTCCCCCTCAACGCCGCTTTGCGGCTGTTAAAACCACACGGCGTTGGCAATAAAGTGGCCGTGGCGGTTTGCTATTGCAGGGGGCTTGCGTCGCCCCTCGCAGCACTCTCTCATTGGGCGAAAAGGCGCATTCTCTGCCCCGCTTGCGATGAATCCTGAACGACCGATGTCGGTAGGCGTGCGAAGCATAACGCCGTGCGCAGTACCGCTGGCCTTTCGGATGCGGCCCCAGAACTTTGACGCGTTCGTCGGCCAGGCCCATCTGGTCGGGCCGGGGCAATTCCTGCGGCGGGCCATTGAGGCCGACCGCGTCTCCTCCCTCATCCTCTACGGTCCGCCCGGCTGCGGCAAAACGGCATTGGCGCATCTGATCGCTTCCTGTAGCGGGGCGCTCTTTTGCGATCTCAACGCCGTCACCTGCGGCGTGGCCGAAGTCCGTCAGGTCATCGCGCGGGCGCAAAGCGAACGGGCGGCCTCCGGACGGCGGACGCTGTTGCTCATTGACGAAATCCATCGTTTCAACAAGGTGCAGCAGTCGGCCCTCCTGCCCGATGTCGAGAAGGGGACGATCACGCTCGTCGGCGCTTCCACGCAAAATCCCTTCTTCGCCATCATCCCAGCGCTCTCTTCCCGCTCTCAAATTATCGAGATGAAACCCCTGCCGCCGGAAGGACTACGCGCCCTGATCCGACGCGCCCTCGCCGACACGGTGCGAGGGCTGGGAGAGATGAACATCCACCTGTCCGACGATGCCGAGGACCATCTCATCGAAACGTGTGAGGGGGACGCCCGGCGGCTCTTAAACGCCCTGGAGATTGGCGCGGTTACGACCACCCCCGACGTGGACGGAGTCGTTCAGTTTGATCTTTCCGTGGCCGAGGCGTCTGTGCAAAAGAAGGGGGTCTGTTACGATGGAGACGACGACCATTACGATACGATTTCGGCCTTTATCAAAAGTATGCGCGGCTCCGACCCCGACGCTGCCGTCTATTGGATGGCCAAAATGATCTATGCGGGGGAAGACCCGCTGTTCATTGCCCGTCGCATCATCGTCTGTGCGGCGGAAGATGTCGGCGCTGCCGATCCGCGCGCCCTGGTGCTGGCCACGGCGGCCCTTCACGCCCTGTCGGCCATCGGGATGCCGGAGGGGCGCATTCCGCTGGCGCAGGCCGCGATTTATATTGCCTGCGCCCCCAAGAGCAACGCCGCCTATCGCGCCATCAACGACGCCCTCGCAGAGATCGAATCGGGCCGGACGCTGGCCGTACCGGACGCTCTGAAAGACGCCTCCTATGCCAGCGCCAAACGCCTGGGACGGGGAAAGGGCTATCTTTATCCGCACGACTTCCCCGACCACTTTGTCCCTCAGGCCTACCTGCCGGAGCCGCGCCGATTTTACACGCCAACCGACCAGGGTGAAGAGAAGAGGATTGCCGAGCGCCTGAAAAACTGGCGGGGAAGGAAGAAATCGGGGGATTGATCGTTTCTTGACACCAAGCGGGGGGGTCGGTTAGTCTGTCTCCCTTGTCTGTCGTCCCCATCGTCTAGTCTGGCCCAGGACATCGCCCTTTCACGGCGGTAACAGGGGTTCGAATCCCCTTGGGGACACCCGTTTTTTTTGGCTTTGATCCGGGGCTTCCGGATTGCCTCGCCACAGGCCCTCGCAGGCTTGACTTCCGCATGAACCCTAATGTATCTATAGCCCCTCTTCACTGAAGAGACGGAGGAGGCTGGGCCATGAGAAAAATAGACATCGCCAACGAAGTGGCAAAAAAGTTTCCGTTGTCCGATTTCTCTGTTCGGGAGTCGCTGGTGTTGGTGGAGGTCGTCCTGGACTCCATTAAGGATGTCCTAAGAGAGAGAGAGAACGTCAAGATTCCGCTGTTTGGTAATTTTGTGATTCATCAAAAGCGTGCCCGAAAAGGGAGGAATCCCAAAACGGGAGAAGAGGTCGGAATCGCTCCCCGCTGCGTGGTGACCTTCAGGCCCAGCAAGGTTTTCAGGGAGAGTGTAAATAAATAGGTCGAAAAAAACAGACTCTTCTCAAAAACGTGCCAGTCGGCGTTTGCATGGAATATGGAGGATAAACCTTTCTATAAAATCGGGGAGGTCAGCAAGATAACGGGGCTGGAAGCGTATGTTCTTCGCTTTTGGGAATCGGAATTCCCCTCACTGCATCCCCCGAAAAACAAAGGTAATCAGCGCAACTACACGAAAGCGGACATTGCGATGGTGCACCGAATCAAGACACTTCTCTATGATGAGGGACTCACCATCTCGGGCGCCAGGAAGAAGCTTTCCGTATTGAAGAAAGCAGACCTCCGATCTTTTGCGGGGACGGGCAAGGGAAGTCTCATCGAACGGGTGAGGCAGGAATTGGAGGCCGTTCTGGGTATTTTAAAATAGGCGGGGCGTAGCGCAGCCCGGTAGCGCACTCGCTTGGGGTGCGAGTGGTCGCTGGTTCAAATCCAGTCGCCCCGACCAACTTTTCCACTACCCCAAATCATGCAACAATTCTACTAAGGAGGGTGCCATGTCATACGGGTTACGTCGATCACATGTAAGCTATTTTTTATCCTTATGGATCGGGTTGTTTGCCTTCCTGCCCGCAGTGGCTTGGGCGCTGGAAGAGCGTCCTGTGCTGGACAAGGCGCAGATTGATGTGGTGTTGAGGAGTTCGCGGGATTTCACGGGGCAAAACCTCGGCTTGGCGGACCTCTCCAATCTGGATTTGAGCGGGGTGAATTTCAGTCATGCGAATTTAAATGGTGCAAACCTGAGTAACGCCAATCTGACAGGGGCCAACCTGAGTGACGCCCTGTTGAATCGGGGGATTTTAACGAACGCTTCACTGGGTTTGGCCAGAATCGTCAAAACGCAACTGGTCGGCGCGAATTTAAGCGGAACCAACTTGGGTGCGGCCACACTGGAAGGGGCCGACTTGCGGGGGGCTAATTTAAGTGGTGCGGCCATGGTCCGAGCCGATTTGCGGGGAGCCAACTTGAGTGGCGCGGACCTGAATCGGGTCAGCCTCAATCAGGCCAATCTGTCTGGTGCAGACATGCGTGGGGCCAACTTGACGGCGGCCAGCCTCAACAAGGCAGACTTGAGTGGAACGAACTTAAGCAAGGCCAACCTGCTGGAAGCGGACTTGCGGGGGGCCAACTTGTTCGAGGCCAATTTAAGCGGCACATTTATGGCGGAGGCGGACTTACGGGGGGCCAACCTGTTTAAGGCCAATTTAGTCCGCGCGAATTTAAGCGGCGCGAACATCAGCAGCGACGCCACGACCGTCACAACCCTGACCGGGACGGACCTGCGCGGTGCCAACATGGTTGAAGCCGATATGGTGTTTATTAACATGAACGGAGTAGATATGCGCGGCGCCAACCTGAGCCGGGCTGATTTGACAAAGTCCAATCTGAGCACAACCCGCATGGAAGGGGCCACGTTAAGTGGCACGATCCTGAGCGGGGCCGATCTTTCCGAGGCCGATTTAAGTGGCGCAATCCTGAAGGGCGCACAGATGGACAAGACCCGTCTCACGGGAGCGAACCTCAGCGGTGCGAACTTGAGCGGTGCGATCCTGAGCGGGGCCGATCTGACGCAGTCCAATTGGACTGGCGCTGATTTCAGACAGGCCGATCTGACGGGTGTCATCGGGATGGACAAGGGAGGAAAAATGAGTCCGACATCCGGGTCTCCCGGGTTCTTGCCGGGAGAGGGCAAACCCTTCGTGAAGTCCGCTCTGCCGTGAGAATTGACCGTATTCCAAAAAACTGCCCGTTGCCGAAAGGAATATCCTCGGCAACGGGCAGTTTTTGTTTCGTTATCGGTGTTTGTTTACGAGGTGGCGGTCCATGTGCCCGAAGCGCTATTGCAAGAAGGGCTCGCAATCAGGGAGTAAGTCCCATTCGCTGTTGCCCCAGACGAGGTCGTGGTGACCTGTCCAGTGAGCGTAACGCTACAACCACCGCTGTCAGCGGGAATACTCGCCGTGATGACCCCAGACTCAGACACCGTTCCTGATAGGGTGCGGGTTGAACCTGAGATCGGGACAGTGTCACCCGTCACGACCCCATTAGCTATCGTTAATGTGAAGGTGCCGGTCAGGCTCGTGCCGTCGGACTGGTTGCCACTCCAACTTCCCGTATAGGCGTCGCAGACCTCCGTGACCGTCCAGAGGAAGGCGTCGGTTGCACTGGCGCCGGTGTTGTCTGCCACCGTCACAATAACCAGAGCGGTCCCGGCGGACTCACAGGAAAGGGCACCCGTGATCAGACCCGTGGCGGGATCAATCGCCACGCCGTCAGGTAGGCCCGTGGCGCCAAACGTCAACGTATCACCCGCATCCGGATCGGTCGCCTCAATTTGAAGGGACACGGTTGCCCCCTCGGCGCTGGCCTGGCTGGCGGGCGGTGTAATCGTGGGCGCGCCATTATCGGAATTGTCATCAGCATCGTCGTTGTCATCAGCGTCATCAACTTCGGGGGGCTCGCACGTTGCCTTGTACTTTAGTTTGACGATGATTTTTCCATTGTGCCGGATCTGCACCCTGCCGAGAACTTTAAACTTGCAGGTCAGCTTGATGACGACCGGTTCGACGATTTCGCTGCTGAAGGTCTCGCCCGGATACTTGCTGTTTGTCCAGTGGGCAACCCCCTGCAGGATGGTGTAGACATCGTCCGTACGCGCTGGCGTATCTTCTCCCTCCGTCCATTCCCGCGTTTGTTCGGACAACCATTCGATGACGCTTCCACTGGCCGTGGTGATGGTGGTGTCCGTAACGAT
>CAZQIT010000148.1:0-4766 GCA_964592995.1 uncultured Nitrospirota bacterium | reverse complement strand
CCACCCTACTGCCGCCCGACGTGACCCCGCCGGTGCTGTCTGCGGTGGCGGTCTCAGCCATAACTACGACGCGTGCGGTGGTGACATGGACGACGAATGAAGCTGCCACCACCGAGGTCATCTATGGGACGATCACGGTTTCGGCGCCGGGCCTGGTGACCGCTCACAGTCTGACCCTGACCGGTTTGCTGGCGGGGACGGCCTATTCGGTAACAGTTCGCAGCAGTGATGCGGCGGGAAATACGGCGACATCTACCCCCATGCCCTTCACCACCCTACTGCCACCCGACGTGACCCCGCCGGTGATTTCGGGGACGCTGGTCTCGGGAATTACCACACCCGGCGCGGTGGTGACGTGGACGACGAATGAATCTGCCACCTCCGAAGTCACCTATGGGACGACTACGGTTTCCGTGCCGGGCCTGGTGACCGCTCACAGTCTGACCCTGACCGGCTTGCTGGCGGGGACGGCCTATTCGGTTTCGGTTCGGAGCAGTGACGCTGCGGGCAATACGGTCACAGGGATCCCCGTCACGTTTACAACGCTATCAAACGAACAAACAATCTCAGCGGTGACTACAAAGAGAATTCATCGGACGAAGGTATCCGTAGGATGGAAAACACAGATGCCTGCAACCCGTCAAATCGAATATGGCACCACCACAGCCTACGGGAGATTGACACCGTTAACCTCCACCTATGCCACATCACATCGGGTCCATCTGTCCAGATTGTCATCGACGGCGGTATACCATTTCAGGATACATGTGTGGGATGAACAGGGGAATTTGTATACATCGGAGGACATGACCTTTACCAACAGCGCGCGTACAACGGCCCGCACCAGCACCAAAACAAAAGCAACCGGTGGTCGATAGAGAAAAGCCGTACTGGTCGATCCAAGAGGTCCCTCCGCGCCAGCATGAACCGGCGCGTCAGCATGAGCTGGCTTGAGCCGATCCAAAAAACGAGGCATCTCAGAGAGGGCCGTATGCCCTTCTGGGATGCCTCGTTTTGTCTTCTGCGTCATCCGGACGTCTCCGGAAAATCTTGACACTCCATGCGTTTCTTTGATAGGGTGCCTTCGTCGATTTTGGGGTTTCGGATGCAGATCAAACTGAATGGAAAACAAGAAGAAACTCAATCCACAACGCTGACGGGCCTGCTGCAATCAAAGGGAATTGAGCCGCGCATGGTGACCGTGGAGTTAAACGGAAAAATGGTGGAACGCACGCAGTTGGATCAGACGGAAATTCAGGCAGGAGACGAAGTCGAATTCCTCTATTTCATGGGAGGCGGCGTCCGATGAAGAGTGTCTCCGTTATAACCACGCTGATTGGCAACACCCCGCTGGTTCATTTAAATCGATTCGCAGAAGGGTCTCGGCTTTTTGCCAAAGTGGAGTTTTTCAATCCAGGGGGGAGCGTCAAGGATCGAATTTGCCTGAGCATGGTCGATGCCGCAGAACGGGCGGGTCAATTAAGACCCGGCGTTACACTGGTTGAACCGACGAGCGGAAATACGGGGATTGGACTGGCCCTGGTTTGCGCCGTGCGCGGCTATAAGCTGATTCTGGTGATGCCCGAATCAATGAGCATGGAACGCGCCAGCCTCCTGTCATCCTATGGGGCGCAGTTGGTTCTGACGCCCGCATGGGAGGGGATGCGGGGCGCCATTAAGGAAGCGCAAAGTATTGTTGAGCAGAATCCGGGCTATCTCATGCCCGATCAGTTTTCCAACCCCGCCAATCCGGAGGCGCATCGCAAGAGCACCGGCCCCGAAATCCTGGCGGCCTTAAACGGTCAAGTGGACGCCTTTGTGGTGGGGGTGGGAACAGGGGGAACGATCACGGGTGTGGGGGAGGTCTTAAAAGCAAGCAATCCCAATGTCCTGATTGTGGCCGTCGAACCCGCAGCCTCGCCGGTGTTGTCGGGGGGCGAACCTGGCCCTCATAAAATTCAGGGTATTGGAGCGGGCTTCATTCCCCCGATTTTAAACCGGAACATCATTGATCGGGTCATCACCGTGACAGACGATGACGCCTACAAGACAGCCAAACAACTGGCTCGCCAGGAAGGGCTGCTGGTGGGAATCTCTTCCGGCTGTAATGCGCTGGCAGCGCGTCAGATTGCGCAGGAGTTGGGCAAAGACAAAACAGTGGTGACCCTGCTTCCCGATACGGGAGAGCGCTACATCAGCATCGAGAAATATTTTAATATTTAGCATCGTGAGGCGATGGGCCTTGGGCTGACAGTGGCTCTACTCGGTCGCGCAATATGGCCTTTACCGAAGAACAACTCGTTCGATACAGTCGCCACATTATCCTCGCCGAAGTGGGCGGAAAGGGCCAGAAAAAGATCGCCCAGGCGCGGGTGCTCCTCATCGGCGCGGGGGGGTTGGGCGCGCCTGCGGCGCTCTATCTGGCTGCGGCGGGCGTGGGGACGATCGGTCTCATCGACCCCGATGTCGTGGATTTGTCCAACCTGCATCGGCAGGTGATTCATCACACCGACGATCTGGGTCGTCCCAAGGTGGAATCGGCGCGTGCGAAAATAGAGGCGCTCAACCCCGATGTGCGGGTGCTCACCTATCACGAGGCGCTTTCCGCTGACAATGCCGCAGACCTCTTCGGCGCGTTCGATTGCATTCTGGACGGCACCGACAATTTTCCGGCCAAGTTCCTCATCAACGATGCCGCCTATTTCGCCAAAAAGCCGCTGATTCACGGCGGCATTCTGCGCTTTGAAGGGCAGATGTTCACGATTGTGCCGGGCCAATCGGCCTGCTATCGCTGCATCTTCCCGGAGCCGCCGCCATCGGGGCTGGTGCCCACCTGTCAGGAGGCGGGCGTGATTGGGCCGCTGGCCGGGGTGATTGGCACGCTTCAGGCGACCGAAGTGCTCAAGATCATTTTGGGCATCGGGCGCCTCCTGACCAACCGCATTTTAAAATATGACGGCAGCCGCGCGCAATTTCGCACCGTGCCCATTCGCCAGAATTCCCGCTGCCCTCTCTGCGGCGACGCGCCGACGATCACGACGCTCTCGGCCCAGGCCGCTCCCGTTTGCGCCGTCCACCCGACAACGGCCGCCCTCCAAGCGGTGGGGGCGTGACAAAAGGAATGACCTGAATCGTTACAAGTGAGGAGGACAACGTGTCGGTATCCATCAGGCTTCCGGAGGACATTTCAAACCGCTTGCAACACTTGGCGAACCGCACCGGACGCAGCAAGACCTACTACATGATTGAGGCCATCCGCGAACACATCGGCGACCTTGAGGATTTGTACCTTGCCGAACAACGATTGATCGAAATTCGGGCAGGCCGGAGCAAGACGCACACCCTGGAAGACGTGGAGCGCAGTCTTGGTCTGGCGGATTGAGTTTGGCGACGCCGCGAGAAACGACCTGTCCAAGGTGGACAAGCAGATCGCCCGACGCATCACGGCGTTTTTGCGTGAGCGTGTGGCCGTGCTGGACGATCCGCGCAGTATTGGCAGCGTCCTCAAAGGTTCCAGGCTAGGCGCGTTTTGGAAGTATCGCGTCGGTGATTACAGAATCATCAGCAGCATCGAAGACGACGCCTTGCGCATCCTCGTTGTGAAGATCGGTAACCGACGCGAGGTCTACCGATGAGTTGTGATCCTGTGGAGTGATCATGTTTTTGCATGTGGTTGAAGCGCATTATGTTCGGAATTACGTGGTCTGGATCCGGTTGAATGGTGGTGCCTGCGGTGAGGTGGACCTTGCGGACGAACTCGAAGGCCCGGTCTTTGGCCCCCTGCGCGATATAGAAAAGTTTAGACATTTTTCCCTTGCCTACCACACCCTATGCTGGGAAGGTGGCGCCGATTTTGCCCCGGAGTTTCTTCGGGATCAAATGAGGGTGACGGTCTAACGCCGTTCCCATTTTTGCCATGAGTGACAAGAAGATCAAAGGGCTTCAGTGCTTAAGGAGTGCCGGAAGGAACAGCCATCTCTCATTTAAGTCCAGCGCATGGGCAAGGAACCTGTTTTCGAGATTTTAAGTGAGATTGCTCATGTCGAAACAATGGTTGTTGGCCGGTCGATTCGGGACATTGCCCGCCTGCGCAAGTTGTACGGAAAAGGGCATTGGCAAAAGCGTAAGGGGCAGGCGACGGTACGGTTGCAGGACGGAACACAATGCGTGGCCGAGATTCATTGGTACCAGGCGCACGGGGTCGGCAAGAAGGAATTCAAAATCAAGCGTATATTGGTGGAGTAAGTCATGTCTCGGAAAGGCGCCCAGCCGGAATATGTGATCTGCGTGAGCAATGAGGGATATCCCGCTTCGCTGGAATGTCGGAAGGTTTACCAGACGCTTCCCGACCCGCAGAGCGCCGCTCACAACCTGATGCGTGTTATTGATGAGTCGGGTGAAGACTACTTGTACCCCACGGATTGTTTCGCCCCCATCACGCTCTCAAAGGCGTTGGCTAAAAGGGCGTTCGCCCTGGCCGCGTAATTCACCATGCGTGACAAGAAGATCAAAGGGCTTCAGTGCAAGGAGTGCCGGAAGGAATATCCTGCGGTGGCAATCCATGTCTGCGAGTTTTGTTTCGGGCCGCTGGAGGTGGCCTACAACTACGACGTCATCCGGGCGTCCATCTCCAAAGAGATCATCCAACAAGGCCCCAAAAGCCTCTGGCGCTACAAGGCGCTGCTGCCAATTGAGGGGGAGCCAACCGTCGGCCTCAACGCCGGTTTCACGTAGACATGAGGGTTATTGCAAAACGCACCCTGCGG
>CAZQIT010000147.1:0-8542 GCA_964592995.1 uncultured Nitrospirota bacterium | reverse complement strand
CGAGCGGGAGGCCCGCGCCTTGTTGGCAAAAGACTTGGTGCTTCCAGCCTACGACTGCTGCGTTAAAAGCTCCCACCTCTTTAACCTGCTTGACGCCCGTGGCGCGATCTCCGTCACCGAACGCGCTGGCGTCATCGCCCGTGTCCGGGCGCTCGCCCGCCTTTGCGCCCAGGGCCACGCCAAACCGGCCATCTCCACAGGGGGAAGGGTCGTCCAGGAACCACTGATAAACCAAGGAGGACACGATGAACATTGACGAGACAATTCGATTGATACAGAAAGAGGTCGGCGTGGGTGTGGATGGCAAGGCCGGGCCTGAAACGTGGCAGGCGATTCATGCCCGCCTTTTCTCAAGTCAACCCGCAGCGGTACCCGACCCTGCGCTGCAACAAAAGACAGATAACCGAAGCGAAAAGGCGATTGCCGCGCTCCTTTCGAAAGTACAACCCTATGCCCGCGCACTCGTGTTCAAGGCGGCTGCAGCCGGGATCACCATCAAAATCCTCAGCGGGCTTCGCACCTATGAAAAACAGGATGCGCTTTACGCCCAAGGGCGCGGCAAGCCGGGCCCGATCGTAACAAATGCGCGCGGTGGTTTCTCGAATCATAACTTCGGTATTGCATTCGACATCGGAGTGTTTGAGGGAGGCAAATATCTGGGCGAGTCGCCCAAATACAATGCGGTGGGTGTCCTCGGTGCCGATCTGGGCCTAGAGTGGGGCGGCGGATGGAAAACCATCAAAGACGCTCCACATTTTCAGCTTCGCCCCGCCTGGGCAACAGACACCAGCGAAAAAGAGATGCTTGCGACCTTGCGAGAGAAGAAGGTCTCGGGCCAATCCGTTTTTGTTTAGGGGTCACGGGGCAGGGTCATCTGGCCCTGAAGGGTGATGCGATTGCGGTCTCTTCTCCAGATTGTTCTTCCCATAGCGTTGTGGATCGGCGGCGGCGGATCGAATGGGTTCGCCGCGTTGACGACGAACCATGCGCAAACATCGCCTGCGCATTCCGATCCCACGCTGCGGACGCGGCACATTTCACGCTCTTATGTCGCCGTTTTTGAAACGGCTTTGGAGGTGGCGCGTACCCTGCCTCGCTGGAAAATCGTGGGACATGATAAAGCATCCGGATGGATTCAGGTCGAACGCCGGACCCGTGTTTTTAAGTTTGTGGATGATATCCGCATTCAGATCACGGAGGAGGAAGAGGAGGGGACGGTTGCCTTGGACATCGCTTCCCAGTCCCGTGTTGGATCGGGAGACTTCGGGCAGAATGCCAGAAACATTCGGGAGTTTCTGGCCGCCCTTGACCGATAGGCCCCCCTGTTTCTAGGGGAGACTCATTATACTTACCCACCGTAAAATCAAAAGCGCTAACATATTGGTGCGTGCGCCCAACTGGATGGGCGATGCCGTGATGGCCATTCCCGCGCTCTCGGCCCTGCGTGCCCAATTTCCGCAGGCACGGATCACCCTGCTGGCCAAACCACCCGTGGCGGCCCTCTTTGAACATCACCCCGATATTGACCGGGTCATGGTCTATGAACGCCCCGGCCTCCATGCGGGACTGAGGGGGTTTTGGCGGCTGGTTCGATCACTGCGGCAGGCGCGTTTTGACCTGGCCTTTCTGCTGCAAAACGCATTTGAAGCGGCATTCATTGCGGCGGCTGCAGGAATCCCTGCGCGCGTCGGTTATGCCGCCGACGGGCGGCGTTTTTTGCTGACACACAGTTTGCCCAAATGGGATGCGCCGACGCATCAATGTGCGCAATATCTGGCCCTGTTGCGTCTGGTGGGTGGGGTGGATGGGGGAGATAGAGGCCCTCAAAACGGAGCGCCCTATCTGGTGGTGACGGAAGCGGAAGCGCAGGATGCGCGCCGTCTTTTGGAGTCGGAAGGGATCGTTCCCGGAGACCGATTGGTCGGCATTCACCCCGGCGCGGCCTACGGCCCCGCCAAGCGATGGCCCCCCGCCCGCTTTGCCGCCGTGGCCGATGCACTGTCTTCCGCCGATTGCGGGTCGGACGCCGACTGCGGGCTGGAAGGCTCCCAGGTCAAACCGGTGCTCTTCGGCAGCGCGGTGGAAGTTCCTGTTGTACAGGAGACGCAACGTGCCATGAAATGTTCTGCCGTGATGCTGGCGGGCAAGACCACCGTTCGACAGATGATGGCTGTCATTGCCCGCTGTCAGATTTTCGTGAGCAACGATTCCGGCCCGATGCATGTGGCGGCGGCGTTGGGTGTGCCGGGGGTGGCCATCTTTGGCCCCACCCGTCCGGAGGCGACCTCTCCGTGGGGCGGAGCGCCAAGTCCGGAGGGGGGAATCAAAATCATCCACCACAAAGTCGATTGCGCCCCCTGCACCTATCGCGTCTGTCCGATCGACCATCGCTGCATGACAGGGGTTTCGGTTGAAGAGGTCGTGGAGGCGGCAAGGAAGAAGATGTCAGCGATCAGAAAGCAGTCTTGAGGCGTGAAAGAGACCGTGCGATCTAAAAAGTGCGCCGTTTTCCTGGACCGGGATGGCACCCTGATCGAAGAGGTACACTATCTGGACACGGTCGAAAAGCTGTCCCTGATTTCGGGGGCCGCAGCGGCTGTGGCCCGCCTCAATCGCCTGGGCATCCTGGTTTTTCTGGTCACCAACCAGGCGGGTGTGGCCTGGGGTTTTTTTGACGAGGCGTTTGTCCATGAGGCCCATCGGCGTCTCCACGACCTGTTGTTGCGGGAAGGGGCGCATCTGGACGGTGTTTACTATTGTCCGCATCACCCCGATGTTTCTCCCTGCGCCTGCCGAAAACCCGCAATGGGCATGATTGAACAGGCGATGCGCGAGCACGCGGTGGATTTTAGCCGCTCGTATGTTGTGGGAGATCGGTGGAGCGATGTCGCCCTGGCCCGAGACGGGGCGCAGGGAATTCTGGTGAAAACCGGTTATGGCGCGGCCGAGTTGGCGAAATGGCCACCGGACTTGCGGCGACCGGACCATATCGCCGATCACCTGGAGGCAGCCATCGACTGGATTCTGACGGACATTGAAAAAGAGGGGCGGGGATAGGCCGCAGCCGTGGCGTTAGGTTATGTTCGGTAGGAGGCGTTGATCTTCACATATTCGGGGCCTAGGTCCGAGGTCCAAACCGTTGCCTTTCCCCAGCCTTCGTGCAGGTGAATCGTGAGCGTGATCTCCTTCTGTTGGAGCAGCGGCGCGATCTCTTTTTCGGAACCCAGATAAACTCCCCGCCGCACCCACGGTACTTCACCCACCATCAGATCGACCTTGTCGGCATCCGCCCGCACACCCGCATTCCCAATGGCTGCGACAATACGTCCCCAGTTGGCGTCTTCGCCAAAAAAGGCGGTCTTGACCAGGAGAGATTGGGCGACCCTCATTGCCACCCGTTTCGCGTCGTGGTGATCGGGAGCGCCCAGCACCGTAATTTCAATCCGCTTCGTTGCGCCTTCGCCATCCCTGACGATCATTTTGGCCAGAGACAGACAGGCCGCGCGGAGCAGGGCAACAAATGTGCGATAGTCCTGTGGGTGCTGGATCAGCGTGCCGCTTCCGTGTGCAAAACAGAGCACCATGTCGTTGGTGCTGGTTTCTCCATCCACGGTAATGCAGTTAAACGTGCCCTGCACCGCCTCCCTCAGGGCAGCCTGCAAGAGCTTCGGGGGTAGGGCCGCGTCGGTGGTCAAAAAGGCCAGCATCGTGGCCATGTTGGGGTGGATCATGCCGGAGCCTTTGGCCATGCCGCCAATGCACACCTCCGATCCACCGATCTGATCCGACACGACGACCTCTTTAATAAAGGTGTCGGTCGTCATGATCGCCTCGGCGGCTGCGCGACCCCCCCGTGGGGAGAGTCCGGCGGCCAGCGTGGGGATCGCCGATTTGATCTTGTCGATTGGCAGCGGCTCGCCAATGACGCCAGTGGAGGCTACATAAACCATCGTTTTGGGGATGCCCAGCACCTCGGCGGTCGCCTGAGCCATTTCTTCGGCGTCCCGATACCCCTGATCGCCGGTATAGGCGTTGGCATTGCCGCTGTTGGCAATGACGGCCTGTCCCTTTTTTGTGCGGAGATGGCGTTTGTCCAAAAGCAACGGGGGGGCCTGGAAGCGATTTTTCGTAAAAACGCCGGCAGCCGTACAAGGTGTCTCCGAATAGAACAGGGCCAGGTCGGAGCGGCCATTCTTCTTGATGCCACAAGACATCCCCGCCGCCGTAAAGCCGGAAACGGCCGTAATTCCCCCTTCCCCCTCCATCACCTGCATGGTTGTCCCTCAAAACCTGTGTGGCTGTTATTCATGGATGAGTCCTAAACTGCGGTAAGCATTTCTCACGGGGAAAAACCCGGCGCGGAGAGTGCCAGCGATTCGCTCCACCCCATCATTACATTCATGTTCTGGATCGCCTGGCCCGCAGCCCCTTTGCCCAAATTGTCAATCGCAGACATCAAAATGGCATATCGGCCCGCAGCCGCAGGGAAGGCGGCTAGGTCACAAAAATTGGAGCCTCGCACATGGGCCAGATTGGGCGGATCCCGGAGCCGTCGAATAAAGGGTTCCGCCTGATAATCAGCCAGCAGCGCATCCAGTCCTGTTTGCGAAAACGCCTGTTTTAGGGGCAGATAGATCGTGGTCAGGATGCCCCGATTCACCGGAAGAAGATAGGGGGTAAAGAGCACCCTATCAAACTGCCTCCGCACAGCCTGCGTCCGCGCCGCCTGCCTCCGCGTTTTGGCCCCTCCCCCTTCCATCCGCGCCACTTCCTGCGAGATTTCGGGAAGATGCCGATGGGTTCCCACCTGATAGGCCGAGAAACCTTCGTGTACTTCGGTAAAGTGAGTGGCCGCAGTGGGGGATCGTCCTGCGCCAGAGACACCCGATTTGGCGTCAATAATGATTTCCCGCGTGGGGTCCACCACCCCCGCCCTCAAAAATGGATAAAGCGGAAGCAGCGCGCCGGTGGGATAACAACCCGGATTGGCGACCAGAGACCCCCTGGAAATTTGTTCTCGATAGACCTCCGTCAGGCCGTAGACCGCCTTTTTTAACAAGGCGGTCTGGGAATGGGCCGTCTTATACCATTTCTGATAAACGCGGGGGGATTGAAGTCTAAAATCGGCCGAGAGATCAATCACCTTTTTGCCTGCGTCAATCAGGCGGCGGACGGGCGACATGGCCTGTGTATGTGACAGGGCCAGGAAGATGAACTGGGCCTTTTCTGCAACGGTGTCGGGATCAAACGGTTCGAGCGTCAGGGCGTAATGTCCCCGCAGAAAAGGAAGTCGTTCCACCAAGGGGCGATGGGCCGACTGCTCGGAGGTCACGCAGGTGACCTTGACCTCCGGGTGTTGCGTCAAAAGACGCAGCAACTCCCCTCCGGTATAGCCGGTTGCGCCAACCACCGCAACATTCATGGCCATCCTGTTTGTCCCTCCACCCCGTCGTCCTTCACCCCATAAAAAAATGGGGAGAGGCCGCCAGCGACCCCTCCCCATTCTGAATAAAACCGTTCGTTTACCGTTTGGAGTATTGGAATCGCTTTCGCGCCCCTTTCTGTCCATACTTTTTACGCTCTTTCACACGTGGGTCGCGCGTGATCAGGCCCATTTTCTTGAGGACGGAACGGAACGCCGGGGAGATGGCCAGAAGGGATTTGGTAATGCCATGCCGCACCGCGCCAGCCTGGCCGCTTAAGCCCCCTCCGGCCACATTGACGATGACGTCATACTTCCCGCGTGTTTCTGTGAGATCAAACGGCTGGAGCACAAGAAGCTGCCAAGTGGAACGCGGGAAAAAAGCTTCGTAGGGCCTGCCGTTTACCACCACCTTCCCCTCGCCGGGGGTGAGACAAACGCGTGCCACAGCGCACTTTCGTTTTCCGGTTGCGGCATAACGCAACGCCTTCACCGGTTCTTCTTCGTGGCCCATTCTTTTTAACAACGCTTCCATCGTTTAAATACTCCTTCTTCTCTACCTTAATCCACGGCATTCACGAGGGGTATCCCCCGACTACCCTTTAACGACCAAAATTTCAGGCTGCTGCGCTGCGTGGGGGTGGTCCGGACCTGCGTATACCCGGAGCTTCTGGCCCATGGCCTTCCCCAGCTTTGTCTTGGGGAGCATTCCGGTGACGGCAAAGGAGACCACCCGTGTTGGTTTTTCTCGGAGCAATGCACCCGCCGTTATGTCCCGCAATCCCCCCGGATATCCCGTATGGTGGTAATAGTGCTTTTGAACCAACTTGTTGCCGGTGAGGACCACCTTCTCCGCATTGATGACGATGACATGGTCCCCCACATCCTGGTTGGGGGTAAAGGTGGCCTTGTGCTTACCTCTCAGAATGGATGCAATCTGGGTCGCCATCCTGCCCAAGACCTTCCCGCCTGCATCGACCAGATACCACTTTTTCTCAGCTTCGGACGTCTTGTACGCCTTTGTTTTCGTCGATGTCATATCAAAACCGTATTGTGTGAATGCGATGAATAATGGACGCTAATGGATTCCGGTGGATTTCGGTGAACTCCGGTGAACTCCGGGGAACTCCGGGGAACTCCGGGGCCGCGCACCGACCGTGCGACAGCGAACGGGCATTCTGATATAACAGCCCCCCGTTTGTCAAGGTCAGGGGAAAGCCCCTAACAGGATTTTCATACAACCCCCTAGCCCCGCTTTATTAAGGGGGAATTGCCGTATCAGGTTGTCCCTCCCTCGCTCGTCTCCTCCAACGCCTTGCGCACCTGGGCGACGAGGTCTGCCGGCTGATTCATTCCAGCGGCGCGAAACCCGCGTTCCGAACGGGCAAAGCAGGCGATGGCGGCCTTCAGATTCTCTCCCCGATCCCCCGTCGGAAGGTCGCCGTAGGCAGCCCCTAGGTTGTTCTGGGTCTCTGCCCAATCGACAGGGAAGTCAGCCTCGGTGGACACGCGCAGGGCGGCCTGGTAGCAGGCGATGGCGGTCTTCAGATTCTCCCCCCGATCCCCCGTCGGAAGGTCAAAGTAGGCAATCCCCAGGTTGTTCTGGGTACTTGCCCAACCGACAGGGAAGTCGGCCTCGGTGAACACGCGCAGGGCGGCCTGGTAGCAGGCGATGGCGGTCTTCAGATTCTCGCCCCGATCCCCCGTCGGAAGGTCTCTGTAGGCAATCCCCAGGTTGTTCTGCGTCCCTGCCCAACCGACAGGGAAGTCAGCCTCGGTGTACACGCGCAGGGCGGCCTGATAGCAGGCGATGGCGGTCTTCAGATTCTCCCCCATATCCCCCGTCGGAAGGTCGCCGTAGGCAATCCCCAAGTTGTTCTGGGTCATTGCCCAATCGGCGGGGAAGTCGGCCTCGGTGTAAATCTCCAGGGCTTCCCTGTAGCAGGCCATCGCCTGTTCCAGGTTGTGGCGGCGGTTGCCGGTGGGCAGACCATAGAGACTCCCCCCCCTGCCCACCAGGGCACGCGCCCGTGCTGGCGTGGGTGCGGGGAGTGTTGCCAGCAGGTCTTCGTAAAAGGCCAGGGCCAACGCGGCGCCTGGGCGGACAGGGGCGGGAGATCGCCTGATGTCGGTCCCTATTTCGTCGCGCAAAATGGGTGCCTGGGGGATGACGGGGGGACGGGGTGCGGCATCCAGAAAGGTGAGCCGCCCGGCGGCATGATCGAAAAAGTCGGGGGCATACTTCTGAAAGGCGCGATAGCCGAGGAGGTCGCACCAGATCAGCAGGGGGCAGGGCAGATCCCGGTGAATCCATTCCCGCGCGTGGTTCAGAAGGGCAAAGGTGATCGGCCGCTCATCTTTGGCCCCCCCCTCTCGGACAATGTCCGGCGTCTCCGAAAGCCCCACCAGGCCGATCACAACCCGTTCGCCCGCACGGGGCGCCGCTTCGTCCAAAAGACGTGGCGCATCGAAGCGATCCTGTGTCAGGCGCACCAGCCGCCACGCTATGCCCTTCCGCGCCAGGTCGGATGCAAGGTGGGTCAGGAAGGTGTCGCGGGTCTGCTCCGAAAAATCGCTCCGCACGGGGATGAACGCGGAGAAATCCTCCGTGGCCTTGAGGAGTTCCAACAAACGGGGATATTCTTCCTGGCCCGCCTCGCCCAGCGCGCGCACCAGGTCAGGAGGGAAGGGGTTGATTTGGGAAGAGGGCATTTTGCATCTTCTCCCGATCCAGGAGCAGTGGGTGAATGTCGCGCCAACGCTTTCCATGGTCGTCCAAATATTCCAGGAGAAAACGTTGGTAGAGGGCGTTCTGAACCCGTCCGTCCATGCTTTCTTCTTTCCTGGCGTGGGCAACCAGCAGCGGATAGTCGGCGTCTTCAATCTTGATGGCCACGGTCTCCCCATATTCGACAATCCCCCTGCGAACGGCCTCGCGGGTGAACTGCGGCGTGTCCGGCTTGCACTTGAGCCATGCGTTGTTGACCAGGTGCATCAGGTCGCGGATATGCCCGCCCGACATCTTCACCAATAATCGCGCGTCTTCGGGGTCTTCAAACAACACGGGGATGTTGATCCGCCGACCCAGGGCTTCGACCATCTTATCCACGTGGTCTTCGA
>CAZQIT010000146.1:0-27340 GCA_964592995.1 uncultured Nitrospirota bacterium | reverse complement strand
CCCCTTGCGGCGGAAGCTTTTAATCACTACTTCCCGATGCAAAATTGATTGAAGATTTGGTCCAGGACCTCATCGGATGTCGTCTCTCCGGTAATCTCTCCCAAAAATTGCAGGGCGTCGCGCAAATCCGAAGCCAGAAATTCAACCGCCCCCCCACCCTCGGCATCGGCACATTCCCGCGCCACAATCAGCGCCCTCTCTAGGGCGGCATCGACCAGAGAAAGGGCGTTGCGATGCCGCAACAGGGCCACGCGGGGCAACTCTTTTTCGGCGGAACCTCCCACCACCTCCCGAATCGCGCGCTTGAGATCGTCGATACCTGCGCCGGTCAGGGCGGAAAGGGGCAGGAGGAGGTCGCCCGAGCAGCGTGAGACCACAGAAGCGGTGTCAATGTGGCCCGGAAGGTCGCATTTGTTCAGGATAATGATCCTTTTTCCCTGACCGGCGCAAGGGGTGCTGCCATCACCGAGGGGGTCGAGTAAACAGCGGTCCTCCGGCTGCAACGGTTCGGAGGCATCCAGGAGGAGGAGGGTCAGATCGGCGGTCCTGGCGGCCGCACGTCCCCGCCGCACCCCCTCTGATTCAATGGGATCTGAAGTTTCGTGGTCTCCCGCCGTATCCACCCACTGAATGAGAATATCCGAAAGCCGCATCCATTCCCGTAGCGGGTCTCGTGTCGTGCCAGGATAGGGGGTCACAATGGCCCGCTCTTCACCCAGAAGGCGATTGAACAGGCTGGATTTCCCCACGTTGGGGCGGCCCACAATGACAGCCGTCCACCCGTCCCGTATCCTGCGCCCCGATTCGTAACCTGAAAGGAGCCGCTGGACTTCTTTCCGCACCGACGTGACCTGATTGATGCGCTCCGCAGCGGCGCCAAAGGCGAGTCCCTCTTCCGGAAAGTCGATTTCGGCTTCCACTCCAGCCAGGAGGGTCAACAGCCGCGTGCGCAAACCCTCTATTTCGTCTGAAAGCGCCCCGCTCAACTGACGCAGCGCCCATTGATGATGCGCATCGCTTTGAGATGCGATCAGCTCCATGACCGCCTCTGCTTGAGAGAGGTCGATCCGTCCGGAGAGGAAGGCGCGGCGGGTAAACTCCCCCGGCAGGGCCACGCGCGCGCCCTGCCCCATCAGGAGGGCCAGTATCTTCTGCAGGATCAGCGGATTGCCGTGCGACTGAATCTCTACCGTATCTTCGCCGGTGTAGCTCTGCGGCGCTTTCAAGATCAGGAAGAGGGCCTCATCAATCTCATGCGGGAGATGCGCTTCGCGTGGGTCAACGACTTTGCCGTAGTGGAGGGTGTGGGTGGAAAATTGCGTGAACGCGCCACGACCTTTGAAAAGCGGCGCGACCATGGGAATGGCCGCCGGGCCACTGACGCGGACGACGCCGACGCCGGAGAGTCCCATCGGGGTCGAAATGGCGCAAATCGTATCGTCTTGTCCGACATGCGGGCGGATCATGCGGAAACAGGTGTCGTCTGCCTGTTAATCAAGTATTGCTGCCCCACCGTGAGGAAGTTGTTGACCACCCAATAGAGGATCAGCCCGGACGGAAAATTAATCGAAAAAAAGGCGTAGACCACGGGAAGAAACAACATCATCTTGGCCTGTACCGGATCCAGCGTATTGGGTTGTGTGATCTGCTGCAACAACATGCTCACCCCCATGATAATCGGCAGGACGTAATAGGGGTCTTTGTCCGACAGGTCCTGAATCCAGAGTATAAACGGGGCATTTCGCAACTCAATGGTGACGTACAGAACATTGAAAAGAGCGATAAAGACGGGCATTTGCAGGAGCACCGGCAGACATCCCCCCATCGGATTGATCTTCTCTGTTTTGTAGAGTTCCATTAGTTCGAGGTTCATCTTTGTTTTGTCCTTCGCCCATTTTTCACGAATGGCGCTCACCTTCGGCTGGAGGACGGACATGGCCTTCATCGAAAGGGCGCTCTTTCGGGTTAGTGGGAAAAAGAGCACCTTGACCAATACGGTCAAAAGAATGATGGCGATCCCGTAGTTGTAGCTGAACTTGTAAATAAAGTTGAGAACGTAGAAAAGGGGTTTGGCCATCAGGCGCACCGGCAGCCAGCTTCCGAAGAGAAACCATCCGAAATCGATGGTCTCTTCCAGTTGAACGTTCAGGGCGGCCAGACCATCATATGCCTTAGGCCCGGCATAGAGGGAGAATGATGCCCCCGTTTTGGGAAGCCGCGTCTGCATCGTTACCACGTTGAGACCCGCCTGTCGCACCGACACCGGACCGACGATTTTTGGCTCCTTGGGGATCAGGGCGCCAATAAAATATTTGTCCTGGATGGCCAGCCACGTCGCCTCGCCGCTGTGGGTCTGCGTCTGTCCCACCTCCAGCTTGTCTCGGATCACTTCGTTGTTGATCAGACTGATGGCGCCGATGCTCCCGCCATATTCTTGGGTCCAATCCTGCGCACCGAAATTCGTCCCCAGAGAGAGGGAGGTTTCCGCATCGCTCCCCGTAATCTGAATGTCCAGATCGACGCGATAGCTGTCATTGTAAAAACGGAGCGTCTTGGTGACGCGCCGTCCCTCCGGGCCGGTGTGAACCATTGTGACGACCCCTTTCGGCCTCGTGGTGCTCAGGCGAAGAGGCGATTCCTCCATTTGATAAACAGCCGTTTTATTCTCTTCGACCAGGGTCAGCGGAAGAATCTCAGCATCCTCCGGAATCAGTGCGATCGGTCTCTCCTTTCCTTCCGCATCTTTCTTGGTGAATTTCTTCAGTTCCCACTTTTTAATTGCTCCTCCGGCGTTGGACAAAACAGCGCGGTAGAGATCGGTCTCGACGATTTTCTCCTTCCGACCCACGACCCCGTGCGTGCTGATGGTTACAAGACCCGAACCTGCCGCCAACGCTTTACCCGTTTTGTTTGACGCTTTACCGGGAACCGCCCCTGTTTGTGCGACAGGGGGCGGTTGCGGTTCGTTGATCACCGGCCCCACGAACAACGCAATGAACTGGGGGTAGATAAAGATGATGGAGACTGACAACATCAAGAAAACGATCAGGCGTTTTTCCATAAAACTCCTCTAATGAACGGGATCATAACCCCCCGGCGCGAAGGGGTGACATCGAACCAAGCGTCTCAGCGTCAGGCCAAGGCCGCGCAAAAACCCATGACGGAGTACCGCCTCACGGGCATACTCAGAACAGGTGGGATAAAAACGGCAGAGAGGCGGAAGCAGCGGCGAGAGAAGGCGCTGGTAGAGACGCACCATGGCGATGAAGAGAACGGTCATTCTGTTTTAAAGGGGCTTGCGTCGCCCCCTCCCACCGGCAAAGCCGGATGGGAGCCTCCCCCTCAACGCCGCGTTGCGGCTGTTAAAACCACGTGGCATCGGCAACACAAGTGGCACGGGCGTCTCGCCCGTGGTTCCGTCAATGCGTCACCCTTAAAGCCATACGGCATTGGGCAGGTGTGCGAAGCATACTGCCGTCCGCAGGACTTTACTTAGACTGAAAAGCCACACGGTGAAGTTGTTGTGTCAGACGCGAAAGGGGCAGCCCGCTTGCGGCCTGCCTAGGGATAAGAATGACATCATAGCCGACGAAAGCGGAGACCTGCGCTCGAATGGCTTCCCTGAAGAGGCGTTTGAGACGGTTGCGCTCTACGGCAGGACCCAACACCTTGCGCGCCTGGACGGAAAACCGAAGCTGCGGCAGGCCATTCTTAAGCAGATAGACGACCATCGGCCCGCAGACACACTTTCGTCCTCCCTGAAAGACCGCCTGAACCCATCTTCGCCCGACCAATCGCACGACTTGACGCCGGAC
Source organism: uncultured Nitrospirota bacterium (assembly GCA_964592995.1). GTDB lineage: Bacteria > Nitrospirota > Nitrospiria > SBBL01 > CAZOFZ01 > CAZOFZ01. Next base: position 23,525 of record CAZQIT010000146.1, on the reverse strand, counting down.
GATTTTAGACGGTAAGGCGCTTTCGACCTTTGTCACGCCTTCTTTTGAGTACCCTTCTTCCATCGGCGGTGGCCATGCGCTTTAAAAATCCGTGGGTGCGTTTTCTTTTTAGATTACTCGGCTGACGATACGTCGTAGACATCATGACCCCTTTTTATAAAGAAACAAGTCCCGCATTCTCTTACAGTGGGGAAATCGTTGTCAAGCCGCCCCCTGAAGAAGGCCCCTTATTTCCTTCCAGAGCGGTTCTTTCCCCTCTTTGCCCTGTGTCGAAGTCACGATGACATGCTGGGCGTTAAAGGCCCCCTTGATTTTATCCACCTGGGCCGGCCGCCCACCGCGACTGATCTTATCGCCCTTGGTGGCCACCAAGAGGGTGGTCATCGGACGATGATCCAGCCATGTCTTCATTTGTGAGTCCAACTCGGTTTCGAGATGTCGAATATCGACCAGAAAAACGCCACCCCGCAGTGGCTTCCGTCGCTCCAGATAGTCTTCGATCATGGGCGCCCAACCTGCGCGTCGTGCGTGCGATGTTCGCGCATAACCATAGCCGGGAAGATCAACGAAGTAAAAAGCCTTGTTAATCCTGAAAAAATGAATGAGTTGTGTTTTTCCGGGGGTGCTGGAAGTGTGTGCGATCTTCCTCCCCAAGAGAAAATTGATCAGGGACGATTTTCCGACATTGGATCGCCCAATGAAAGCAATTTCGGGAAGTCCGTCTTTCGGGCCGTCTTCGGCCTGCGTGCAGCCCTTGACATACTCAACGGAGGACAGCCTCATGCTACGCTGCCTGCGGCAGCGAGACCACTTGGAGGAAGAGTCCGATCCGCTTGACCGCTTCGGCGAAGGCGTCCGCTTCAATCGGTTTGGTGATGTAGACGCTGCAACCCAGTTCGTAGCACATGGCGATGTCGCGCGGATCGTTCGTGGTGGTCAACAGGATGACGGGGATGTTTTTATGGGTCTCGTCGGCCTTGATGCGCCGCAGTAACTCAATGCCGTCCATTCCGGGCAAGTTAATATCCAGCAGAACCACGATTCCCCTCCGGGTGTCGCGATCAACATGCGGGCCTCTGGCCCAGATGTAGTCCACGGCATCCTGCCCGTTACTGACATGCACGATGTTGTTGACAATGCCGGACCGCTTCAGATTCCGCTGGATCAGAATCGCCTGTCCCTCATCATCTTCTACAATCAGGATCATAACGGGTATCCCCTCACGACTCATTCTGTCCCTCCTCTGCTCCATGGGGGGCCGAAGCCATTCGGGGCCATTCGAGACGGAAGAGGCTTCCCTGTCCCTCCGTCGATTCGACCGAAATGCTCCCTCCATGCCGCTCCACGATGCGGCGGATAATGGAGAGTCCAATGCCACTCCCCTTGTGAGCCGAACCCGGATGAAACCGCTGAAAAATCTGGAAAAGCTTGGGTTTTGCAGCTTCTGGTATGCCCATGCCGTTGTCTTTAACGTAGAGACGATGAAATGCGTCCTGTCCTGGCGTCCATCCAATCTCCACATGGCCTGGCCGGACCGGGTCTAGGTAGTCCAGGGCATTTCCGATCAGGTTGGCGTAAAGCTGTTCAATGGCGGTCGCATCGCCCACCAGCGTCGGCAGTGGATCAATTCGGACGACGGCTCCACGTTCTAAAATAGTGGTGGACATCGAATCCACAATGCGCCGAACGACGGTGTTCAGGTCGACCGCTTCAGAGTTATATCGCACCCATCCGGTACGGGACAACTGCAGCAGCCCGTCCGTAATGTTGCCCATCCGCGTAACGGCCGTGTGAATAAACTGAAGTGACGAGGCCACATCGTCATCCAGCAGTCGAAGCGCCTGTGCCTTGCGCCCTGACGAAAGGTCGCTCCCGTCGACCAGTTGACGCATCTCCCCCAGGGTATGGGTCAACTCCCGGCTGAACCCGGTCATGTTCACCAGGGGAGAGCGCAGATCGTGGGAGACGCTGTATACGAACATCTCGTTTTCTTTCCGCTGCTGCACCAATTGCTGATTCGCTTCAGAAAGTTGAAAATAGGCGACGTTTAACGCCTCCGTCCGTTCTGTCAACTGCGTGGTTTTCTCCCGCAGCGTGTCCATCATTCGGTTGAACACCCGGGCGACCACCCCCGCTTCCGTCTCCGGCTCGACCACCGTCCTGCGATTCAGGTCATGAGTTTTCTCAATATAGTGCATGTCCTCCGCAAGATCAACCCAGAGCGTTCGGGCGCCATGCTCCGAGAGGTTCAGTCCCCGCTCTTCATCTTCCGGAGTCACCCGCAAGGGGGTGACATAACGATCAAATAGTGTGACCAAGAGCCATTCCGTCGTAAAGGTGAAGACGAAGCAAACGCTCATGCCCAGCGCTTGAACACCGATCTGCCGAAGGCGGCTTCCTCCCACCAGAAACTCTTCTTTTGCAAAGAGACCCACGCACAGAATACCGACGATGCCCGCGCCCAGATGCACCGGTACGGCATCAACCGCATCGTCGATGTGGAATCGTTCCAGAAGATTTGAAACCAAGTTGACCGTCATGCCGCCCAATGCGCCGACAATGAGGGCCGAAACGGGGGTGATATAGGCGCAGGGGGCGGTCACGGCCACCAGGCCGCCCAGTGCGCCGTTTAGGACCGCTTTGACTTCGGGCTTCCCTTTGCTGTGCCAAACCCAGAGCAAACAGGCCAGAGATCCCGTGCAGGCCGCCAGGTTGGTGTTGATGATAATCAGTGCCACATTTTTGTTCATGGCTAGGGTGGAGCCGCCATTGAATCCGAACCACCCAATCCATAACAAGAAAGTGCCCAGAGCGGCCAGGGGGATGTTGGATCCCCACATTTTGGTGACGGACCCGTCGGGCAAATACCGTCCCTTGCGGGGTCCCAGCACCAGAAGACAGGCCAGCGTGGCCGCTCCACCCACCATGTGCACCACACTGGAGCCGGCAAAATCGCGGTATCCCATCGCCGCAAGCCACCCTTTTTGCGGTGCCAGATCGTAGCCTCCACCCCATGCCCAGTGGCCAAAGACAGGATAAATAATGGCAGCCACCGTAAAACTGACCCACAAATAGCCCCGATACCGGATCCGCTCCGCCACCCCCCCCGCCACAATTGTGGAGGCTGTTCCGCAAAAAACATCCTGAAAGAACCAGAAAGGGAAAATCCACCCTTCCTTGTCTTCGGCGATATATTTGCTGAGGAAAAAACCGTCGGTCCCGATGAGACCTCCGGCGCTGGTCCCGAACATCAGTGCGAAACCGACGACAAAGAAACTAATGCTGGAGACGATAAAATCGCTAACGTTTTTAATGGCGACATTGATGCTGTTTTTCTGGCGGACCAGCCCGGCCTCCAGACACATAAAACCGGCCTGCATCACAAAGACCAAGATGCCGCAGATCAATACCCAGATCACATCAATGAGAGGATGCCGCATGGGGAATGCCGTTGTTCAGAGCTCGTCTCTGCTCTTGGGCTGGCGTTATCCGTTGACCCGTTTAACCAGAATGCGCTCTTTGGAGTAGTCGATGATATTCAGCGCTGCATACTTCTGTTCGATGCGGAAGATGGCGGATAAGGGCTGGCCCAAGGCATCGCCCAGAATCAGTCGGTTGACCCCGCTGTGCGCCACAATAGCGATGGTTTCGCCGGGATGCTTCGAGAGGATATCTTCCAGCGCAGGGATCACCCGTTTGTGCGCTTCACGATAGCTCTCGCCCCCTTCCGGGGTGCTCTCGGCGGGGTCGGCCATCCATTCTGCCCAAGATTTGGGGTGAAGGAGCGCGATCTCCCGTGCAGTGAGACCTTCCCATTTGCCGAAATGTTTCTCCCGCAGCGCGGCCACTGTAAACTGCGGGACTGCACAGGCGCGCGCAATGGCCTCCCCGCCGCGCAGGGTGCGCCGCAGGTCGCTTGTGTAGACAGCACAGAGGCCTTCTGACGCCAATTGTTTCGCAACGCCTTCCATCTGGGCGACGCCATGTGCGGTGAGTGCAACGTCTGTATGCCCGTTAAAACACTTCCGCTCATGTGTCACCACCTCTCCGTGGCGAAGCAGGTAAACGCGCGTGGGTCGGTCGGAAAAGAGGCTGGAGAAACGAATCATGAGGTTGTCTCGGTGGTGGGGGCTTGAATGAGGAAATTTGGAGCGGGAGACGGGATTCGAACCCGCGACCAAGAGCTTGGGAAGCTCCTACGCTACCACTGCGCTACTCCCGCCCTGTCAAACGGAACCTGACGCAGCGAATTATCTTGATTTCCAGGATGTTTGTCAACCCCGTTTATGGAGAACTTACACACCCCTATAAAATCGCTTGACAGAATCTAAAAATATACATATGATGCCGCTGCTTTTTGGATTCAGGATTCTGTTGTGGAGTCATTCGTAGAGGATTTTAGCTCCGTATTCAGGCGGAGGTTGTCTGTTCGTGTGGGGACTTCATTGATGCGCGTGTTGGTTTTGGGCGGGGTTTTTTCCCTCATTCTGACGCTGTATGGCGTCCCATCGACTCCGGCTCAGGCCTCTCCGAGTTCTCCGGACTCGAAGGGTGTGGAGCTTCCATTTTTCCCGCCCGATTTGCCCGAACAGGGAGAAAACCCCTTTCAGTTGGCGGTAGAGTCCTATCACGCAGGGGATTCTCTTCTGGCGATCCAGGAAACCCAGCGCTTAAAGGAAACGCTCCCTCCCGGTCCGGCGTCGGAAACGGCTGCTTTTCTGTTGGGCGACCTCCATCTAAAGTGGGCGCTCGACACCCCTGTCCCCGATGGTGAAGCGCGGAGCAGTCGCCTCAACGACGCCTTGGCCGCCTTTCAGGATGCGGTTGTGCGCTATCCGGATTCCGAAAATGCGGTGCGCGGCTTATGGAGGATGGGCCAGATTTACAGGAGGCTTGCGCTCTATCCGGAGTCGGTCGCAAGCTTCAGGCGTGTGTTGACGCGCCACCCCAAGAGTCCATTTTCCCTGAAATCCAAGTTGGGCATTGCCGAGACCTATCGGGCATGGGGAAAGTTGAACGCGGCTTCGGCTGCCTTCAAAAATGTGGAGACGCTGCGGCTTTCCCCTGAAGATCGAAAGGTGCTAAATTTGGCGGTGGCCGATATGGCCTATCAAGGGGGAGACGCCGAGTTGGCCTATCGGACATACGGCAAGTTGGGTCTACGTCCCCAGAGCTACATCAGCGTGGACCCTGCGACCTTGTTCCAATATGGGGATTCGGCTTATCAATCGGGGCATCTCAAAGAGGCGATGAGCGTATTGCAGGCCTTTCGGAACATTTATCCGAAAGATCCCCTGGCTGCCGTGGCGTTGGCGCGGATGGGAGAAGCGTGGCGAACCGACAAAAAAACAAAAGGGGCGGCGGAAAATTATGATGCCGTCCGAAATGAGTTGCTTCTCACGGAGTCCAACACGGTGGAGGAAAAGGTGGCTCGGCTGCTCAGCGCCGTGGGGAGTCTCTCGGAGCGGCGTGAGTGTGTTCTGGCGCTTCCGCAGATCCGGCCCTCCGGATGTGTGCCCCCCGATGTGCAGGAGGCGACAAAATCCGAGGGTGCCCTGCCGCCGCACGCCGTGCGTGAAGTGGTTGACCTGTCGTACGCCCTGATTCGGGAAGATACGTTGCCTGCCGTTTTTCAGGATGTTCTCTTTGCCGCCGCAAAGGGACTGCGCAGACAGGGTTATCTGGATGCCCCGCTGGCCATTGAGAACCGTCTGCTCTCCGGACGCAAGACAGAGGCCACGCCGTTCCAAGAGAAAGTCCTCGCCACATTCCAACAGACGATGAAGGAAGCCATTTCTGAGCGTTTGGCGCAGCAGCGCCATCTTTCTGTGGTGGAACTCTATTATCTTTACCCTGACGCGTTCAGCGATGGGATGCGCTTGGGTGAAACGGGGATGGGGGTGGCGCGGAGTCTCACCGAAATGGAACTCCTCTCCGAAGCTGCAGCGCTCTATGCGCCGATCTCCGAAAGCGCCGTGAATCCGAGGTCGGAGGAGGCCCTTGCCCATCTTGGAAAGATCAATCTCAAGAGGGGGGCCTATGTCGATTCGCGTCAAAATATGGTTCAATTCTTGTCCAGCTATCCTTCCGGGGAGCAGTCTGCGGAAATGATGCGGATTTTCGGTGACCTATTCGAGCAGGAGGGTGACACGGCCTCTGCGATTGAGCGCTATCAAGATTGGTTGGCCCGCCATCCTGGACATCCGGATCGTTCTATCGTGATGTCGTCTCTGGGCGGGGCCTATGTGAAAGCAGGCAATCTGGATGCGGCGTCCGGGGTTTACGGGACGATTTTAGAGAGTGGGGCGCATCCGTCTCCGGAGAATTATGTCCGAGGGGGGGATGTGGCGTATCGTCTGGGCCGCTATCAGGATGCGATTGCCTATTATGAGTTGGGGTTGAAGGCAAATCCGGAGTTTGAATATGCCAGTTGGGTGCACCTGCAAATTGCAAACAGTTACCGGGCAATCGGTCAGGTTGAAAAGGGGCAGGCCATTTTTTCGCAGCTTGCCGAAAAATCGGATGACCCGATTATCCGGCATCTGGCCGCCGAAAAAGTGCGTGCCCTGCGTTAGAGGCAGTGTAACGGGAAGGGTTCTGGTGGATTTTTCTGAGTCTGAAAAGGTTGCGGTGCTGCAGCGGGCCTTTACACGGTTCAATACGGCGTCCATTGACTTGGAACACAGTTATCGTCGTCTTGAAGGGCAGATTAAGCAACTGACCCTTGAAGTCGCAGGGAAAAATAAAATTTTGCAGTCTGTTTTGGAGGAGCAGGGGGTGCTCCGAGCGCAGATGGCGGTGCGTCCTGAACCCGCAGCTTTGATGGAATGTTCGCAAAAGGTGGTGCAGGAGGTGGTCCTGTCGTGCGATCCGGTCATGTTGAGGCTGATCCAAACGGCCAAAACCATTGCCGCAAGCGATGTGACGGTCTTGATCGAAGGGGAGAGTGGAACGGGCAAGGAGCGGATGGCGCGTTCCATCCACGAGTGGAGTCCGAGGGCGCAGCGTCCGTTTGTCGCCGTGAATTGCGCCGCGATTCCGGAAGGCCTTCTGGAAAGTGAGTTGTTCGGTTACGAAAAGGGGGCCTTCACCGGTGCATTTTCAAGAAAGTCAGGCCGGTTTGAACGGGCGCAAAAGGGGACGATTCTTCTGGATGAAGTCAGCGAGATGGGGCTTTCCGCACAGGCAAAGCTTCTGAGGGTTTTGCAAGAGCGAGAGATTGACCCGCTGGGGTGCACGGGGCCGCTCTCTCTGGACATCCGTGTGATCGCCACATCCAATCGTCCGCTCCGGGAAGAGGTCCGGACGGGGCGGTTCAGGGAAGACCTCTTCTACCGTCTGAACGTTTTTCCGCTGCGGTTGCCACCGCTCCGGATGCGTCCCACCGATATCCCCCTCCTGGTGATGCACTTTCTGTCGGCCTCCTCGATTCGAAATAACAGGTCGATTCCGTCAGTTCCTCCGCAAGGCCTTTCCATCCTGATGTCGCGGGAGTGGCCGGGGAATGTGCGTGAACTTGAAAATGTGATGGAGCGGGCTGTTTTGCTGGCGGAGGGCGGGGTGATTGACCCCATCCACCTGTCGTTGGATGAAAATGAAGGGACTTCCTTGTCGGTGCTATCGTCCTCCCGCGCAAAAACGGTTCGGGATGCGGAGCGGGAACTCATTTTAAAGACGTTAGGCCGGGTGGATGGAAACAGGACACGGGCAGCCTGTATTCTGGGGATCAGTATCCGGACCCTTCGCAATAAACTCAGGGAGTACCGCAGTCTCTTGGAAATGGGCGAGGGAATGGCGGCTCATGTCGTAGGGGAGTAACCTCAGACTCAGTAAGGACGGATACAAAACAGGCGAGGGTGGCATGGATATTCAAGTCTCTGGTAAGACCACGGCTTTGTTGGGGCAGATGCTGGAGCTTCGGAGTGAGCGGCATCGGGCCATCGTGTCCAACTTGGCGAATCAGGATACACCGGGATATAAAGCGGTGGAGGTCGATTTCACGCAGGCATTAAAAAATGCAACGGCGTCCGAGTCGGGCAGTCTGGCGGTTGCCGTGACGCATCCCCGGCATGTCGCGGCGGGCGGGCCTCCCCCTGATTTTCCGTCCGGTGCCGTTCTTTCCAGGGTCCAGCGCTCCAACAGGATGGATGGAAATAGCGTGAATGCCGAGCGGGAGATGGCGAATCTTTCTCAAAACAGTCTGATGTACAATGCGACGGCGGAGATTCTGTCCGCAAAATTCAGGGCCGTCCGGAATGCCATCCGGGGTGGGGAATAAGGGGCGATACCAATGGACATGGAGCAGGCATTTTCGGTTTCCGCCTCCGCGCTGGACGCGCAGCGGTCTCGTTTGAATCTGATTTCCAGCAATATTGCCAACGCGGAATCGACACGCACGCCGGAAGGCGGTCCGTATCGGAGGCGGGAGGTGATTTTCACGACGACTCCGTTTAAGAGCACGCTGGAAGGGATTGAGGCGTCCAAATCATCGGAGTTCTTCCAGGGGGTGCAGGTTACCGATGTTGTTGAAGACCCGAGGGAGCTTCGAAAGGCCTACGAACCACAGCATCCGGACGCCAATGCGGAGGGCTACGTGCTCTATCCCAATGTCAATATCATGGAAGAAACGGTCAACATGATGTCCGCGTTGCGTGCGTATGAAGCCAACGTGACGGCTCTCAACGCCACCAAAAGCATGGCGCTGAAGGCCCTGGAGATTGGTCGATAGGTCTGTCCGTTGCATGGGAGAGGCTTCGGTCGTCTCAGCCGGACGGAGTCGTCAGAATTCAGATACGACCATAGAGGAGAGTCAGAAATGGATATTCAGCCGATTGCGTATGGCGCCATCAGCGAAAAAATGTTCCAGTCCGTGGGTGCGCCGCAACAGATCGACACCACATTTACCGAGGCCCTGAAAGCCTCAATCCAGAAGGTCGATCAGGCGCAAAGGTCGGCGGATCAGGCTGTAACCGATATGGTCACGGGGTCGCAACAAAGCCTGCATCAAACGATGATCGCCATGGAAAAGGCGGAACTTTCTTTCAATTTGATGATGCAGATTCGGAACAAAATCGTGACTGCCTACGCGGAAATCTTCAGAATGCAGTTGTAAGCAGGGGGCGATGCGAGACCCTGTCATTGTGCAGGATAACGGACTGCAATAGAGCACCTGTAATATCCAAGTGGAGGATTCATGGCCGATTTTATGACGCAAATGAATGAACAGATGGCGAGTGCAACCATGATTAAAAAGGTGACGCTTTTGATCGTGCTTGCAGTTGCCCTGGCCGGTATTTATGGTGTCTGGGTCTGGACGCAGAAGCCTGCGCTACAGTTGCTGTATTCCAATCTGACGCCGGAAGATGCTGCCGCAGTGACCGGAAAATTAAGGGAGGGCGGTATCCCTTTCGATATGGAAGGCAGCGCGATCTTTGTGCCGGGCGATCAGGTTTCCGGTCTCAGGATGCAACTGGCGGGTCAGGGACTTCCCCAGACGGGTGGCGTGGGCTTTGAAATTTTTGATAAGTCGATGATCGGGAGTACCGAGTTTGCCCAGAAGGTCAATTACCGCAGGGCGCTTCAGGGTGAAATGGCCCGCTCAATCGGGCAGTTGGCCGAGGTCAGCAAGGCGCGTGTTCACATTGTCGTGCCGGAGCGGTCTGTTTTTTCGGAGCGGCAGGAGCCGGTGCGGGCCTCCGTGGTGGTGACGCTTCGGGGGGGCAGGGTCTTGCTACCGGGGCAGGTGCAGGGGATTGTTCACCTGGTGGCCAGCGGGATTGAGGGCCTGTCTCCGCAGTCGGTGACGGTGATCGACAATCATGGAAACATCCTTTCAAGTCCCACCGACGAGACCTCCAAGACCCAGATGACCAGTTCTCAGATTGACTTCCAGAGAAACCTGGAAGAGGGACTTGAGTCCAAGATACAAACCATGCTGGAGCGGGTCGTCGGACGAGACAAGGCGACGGTGCGGGTTTCTGCCGTCATCGATTTGAAGCGGGTTGAGGAGACGGAGGAGCAGTTTAATCCGGAGCAGCAAATTCCACGCAGTGAGCAGCGATCTGAAGAGAAATCGACCGGTTCGGCTAGCGCTCCGTCCGGGGCGCCGGGCGTGGGGAGCAATGTTCCGGGGGGTGGGGGCACCGCTCCGGAACAGAGCAGCAGCAGCAGTTCGGGGAACAAAAAGACGGAGTTGATCAATTTTGAGATTGGCAAGAAGGTCAGCCGCACCATCTTCCCTATCGGCACCGTCAAGCAGTTGTCTGTGGCCGTGATGCTGGATGGCGTTCGGGAGAGCACGACCGGAGCGGACGGGAAAGTGACGTCAAAATACACCCCGCGCGCTGACGAAGAGATGAAGAAGTTGGAAGAGCTGGTCAAAAAGGCGATGGGATTTTCAGAGGAGCGAAAAGACCAGCTCAATGTGGTCAATATCCCGTTTGAACAGCCCCAGGTGCCTGTCGAAGAGGTGGAGGTGGCGGAGGCCGACAAGTTCCTGGCCGAGAACTGGTCTTCCATTGCGCGATATGGCATTGGGCTGATTTTGGCCCTACTGCTTCTCTTGTTCGTGATCCGTCCGGTCGTCAACAGCCTGCTTGAACCGCCGGTGGCCTACAATCTGCCCCAGACGGTGGGTCAGATGCAGGGCGGCGGGTCTGGAAATTCGGGCGGCTGGGATTCGGGGTCAGGTGGTGGGGGTTCTGGGGGTAATTTTGGGGGTGGCGGAACAGGTTCTGGTGGTGGCGGTAACAGTGGTGGCAACAGAGGCGGTGGCGGTTCTGGCCCCGGTGGTGGGGGTTCTGGGGGAGGGACAGGCGCCGGTCCAGGCGGCGGAGGTCCAGAATCGGGGGGTGAAGGCCCAGGCGGCGCCGGCCAGGGCCAGGGCAGTGTAGGCGCAAGGGTAGGCGGCGGTTCTGGTGCTGGGGCAGGGGGAACGACCCCAGGTGCGCCTCCGCCTGGCATGACGCAGACGGAGTACGCCGCACAGTTGGCCAGGACGAATCCCCAGGGCGCGGCGGGCGTTGTAAAGCAATGGTCCCAGGAAAAGCAGTAGAGCTTGACAGACCGTGGACATGGCAGATCGCTTCCTGAAGAAGAATCAAGTCCTTGTGAGGATACGGAAATGACAGAGCAGACGCCAGAGGCTGTAAAAGGCTTCGTCAAGGCAGGTATTCTTCTGACCGCCTTTGGAAAAGATCAGTCTTCGGAAATATTGAAGTTCTTCTCTGCGAACGAGATTCGGAGAATGGGCGTCAGGATGTTTAAGTTTCCGGGCACATCACGGGAGGATGAAGAGGCCGTGCTCCGTGAGTTTTGTAAGTTGATGGAAGGGCATAGTGCGGGCGCAAAAGACTATCTCCTTGATCTGCTGACAACCTCGCTGGGCGAAGAGCGGAAGGAGGAAGGCGATGAGGGGGGGCTTTCACCCGAGCTTCAGGCGTTAAAATGGATGGAGCCGCAGGCGATCTTCAACATCATTCGGAATGAACACCCGCAGGCCATTGCGGTGATCCTTTCTCAATTGAGTAAGGAGCAGGGCCTCGGTATTTTAACGCAACTTCCGGATGCGGTGCGCAATGAGGTGATGCTGCGGATGGCCACCCTCCAGGATGTGCCGCCCGGTGTGATTCAGGAGATCAGCGAAGTACTGCAGACCGAATTTACAAAGATGGGCGAGGAAGAGATGGCCGCCAGCAAGGCCGCTAGCAAGAAGGCGGAAGGGGCAAGACAGGTTGCGGCCCTGCTCAGTGAGATGACGCCGTCTGTAGAGGAAAAGGCGATGGCCTCCATCAAGGAGAGCAATCCGGAACTGGCCATGGAAATCCGGGAGTTAATGTTTATCTTCGATGACATTATCAAGCTGGATGATCGCGGCATGCAGACCCTGCTCAAGGATGTCAGCAAAGATGACCTGGCGCTGGCCATCCGAGGTGCAAAAGATGAGTTGAAAGAGAAGATCTACAAAAACATGTCTCAGCGCGCCGCAGAAATGATGAAGGAAGACATTGAAGCGAAGGGGCCGGTCAAGCGCAGTGACATGGAGAAGGCGCAGCAGGCGGTCGTGAAACTGACGCTGAAGTTGATGGATTCCGGTGAAGTCTTCATCAAGCGAGAGGGGGGGGTAGAGGGTGAATCAGAAGCCATGGTCTAACGTGGTCACGGTGGAGGCCTTGTCGGGCGAAAATATCCGTCCGTATGCCCTGAAAGTGGTGACGTCTGCTAACGAGGGCGGTCTTGCGGTGCCAAAAGGGGATCAAGGTGCCCGTCTTACTGCCATTGAGCAACAGGCGTATGAACGGGGATTCCGTGCTGGGGGGCAGGCCGGGCGCGAAGCGGGTCTCAAAGAGGTTGAGCGAAACTACCAGGTACTCCTTCCCCTCATTGCGGAGATGAAGCATTTAAAAGAGGTGTTGCTCGTCACGGTTGAGCAGGACATTATGGTGATGGCTTTGGCGGTTGCGAAGCATGTGGTGCGTATAGAGCTGTCTCAGAATCAGGAGGTCGTTCTGGGCTATGTCCGTGAAGCGATCAAGCGGGTGGGGCCGACCGAGACGATCCTGGTTCGGGTTCATCCCAAGGATGTGGGGTGTCTGACAGGGGAGCATTCGAAATTGCTCAAATCCACGGAAGGATTGAAGTGGCTCAAAGTGGAGGGAGATGCACGTCTGGGGCCGGGTGAATGTGTCGTGGAGGCGCAGGATCGCATCATTGATGCGCAGGTGGACAGTCAGGTTTCCATTATTGAGAAAGAGTTGTTGCGAGCCAAATGAGAGTCTTGGACTTGGAGCGGGCACGCCTCCCCCAAATCGATCTTCTCCCGCAAAGGGGTCGTATTGCGCAGGTTGTGGGGATGGTTATGGAGGGTGCGGCCACCCCCTCCGCAATCGGCGAGATCTGCGAAGTACGCTCCTTAGACCAGGCGTCCCGCCTGCTGGCCGAAGTGGTTGGATTCCGGGGCGATAAAGTACTTCTGATGCCGTTGGGAGACCTGGCCGGAGTCAGTCCGCGCAGTTCGATCATGACCTACGCCTCCCATGCAACGGGATTTGTGGGAGAAGAGCTGCTGGGACGGGTCATTGACGGCATGGGGAATCCGTTGGATGGCAGGGGACCGATCTATGCGCGGGAGTCTCGGCCACTCTATTCCGCGCCGATCAATCCGTTGGAGCGAGAACGGATCACACAGCCTTTGGACTTGGGCATCCGGGCGATTAACGGCCTGCTGACCTGCGGAAAAGGGCAGCGGATGGGCATCTTTTCTGGCAGCGGCGTGGGGAAAAGCGTGCTGATGGGGATGATGGCCCGGTACACAGCGGCCGATGTCAATGTCATCGCGTTGGTCGGAGAAAGAGGCCGTGAGGTCAGGGAGTTTATTGAGACCGATCTGAAGGCCGAGGGCTTGCGCCGTTCCGTGGTGGTGGTCGCAACATCGGATCAACCGCCGCCCATTCGTCGCCGAGGCGCGCTTTTGGCCATGACCATTGCAGAATATTTTCGGGATCGAAGCCTCCATGTCCTCTTCATGATGGACTCACTGACGCGCCTCGCGCATGCCCAGCGCGAGATCGGTCTGGCAATCGGAGAGCCTCCTACGACGAAGGGATATACGCCGTCCGTCTTTTCCCTGCTCCCTCGATTTCTGGAACGGGCGGGGACAGCGGGCAATGGCGGGACGATTACGGGCATCTTTACGGTGCTGGTCGAGGGGGACGACATTAACGACCCGATTCCGGATACGGCGCGTGCGGTTTTGGATGGGCATGTTGTGCTCTCCCGCGATCTGGCGGCACAGGGACTCTATCCCGCAGTCGATCTTCTAAACAGCACCAGCCGTGTGATGATTAATGTGGTTGACGAAAAACAGATGGCGTCCGCACGGAAGTTTTCGGAGACCCTGGCCACCTATAAAAAAGTGGAAGATATGATCAATATCGGCGCCTACAAGTCAGGGAGCAGTAAAAAAATTGACCAGGCCATTTTGAAGTGGGAGGCCATGCAAACCTACTTCCGCCAGGGGATTGGTGAAAAAGTGGATTCCAAGGAGAGCCTACGTGCCCTCTACAGGCTGTTCCCCTAGTCTCATTTAAGCAGGCCCATTTCGTAGAAGGAGAGCGACGGATGCCAGGATATGTACCGGGGTATGTCTCCAAGTTAGACGCCGTGTTGCGTATCCGGTGTTATCGTGAAGAGGCGGCGCACCAAGCCTTTGTGATTTCAAAAGATCGTTTAACGGAAGAAGAGGATCAACTGAAGGTGGTTCAGGGGGCTTTAAATCGGGCGGCGTGCGACCTGGGCGAAAAACAGGGGAATGGTGCAAACTCCGGCGAGATGGATCTCTATTACAATTTTTTAAGGGGCCAGTCGATACAGGCCAAAGCACGAAAAAAAACGATACATGCCCTAGGGGATGTATGTGAAAAGAAACGGGTCGTTCTGGCCCATGCGGTCAAAGAGAGGGATGTCGTGGAACGGATTGAAGAGGATCGAAAGGTGGTGTACATCCGAGGGATGGGGAAGAAAGAGCAGGGGGTCATGGATGAAGTGGCTGGCCGTCGGGACAGGGGTGTTTCGCTATGGGGGAGTCTCTTCTTACTGGGGTTTGGTCTCCTCTTCTCAAGCACTTCATTCGCGGCGCCTGCGGAGGCGCCTCCCCCTGCAATGTCCGGTGAGTCTCGCACCTCCGCAGCACTGATTAAAGCGATTGAAAAAAGGACGGTGGAGCTGGACGCCAGGGAGTCGCATCTGGCGATACGGGAACAACAATTGAAGCTGATGGAACAGGAAGTGAGCGGGATGCTGGACCGCAACACAAAGCTGCGTGAAGAGATCGAACAGAAACAGACCCAGTTGAGCGCGGTCAATGAACAGAAACTTCAGGCACTGTCCAAGACCTATGCCGCCATGCCTGCAGAAGAGGCGGCGATGCGTCTGGAGCAGGTGGATGATTCTCTGGCTCTCAACATCCTGTCCAGAAGCAAACCCAAGATTGCCGCCAAGTTTTTGGCCAGCATGAGCCCGGCCAAGGCGGCGAAGCTCAGCCAAAAGCTTGCCAAGCCGCAATAATAATGGAGGGGGTTTAAGTGAGTGATGCCAGTGTGGTCTCTTCTGCAACGAGTTTGAATGTGGCGTTTGGCAAGACGACGCCCGTCAGCCTGAAAAAAGTGGGCGTTTCCTCGTTTCAGCGCGTGTGGGAACAGGTCTATGACAAGACGGAGCAGATGAATCGGGAAAGCGCCGTCGGCAGCACATCGGTCTCTGGGACAGATCGTGCGAAATCCCCATCGGTGCCGCCAGTGAGGCATGACGCCGGAGCGGTTTTCTCCACAGAGACCGAAGCTGCGGCGCAGCAGATTGATTCAGGGGATTCTGTGTCGGCTCAGGCCACGGAAATCGAGGTGTTGGATCGGGGCGTCGGTGGGGGGATGTCGAAAGAAGTTGTCGCGGCGTCCACATCGGCCCTATGGGCAAGTGGGGCAGCCCCCGTCGTCGGCCTCTCCAGGGGACTTTTTGCAGGCGATCAATCGGCCCTTTTATCGGGCCTGTCCGCTCCGACTTTATGGAAGGCGACGCTTCCAGATGCCCCGCCTTCTGCCCCGTCAGCCGAGATGCAAACCGTCGACAACACCTCTATTTTCAGGGATATTCTGGATCAGATCCGATCACTCAACCCGAAAGAGGGGCAGACGATCGTACTCAACCTGGACCGGGGTGACGGGGTGTTGCGGGTGGAAGTTTCTGTGGATCGGCAGCGGGTGCGCGCTGATATCTTGACCCACGATCCCGCCGTAAAGAGTTGGCTGGAAGGAAATCAGTCGATTCTGCATCAGGCACTGGCGCGGCAGGGTTTTGGCGTTGAGCGGTTTTCCGTGAGCATTGGCGACCCAGAACACGATTTTTCCCGAGCCGAAAAACGGGAAACGGTGGCGTTTCTGGCCGACCCTGTTTTGCCTGCTGGCTCCGCCGGGCGGTTTTTACCGCTGTCGTTGGGACGCTTTGGGGATTCGAGCAGATCGTTATAAAAAGGGAGGGCAAATAGAGATGGAAACACAGGCCATTAGCGCGAATACACTGGGACAGGATGCATTTTTGAAATTATTGGTCACGCAGCTTCAGTTTCAGGACCCACTGAAGCCACTGGAGAGCACGGAGTTCGTCTCTCAATTGGCCCAGTTCACGGCGTTGGAGCAAACGACGGCCCTCAAGAGGAGCACGGATGGAATCGTCCAGTTGATGATGTCGTTGAACAATTACGGCGCGGTCAATCTCATTGGCAAGGAGGTTCAGGTTGCGGGTGTATCGGTGTCGCACACCGCGGGGAGCGCGTCCACATTGAGCTATTCTCTGAATGCGCCAGCTCAAGCGGGCACGGTGAACATCTCGAATATTGCGGGCGATGTGGTGCGCACCCTTGAAGTGGGGCCGCAGTATGCCGGGCTAAACAGCGTGATCTGGGATGGATTGGATAATGGTGGAGATACCCTGCCGTCCGGGAGCTATACCTTTTCCGTCCAGGCCCTGGATGCATCAGGCGCGCCGGTGTTCGGCGCAACTTACACGCAGGGTCAGGTCAGCAGTGTCATCTACGAAAATGGTGTGCCCTATCTGATTGTGAATGGGGAGCGCGTTCTGGCATCCAGTGTGACTCAAATCAGCAGTCCCCTTTAAATCGGGGAACACGGAAAACAGTCAGTCTCAACGAGGGAGGTAGATATGTCGATTGTGCAAGGGGGTACGTCGGTTTTGGCTTCACTTTGGTCCGGTGTGAGCGGTATACATGCCTTCAGCACCGCCCTGGGTACGGCCAGCTACAATATTGCGAATGTGAACACCACCGGATTTAAACAAAACCGGGTTTCCTTTGCCGACATTTTTTCGGATAGCCTGACCCTGCCCAATGTGCTGGGAGGCTCCCAGGCCGGACAAGGGGTGCGCGTGAACGCGATTCGGACCGATTTCACGCAGGGGGTTTTTGAACTGACCACCAATCCGCTGGACATGGGGATTGAGGGGTCTGGTTTTTTCATCGTCAAGGAAAATGCGGGTGCGCCTGAACTCTACACGCGGGCGGGTGCATTCGATGTTGGCCGGGATGAATTTGGGCGGAACGGTGTTGTCGTCAATCCGGACGGCTTTCAGCTTCAGGTGGATCAGTCCGGAGGAATTGGCTCACTGGATTTGAGCGTGGAGGGCCTGAAGACCCGATTTGGGGACGATTTTGTACTGGAAAGCGTCTCGGTGGATGAATCGGGCCGAATGACCGCGTCATCGCTAAGTGGCAGGGTGGAAGCGCTGGGCACCATTCCGTTGGCGCGGTTTGACGATCCGGAGGCGTTGATACCGGTGGGGGAAAATATCTATACCCAATCGTTTAATTCGGGTCTCCCATCCGGTACGCCAGGGTCGGGACTGATTCGCCAGAACGCGTTGGAGTTATCCAACGTGGATCTTTCAGAACAGTTTGTCGAACTCATTAAGTTTCAGAGGGCCTTCCAGATTAACAACCGGGTGGTCGGAACTTCGAATGAGATATATCAGCAGATCGTGGACCTGAAATCATAACCGTGTTGAAGCGGAGGAGAACGAAGATGGGCGTCAAGGTCAATCAAGTGGCGGTGGGTAAACGGGGTGTGGTGACGGGATTCGTGTCAATCCTGGTATGGACCGGAGGGCTGTTCCTTACGGGCCTTGTGTATGCTGCGGATCCTCCTCCCAAAAAAGAAGTACAAGCTGCCCCGGCGCCTGCGAAAGCTGCTCCTGCTGCTCCTGCTGCCCCTGCTGCCCCGGCAAAGGCTGCTGCCCCGGCTGCCCCGGCACCTGCGAAAGCTGCTCCTGCTGTGCCGGCTCCCCCCGCAAAGGCTGCACCCTC
The DNA here is from genome assembly GCA_964592995.1 of uncultured Nitrospirota bacterium. GTDB lineage: Bacteria > Nitrospirota > Nitrospiria > SBBL01 > CAZOFZ01 > CAZOFZ01. The sequence goes on along the minus strand of CAZQIT010000146.1, from coordinate 5,659 downwards.
TGCACCGGCCGAACCTGTAAAACCGACGAAGACGATGTATAACCTAGAGCCATTTCTGGTTAACCTTGCGGACGCGGCGGAGAATCGATTTGCCAGAATCTCCATTAACTTGGAATCGTCCGACTCCGGTTTTGGAGCGAGTGCGGATGAGCACCTTCCAAAGTTACGAGACAGTCTATTGCTTTTGATCAGCAGTAAACAGTACAGCAGTCTCCGGACGGTTGAAGGAAAGCTGGAGTTGCGGGACGGGATGTTACAACGGGTGAATGCGATCTTGGGAGCGGGTAAAGTAACCGGAGTCTATTTTACGGAGTTCGTTGTTCAATAAGAGGGTGTGTCTTCATAACGTGAACAATAGGATAGGAAGGCAAGATGGCTGAAAAGGTGCTTTCTCAAGACGAAATGGACGCCCTCCTCAAGGAAGGCTCCAATGTTGGAAAATCGGGTGGATCGGCTTCCCTGTCTGGCATTCGGTCTTATGACCTGACCAGTCAACAACGGATCATTCCCAGCCGCATCCTGACACTGGAGATGATTAACGAAGAGTTCGCACGTCTGTTTCAGATCTCCCTCGGCGCGATGATCACGAAAGAGGTGGAGTTTACAGGCCGTCCGATTGAGACGGCACAGTGCGGCGATTTGATGATGGGTGTCCCGCTTTTGAGCAGTATCAATATCATCGGCATGGAGCCGCTGAAGGGTTCTGCGCTGATCATTATTGAGACTAAGGTGGTCTATCTCCTTCTGGACAATTTTTTTGGTGGGAATGGCCGTGTCCATTCAAAGGAAACAGGAGAGTTCAGTCCGATTGAACAGCGATTTATGCGAAAGGTCGTTAATTTCATGATTGCCGATCTTCAGAAGGCGTGGCGGCCGGTGCATGCGGTTAAAGTGTCATATGTTCGGGGAGAGACAAATCCGAAACTGGTGATGGTTGTCCCTCCGAAGGAGACCCTGATTGTGTCGCGGTTCAGCCTCAAGATTGGGGGGGAGTCCCATGAGATCACACTTGCCATCCCGTATCCTATGCTTGAGCCGATCTGGGAGAAACTCTGTGCCCTTTTTCAGGGACAAGCGTCCGATCGACAATTGGAATGGCATGGAGCGCTTAAAGCGCACTTGGAAGAGTGTTGTGTAGATGTCACTGCGGAGTTGGGAAAAGCGTCTCTGAGTATCTTGGAGTTGACGCGTCTTTCTGTGGGGGACGTCATCATGGTGGATAAGGTGGTGAATGACGATCTTTCCATGGAGGTCGAGGGTGTCGGGAAGTTTTTGGGGCGTCCCGGTTCGCACAGAGGCAACATGGCCTTTCAGATCACGTCGGTTGTTTCATAATCATAAGGAGTAAAGTCAGATGGCAGAGCAAGAGACGGGCATGGCAGAGGCAAAGTCGGTTTCCTTCAAACCGCTTGAGCAAAAGCGGGGGGCGGGGGGCGTTGGAAATATGGATATGGTCATGGATGTTCCGCTGAAGGTTCGCGTTCAGTTGGGCGCCACGAAGATATCCGTGAAAGACCTGCTGCAACTGGGGCAGGGTTCGGTGGTTGAATTGGATAAAGCTGCGGGACAGCCGCTGGATGTTTATGTTGGCGATAAGCTGGTGGCCCGAGGCGATGTGGTTGTGGTGAACGAGAAGTTTGGTGTCAAGCTGACCGATATCGTCGGTTCTATCGAGTAATGGTCTGTCTCGGGCACAGTGCCAGGACGGGAGTTTGAATGTCTCTGTCGAGTGTCCTGAAGATGGGGGGAGCGCTTGCTCTTGTTCTGGGCATTGTGCTTTTGACCGCCTATGTTGCCAAGCGGTTTCTAGGCCCCAGATTGGGGATGTGGCGTTCGGAACCGCTCATTCGTGTGATCGCCACCACTCACCTTGGGGCCAAGCGGGAGATCGCTGTCGTCGAGGTCGGAGAGACGCACTTGGTGGTGGGTATCACGGCCACGCAGATTACCCTTCTGGCCAAATTAAAGAAGTCTTCCCTCCCTGTCGGACTTTCAGGGGAAACACCGGGACCATAAAGGATACGCGCGCATTATGACTTTCGGCGTCATCAAAAGCGGTTTTTGTCGTTCTCTTCTTCTGCTCACTTTTCTGATTCCGATGTCGGTGTGGGCCCAGGCCCCTCCGGAGACAGGGCCTTTGGCGCCAGCGTCGGTGCCTTCTCCGGGGGAAACGGTCCTTTCTGCGGGCATCCCTCCGGGAGTCTCTGCGGGGCCTGGCTTCGGCAATCCTGCTGAAGGACCGGGGGCGGGTCTTACGATTAACGTCGGGGGGGGCAATCCCATCCAGATGTCGACCGTCGTCCAGATCCTCATCCTTCTGACCGTCCTCTCTCTTGCGCCCGCCCTTTTGATCATGGTCACCTCCTTTACCCGCATCGTCGTGGTGCTCTCTTTTCTGCGGCAGGCATTGGGGACGCAGCAGACCCCCCCCAATCAGGTTATCATCGCGCTGTCCATGTTTTTGACCTTTTTTGTGATGTCTCCGGTCTGGAATCAGGTGAACACGACTGCGCTCAAACCTTTTTTAGACCAAAAAATTACGCAGTCCGAGGCGCTGGATCGGGCGGCGGAACCGATTCGACAGTTTATGCTAAGGCAGGTTCGGGAGAAGGACCTAGAGCTTTTTGTCGGGATCGCAAAAATTGACACCCCTCAGAAACCCGCCGATCTTCCCACCCAGGTGATTATTCCCGCCTTTATGATCAGCGAGTTGCGGATTGCGTTTCAGATCGGGTTTTTAGTTTATCTGCCCTTTCTGATTATTGATATTGTCGTGGCCAGCATTTTGTTGTCGATGGGGATGATGATGCTTCCGCCCGTATTGATTTCTCTGCCGTTTAAGCTGATCTTGTTCGTTCTGGCAGATGGTTGGTATCTGGTGGTCGGTTCTCTGGTCAAGAGTTTTGTTTAGTGGGCCGTTCCGCCTGGTGAGGAAATTGTCGTGACGCCCGATTTAGTAGTCGAAATTGTGCAGCGCGGCATTCAAACCGCGCTCTATCTGTCCGCGCCGGTGTTGCTCATCTCCATCTCGGCGGGATTGCTGGTCAGCCTTCTGCAGGCGGTCACGCAAATCAATGAGCCGACGCTCACATTCCTTCCCAAGCTGCTTGCGGCGGCGCTGGCCTTGTTCATATTTTTCCCCTGGATGATCTCTCTGATGGTCGGCTTCAGCAGTGACCTCATCTCCCATATCCCCAGTTATATCCGGTAGTTATATCCAGTAGTTAAATTCTGCAGCGCATCGCCGGGGCCCCATCGCCTGGCCCCTCAACAGACGGAGAGTCATGGAGTTCATTCCATTTCTGATCAAAAACGAGATTGCGTTCCTGTTGGTGCTGATCCGCGTTGCCGCGCTGGTGACGGTGATGCCGCTGATGGGGGGCGAGGGGGTGCCGGTCATCGTCAAAGTGATGCTGGCCTTTGGAATCTCGCTGGTGCTGCTCCCGCTGGTTCAGGTCGAGGCCCAGTCTTTGGAGCCAGCTTCGCTGATGACCGGTATTTTGGGAGAGGTGTTGATTGGGGCCATCATCGGCCTGGGCGTTCGGATGGTTTTTGCGGCGGTGGATATTGCGTCGGAAATGGAAGGGCTGCAGATGGGTTTCGGCATCGCCAGTATCTTCAATCCGGCCTTTGGTCAGCAGGTCTCCCTGCTGGGGCAGCTTCGTGGTTTGGTCGCCGTTCTGATTTTTTTCGGAATTAACGCCCATCATATCATCTTGCAGGCGCTGGTGCGCAGCTTTCAGATCATCCCTTCTCTTGCGTTTTATCCTTCCGGTCCCTTGATTGATCACATCATGCGTTTGGCCGGCGGGATGTTTGTGCTGGGGGTGAAGATTGCCATACCGGTGACCCTGGTGCTCATTCTGGCGAATATGGCGTTTGGGATTTTGTCCCGTGTCGTGCCGCAGATCAACATCCTGCTCTTCGGCTTTCCAGTCACCATTGCGCTGGGCCTGTTTGTGATCGGCGCATCGCTCTCCCTCTTTGCGGATCTGATGCAGGCGCAGTTTTCGGGCCTGGATGGTGTCGCGATGGACCTCTTAAACGGGATGAGAAGACCTTGAGGTAACAGGGCATGGCGTCGGAAGATCAGGAGCGTACAGAACAGGCGACGCCCAAGCGTCGTGAAGAGGCCAGAAAACGCGGGCAGGTTGCCAGAAGCGCTGAGTTGGCTTCTGCGGGACTGATTCTGGGGGGCGCGCTGGCGCTGTTTTTTATGGGGTCGATGGCGGTTTCAATGTCCCGTGAACAGATCATCCAGAGCTGGACAGCCTTGTCCGCCGCGCCGATGACCCAGCAGGGGCTGGTGCTGCTGGTGCAGGCCGGTGTGGGAATGACCCTGACGATTGTCCTCCCCATCGTTACCTTTTTAAGCGGTGTGGGCATCCTGTCCAACGTTCTGCAGTATGGTTTCCTGTGGGCGCCGGAGCAGTTGGCGCCGGACCTGTCGCGCATCAGCCCGATCGAAGGGTTTAAGCGCATTTTTTCCGTTCGGTCGCTGGTCAGTTTTGTCAAAACCATCATCAAGTTTTCGCTGCTGATCTCCGTGACCTATTTTGTAATACACGGTCAGTTGCCGATGGTGCTCACCTCCATCCAAATGGAACCCCAGCAGATGATCGGGCTTTCCGGTGCGTTGATTGGCCGATTGATCGTCTGGTCTGGCCTGGTCATTGTCCTTCTGGGTTTTGTCGATTATGCCTTTGAGCGGTGGGATCATGAGCGCCAGTTGAAAATGAGTCGGCAAGAGTTGCGGGAGGAGATGAAGCAGACGGAAGGGGACCCGCTCTTGCGGGCCAGAATCCGCACCATTCAGCGGGATATGGCCAGAAAGCGGATGATGGCAGCGGTGCCCAAAGCCGATGTGGTGGTGGTCAATCCCACCGCGTTGGCGGTGGTTCTTTCATATCGCAAGGACGAGATGGAGGCGCCCAAAGTGGTGGCCAAGGGGGCCGGGTTCATTGCGCAGAAGATCCGTGAGGTGGCGCGGGAGCATAACGTGCCGCTGGTGGAGAACAAGCCGGTGGCCCGTGCGCTCTATCGCTCGGTCAAAGTCGGCGCACAAGTTCCGTCTCAATTCTATCGGGTGGTCGCCGAGATTTTGGCCTATGTTTATCGCATGCGTGCCAAGGTAGGGGGCGGTGCTCCGGAGGGGCGTCCTCGGTGAGGTCGTTCGCGTTCGGCTCGTGGCGATCGCGGAGGCTATCGGTGGGCGCTGTTCTTCGCGTTGTGGCCGTCTCGGATTGTCGCTTACGACTTCTATCTCCCCAATTCCTACGATCCTCTGGCGCGCAACCCGATTTGGGAGCAGCGCGCGACACCCATCCATCTGGACCTGGATCATCTCCTCACTTCTCCACCACAATAATACCGCAGTGCTTCCGCTTCTGATGGAAGTCATCAACCACAACTCCCCCGACCTGATGGCCGATTTTGGGTCGTCCGCGTTTCCCTTCGACCTGCCCGCCACGCTGACGCCAGGGGACGCTATGCGATGGAAGCGAGTACGCTCAATGTTGGAAGTTCACCCGCCGGGGCCTCGACGACGGCACTTCAACTCCGGGACTTTTTCTTTTTCAGCCGTCGGGTTTCCCTGTCCGGTTACCTGAACATCCAGACGCCGGTTACGGGTATACGGTCGGTGCCAGGGTTAGACTGC
>CAZQIT010000145.1:0-8754 GCA_964592995.1 uncultured Nitrospirota bacterium | reverse complement strand
GGTCGAAGGCAGTGAAGTCCGGGTTCGTGCGGTGTTGGACTGTCGGAGGAATCCGGCGTGGATCAGGAAAAGAATAAGAAAGGAACTGTAGTGCGGAATCGTCTGGGCCTTTCCATCTGGTTTTTGTTGTCCGTGATCCTCTTGGGTGCTGCGAGTGCCTTTGCCCAGGAGGCCGCCCAGATCAGTGACTACCGCGATCTGGCAGGGATCGGCAGTCGCAACGCCATCTGGGTTGTGGCGCAGGTGCATCTGCTGTTCGCAGGCTTCGTCCTGGGTGTGCCGATCTTCGCCTCCATCTGCGAGATCATCGGCTACACAGGCACCGACAAACGCTACGACAAACTGGCCAAAGAGTTCGTCAAACTCCTCACCGCCGCCTCCAGCATCACCGCCATCTTCGGCGGCATCTTGCTGTTCCTGCTTGTCATCCTCTACCCAAAGTTCTTCAATTATCTCACCGAGATTTTTTACCCCACCTATTACATCTACGTCCTACTCTTTTTGAGCGAATTCTGCGTCCTGTATACCTATTGGTACACGTGGGACGTGATGCAGACGAAGACGAAGAAGGTCGCACATATCATGCTGGGTTGTCTGCTCAATGTCATCGGCATCGCCATTATGTTCGTCGCTGATGCGTGGCTGTCGTATCAGGCCAGTCCCGTGGTGCTGGGCGACAACCTCCAGGGCTGGGCGCGCGTCTGGGCCGCCGTCCATAACCCCACCTGGAATCCGGTCAACATTCACCGGATCATCGGCAACGTCGTCTTCGGCGGCTTCGTCTGCGGGGCCTACGCGGGGGTCAAATACCTCGGCGCAAAAACGCAGGAAGAGCGCGAGCACTACGACTGGATGGGCTACGTCGGCAATTTCATCGGCATCTTCGGCCTCCTGCCGCTGCCCTTTGCGGGCTACTGGCTGATGCGTGAGATTTACGAATACAGCCAGCAGATGGGAATCACGCTGATGGGCGGCGTCCTCTCCTGGCTCTTCATCCTTCAGGCGGTGCTGATCGGCACTCTCTTCCTGGGCGCGAACTATTACCTCTGGCAAGGGCTGATCTGCCGGACGGGGGAGGGGGTGAAGTACAAAAAATATATCACCATCATGTTGGTGGTGATGCTGGGCTGCTTCATGGTCTGGATGACGCCGCATTCGCTGGTGGCCAGCGTCGAAGAGGCGCGGGCGATGGGGGGAACGCACCATCCACTGTTGGGCGTCTTTGGCGTGATGTCGGCGAAGCTCACCGTCGTCAACATCATGATCCTCACCACGTTTATCAGCTTTCTGCTCTATTGGCGGGCCAATCAGCAGGTGACGGTGTCGTGGGCGCCTGCGGCGCGGGTCTTTGAGATTGTGCTCTTTACCGTGGCGATTGTCGGTGTGATTGCCCTGGGCGTCTATGGCTACTTTGTGCCCGCCGTCGTTCGGGTGAATTATCTGTCGGTGATGCAGGTGTTGGCCGTGCTCTTTGTTCTGGTGAGCGTGTCGTTCATTACACCCCTGCTGCTCAAGAACGCCAAGACGACCGGCACGATGAAGTGGGGGGTGATGACGGCCAGTTCTCAATATGCCCTGCTGCTCAACGCCGTGATGGTCGTGCTGCTGATGACGATGATGGGCTATGCACGGTCGGCATCCAGGATGCACTGGCATATCTATGGCGTGATGCGTGACAACTCGCCCTACGCCTTCACCCCCGCGCTGGGGACGGCGGCGGCCTGGATGGCGGTGTCGGCCTTTACCTTCGGCCTGTTTGTCTGCTTCGTCTTCTGGCTCACGTCGCTGGGCGACAAAAAGGCAGAGGGAGTGGTAACCGTTACGGGTGGCGTCACGGCCCCTGCTGGAGCACCGGGCGGCGGCTATTTCAAGAAGGCGGCGGGTTTTGTTTGCGCGATACTGGGGATTTATGTGCTGCTGGCCTATTCGCTGCCGCAGACGGTGTCGCTGCCGCCCACCGAGGAGAAGTTGGATGTTGCGGCCATCGCCAGTCAGAAAGACATGGCCAAGATCGGCCAGAAGATTTTCTTTAGCAAGGGTCAGTGTGCGCTCTGCCATGTGATCGGCGATGGGGTCAGCCGCTGCCCGAATCTGGCGGGGGCGGGGGCGCGCCTGACGCGCGAGTTTCTCCACGAGACGCTCACACAGCCGCAAGCCTATGTGAAGCTCGACTTTGAGACACCAGAGCCGAATCCGTTTGCGGCCCAGATGCCGGCCATCAACAAGCCGCCGATTGGCCTCTCGGCGCAGGAGCTACTGACCGTGATCGCCTTCATCCAAAGCCAGGGCGGAAAAATCACCGTCCAGCCGGAAGAACTGGCGGGGTTGTAATGGCTTTTGTTGTATCGTGAAGGTACGCGATGTCATCAAACGGCTTGAGCGGGACGGGTGGTGTCAGGTGAGAATGCGTGGGAGTCATCGTCAGTTTAAGCATCCAAGCAAACAGGGATTGGTTACCGTTCCGGGACAATCTGGAAAAGAACTTGCGCCGGGGACGCTTGGGAATATCCTCAAACAGGCCGGGCTGAAGGGATGAAGAAATATCTTGTGATTATTGAGCGGACAACAACCGGTTATTCGGCCTATTCTCCCGATGTGCTAGGTTGCGCCGCCGTCGGAGCAACAAGGAAAGAAGTAGAGCAGAACATTCAAGAGGCCCTCGCGTTTCACATCGAAGGGTTGCGTCTGGAAGGTTATGCCGTTCCGGAGCCGGGCAGTTACTCTTCATATATTGATGTGGCGGCCTAATTCTGGTGAAGGGTTGCTCGGTTGCCTCCGATGAGTGCGGTCAAGTGGACTTATGAAGACCTTCTGTTGTTCCCCGACGACGGCAAGCGCTACGAGCTGATCAACGGGGAGCGTTTTTTGTTGGGAGAGAGGGTAGGAGGACGGGTCATGGTTGCTCTATCGCCGCCGGTGAATGCGGTCAAGTGGACGTATGAAGACTTCCTGCTGTTTCCCGACGACGGCAAGCGCCACGAGTTGATCAATGGAGAGCACTATATGAGTCCAGCGCCGAGAATCAATCATCAGGATGTTTCTGGGAATCTCTTCAGTCTGATTAAAGGTTTTTTGAAACGCACAAAACAAGGTCGTATTTTCTCCGCGCCCACCGACGTGGTCTTCTCCGACATTGACATTATGGAGCCGGACCTCGTCTACGTGTCTGCGGCGCGGGCCGCGATTATCACCGAGAAGAACATTCAGGGCGCGCCAGACTTGGTGGTCGAGATTCTGTCAGCGTCGAGCCGCAAGAGAGACGAGATCATCAAGCGGAAGATGTACGAACAGTATGACGTCTCCGAATACTGGATTGTCGATCCTGACCTGGAAATGGTGAAGGTCTATCGGTTTGTTGAGGGGCATTACGCGCGCGTGGCCGAACTCTCCCGTGAGGCGGGTGCGGTCTTGACCTCGCCGCAGTTTCCGGGGCTTTCGATTCCACTGGACGAGATTTTTGGATGACGAGTAAGATTGCACTCCCGTTAAATTCAGTGAACTTGTCAGGCTGTTGGGCCTTTGATAAACCTTACGTATTTTTGTATTGCCATATCAGTGAAAATGTCAAAATCAGCCGAACCGATCCAGTCAAGCAAACGCCCGTATCGATTCGTTTTCACTACAAAAAGTCTCTCGGTTATGGTTACAGGTGCTGTTGTCCTTGTGGCACTTCTGAAGGCGGACTCAAAAGATATACCAAGAATTGTGGAGATTCTTTTTGGCTCAGATACCTTCGCAGTCATGGGTTGGATATTGGCCGTTGTGTTTCTTGTTGGAGGCGTACTTTTTGTCAGGATGCAGCAAAAGATATACGAGCGGGAAATTGACCGGCTGGCCAAAGAACGAGACCGGTTGCAAATAACCCTAATGGGTAAGAATAAATGAATGAGATAACCGCGTGGATTATTCTGCTGTTTCTTACCTGTCTGTTTCTGAGTGTGTTTTATTGGCAGGTTATGCAAAAAGTACTGAGTAAGCGTCTTCTTTATCGTCTTTTTGCATATCGTGATGAACTGCGCCATCTTGCAATCACTCGCAGAGAAAACCCTGCGGGCTTTTCATACAACGGGGTGGAGGAATTTATTTGTAAAACTATCGCTATCGTTCCATTTATTAGTCTCGTATCGTTTACCCGATTTGTTTTACGTACCCGAAACGCAGAGTCTTCTTATGTCGAGCGGATGCGTAAGGAGACATCCCCAGACCTGAAAATCTTGTTGGATAAAACCGTTAGAGATGCGTTCATTATCATGTGCCTTAACTCTCCTATCGTGTCTTGTGGTGCATCTGCTCCGTCAGTGCTGTTATGGATTGCTGGCCGATTCAACAGGGTGTTTGTGTTAGGACAGGCGGAGTCATTTGTTGATGGGTTCCCACCCGATAAAAACCACAGATGGCCCAACCAGGTGCTCCACCCAACTGTGAAATAGCGGGTTTTATTTTAGTCCGCACCGTTTGCGCGGCGGGTTAGTTCGGTCGTTAGAAGAGGGTGGTTTTCGGGGGTGGCAACGGTGGGTGTGACATACGTTGAAGGCAGTGTGCGGGGGCCGCTGGGCGTTCATGAATCTGCAAGAAGCCTTGGGTTTATTTTCCGAGACTGCTTCGCCTCTGGAGATTCGCCAACGTTTTCATGATGAGGTGCTGGTAACCCAGGTTGAGGTTCCGGTTGGGTCGTTTGAGGTAATCACACAGTGAACAAAGGTTTACATCCGGGGATTCGGGTTTTTCTGGCGCTGGCGGGGTTTTACCTCTTCGTGAAGTACGCCGTTCCCGCCTTCTCCGCGCCGCTTCCGTTTTCGCTCATCTTTATGTACATGGCGCTGGCCACGGTTGGGGCCGCGGTTTATCTCGCCCTTTTCTACGACATCCAAGAAACGGTGGTGGCGCCTATTTTCGCCTTCCTGGGTGGCGGAATTTCCGGTAGATTGGCGACCGGGGCGCGGTATCTGGTGCTGGTGGCGCTGCCAGTGGCCGTCTGGTTTCATTTTTATCAAAAGTTGGGGAGCGCCACGGAAGCGCCGCTGGGTCAGCGGGTGATTCATCCTGCGCCACCGGGGGAGTTCTCTGGTCTTTCCAATCCGTTTCGTAAAGAGGGACGCGAGGAGATGCACGAGGCCATCGAAGAGGGCCGGGTGATCTATTACAAACAATGTGTCTTCTGCCACGGCGATCACCTGGACGGAAAGGGTATTTTTTATGCGGGGCTAAACCCGCAACCGGCCAATTTCCAAGACCCGGGGACGATTGCCATGTTGCAGGAGTCGTTCCTCTTCTGGCGGATCAGCACGGGCGGGATCGGCCTTCCGATGGAATCGACCCCGTGGGATTCGGCCATGCCCCGCTGGGAGACGATGCTCTCCGAAGACGAACGCTGGAAGGTGATTCTGTTCTTATACGATCACACCGGCCATTCACCTAGGACATGGGAATGACCAGCGGAGAGCACGCGCGAGAGTTACTTGCTGAAAGCATTAAGGAGACGCGGGCAAAATATGCCCGTGGCGAGGTTCGGAGAGGCACGGCGGACGATCTGATACGTGAGATTGTGGCATTTGGCACGCATGATGAAGTTTATTAGGCAGCGAAGATGTCCGGCTTTAATCTGGGCAGTCTGCGTTTCCCTGGCGCTGGCGCTGGTTTTTGTGCGTCCTCTCCTTGCCCAGGAAGAGACGCCTGCGACGGAGGCCGTAAAGGAGGGGGCCGCGCCTGCCGGACAGGCCGGGCTTGCGGGTGATGTCGAGGCGGGGAAGAAGGTCTACGAGAAGCGCTGCGTGCATTGTCACGGCGTTGAGGGACGGGGCGACGGCGTGGGGGCGGATCACTTCCGGCCTCGGCCCTCCAACTTTACCCGCGCCAAATATAAATACGCCAGCACCCAAAAAGACGAGTTGCCGACCGACGACGACCTGTTTCGGACGGTCAGCAAGGGGCTGCCCTACACCGGCATGCCCGCCTGGGAAGACGTGCTCAGCGAGCGGGAGCGCAAGCAGGTAGTGCAGTATATTAAAACCTTCTCCGGCAAATTTGCCGAGGCGACCGAGCCGCCCAAGGCCATTGCGTTTGGCACCCAAATCCCCCCGTCCGCCGAGAGCATCGCCAAGGGGAAGGACCTCTTTTTCAACAAGGCCGAGTGCAACCGCTGCCACGGCGATGCGGGACGGGCCGATGGCAAAAACGCTGCCGAGCTTGCCGTTTGGCCGCGAAATTTTACGCAGGGCTGGACGTTTCGCCGGGGCAACGCGCCGGAGGAGATTTTTCAGCGAATCACGCGCGGCATCATCGTCATGCCGTCGTTTGCCCAGGGCGAGAATGTCGAACTGACCGAGGAGGAGCGATGGCATGTCGCCAATTATGTCCACTCCCTCTCTCAAGTTCCGGGCAAGCCGGACTGGAAGGTGACGCTGGTGGCCAAAAAGGTCGAAGGGGCGCTACCCGACAATCCGGACGATCCGGCGTGGGAGGCGCAGGCGCGGCATGATTTCCCGCTGGTTGGCCAGGTGACGGTGGAACCGCGACAGTTTACGCCGACGATTGATATGGTCACCGTGAAGGCGGTCTACAACGATCAGGAGGTGGTCCTGCTGGTGGTCTGGGACGATCCGACGAACAGCATCGCGCCCGCCGCCGCGCCGCCACCCGTAGAGGCGAGTCTGGTGACTACGCCCACGGAGGGTGCTCCCGTGGGGGGCGTTGCGCCGGTCGAGAGCGCGCCGCCAGCCGAGCCGTCCCCTGTGGCGGAGACCGGTGGCGCGGGGGAAGCGCGGATTTACGATGACAGGATCGGCCTGCAATTCCCCGCCAAGATGCCGGAGAGTGCCGAGAAGCCTTACTTTATTATGGGTGATCCCGACCATGCGGTTCAGATGGTTACCTGGAATGCGGGCGGCGTGACGGAAGAGATCAATGCCAAGGGGCCGGAGGCGATCACCCAGCAGGCAGGCGTTCAGTTTTTGGGGAAGGGGAACTACAAAAACGGCCAGTACCGACTGGTGCTGAAGCGCACACTGAAGACGGGGGATGCAGACGATATTCAGATTGCCCCCGGAACGTTCGTGCCGATTGCCTTCTCGGCTTGGGATGGGAGCAATGGCGACCATGACACGGCCCGGTCGGTCTCGGCTTGGTACCATCTACTGTTGGAGTTGCCGACGCCGCCCACCCGCTACATCTACCCGTCGCTGATTGCCGTGGGTGTGGTGCTGGCCGAGTTCTGGGTCGTCGCACGATACAAAAGAAAGCGGAAGGGACGATGAATATTTTTGTAGGGGCGGTCCTCCGTGACCGCTCAAGACAGGAACAGGGGGTACGCCGTGTCGTTGGGTTCTCCCGCTCCGGCTTCCAATTCCTCACCCTCTTTGTTACCCTGTTGTCACTCTCTGCCTGTGGCGATCCGCATGTGGCGCAAGGAAAGAAGACCTTCACCCGATTTTGCGCGCCGTGTCATGGGACGGGGGGCGCGGGAGACGGCTACAACGCGGTCAATCTTGATCCCCATGCGCGTGACCTGACCGACCAGGAAGAAGAATACATGGGTAAACTGGCCAATCAGGAAATCTATGACGTGATCAGCCAGGGCGGGCGGGGTGTTGATCTTTCACCGCTCATGCCTGCGTGGGGCAACACCTTCTCCGCCAACGATATTTGGTCGCTCGTGGCCTACATCCGCACGTTGCATTCGTATAAAGGGGAGCCGGTCAAATTCGACAAAGACAAGCCCTATTCCACTGCAAGGCCAAAGGCCGCAGTCGCGACCGAGGCCGAGTTTGACGCGCTGATGGCGGAGAAGGTGGCGGACGACGCGGCGCGTGACGCGCTCATCGCTCAGGGTAAAGAGGGGTTTGCTGATTTCGGCTGCATCGGATGCCATAAGGTGGGCGAGCACGGAGGGGCGCTGGGGCCGAATCTGTCGCGCGGAGGCTTTATGCTTCAGCCGCAGTTTATCTATCGCTGGGTGCGCAATCCGCAGAGCTTCGCACCCAAGACCCGGATGCCGAACCTGGGCCTGGAACCCGAAGAGGCCCTGGCCGTCACGCTTTATGTGAGCACCCTAAAGGCCCCTCCGGAAACGGCAGTGGCAACAACCCCTTCCCCTGCCGTAAAGTCTCCTGAAGCGTCGGCGATGCCGGCAGGGACGCCCGCTTCCGAAACGGCGGGTGGAGAGGGCGAATTGAAGAGTGAGTAATTTGAAGGCGGGTATGGCCATCTCTGATCAAATCCGACGCTGTGTCCAGGCGTTGCCGTCTCATTCCCAAACAGAAGTGCTGGACTTCGCCACCTATCTTCTGGCAAAGACGAAGCGCGATGAAGAGGAAGATGGGTCGGAGTTATCTTTGGTGTCTGCCCTGCGCGGGATGGAGGACGAGGTGCCTCTCTACAGCGGCGCTGATCTGAAGGTCGTTTTTTAATGAAAGAGGGAGGACAAATTGTCCTGTTTCGATTCCCGCATACGGTACTCTCCATGGGGGGGCTGGCACAGCATTCGGGTGAACGATCAGTGGAGAATCTGTTTCGAGTGCTACAGCGGAGAGCAGCATCACCAGCCTGAATGCGGGGGTTACGCCCATGAGTCGCCTATTCTCAGAGATCGTCGAGGATGTTAAGACGCTTCCTGTCGATGAAAAGGCCGTGCTGCAATCGTTGATTGAGAAGTACCTGATTGAGGAACGGCGGGCGGAAATCAACAAAAACGATCAGGCGAGTCTGAAGGAATTAGAAGGGGATCGTTTGGTGTTTTCGAGTGATCTGAATCGATTA
>CAZQIT010000144.1:0-21454 GCA_964592995.1 uncultured Nitrospirota bacterium | reverse complement strand
ATGAGAAAGCAAGGTTTCTGGGTCTTCTTGATGAACGGCACGGCACGGGTCGCGTCGCACCTTGAGTGCGACGTTATACGTTTTTGCTCTCTGTCAGGCGACCTGAGACGAACTTGTGCAGGACACTTGCCATCAGCAGCTTCGAAACAGGGGGCAAATCAGGAGCCTTATTTTCAATCGCCTGAATTCCAGGTTTTTCATCGACAGAAACCGTATAGACCGCTTTATCTCCGTCTATATTTTGTTGAAATGTATACTAGACAAACGAGGTGAGGAGGGCGCCGATAAGATCGCCAGGGGCAGCGTTCTGAGACAAAGGGGGGTTCTGGACTACACGGACTGAGCCCGAAGGGAGAGGGGTCGTATCAACGCTGTGCGCCGCCACTTTCAATCGGTTTTGCACATCCTGACTGACCGTTAACGAATCTTTCTTGGCTTGGATGCTGTCCTGCACCGGAACCATTGCTGTCTTCCTGACCTGAGTAACGGCCTTTTGGGGAAAGCCAGACGGCTTGGCCACATTCGCGGCGGAAGGGCCCAAGACGGAGGCCAAGGGCTGCACGAAAACCAAAGGCGTTTGAACATGGGAGACGATCATGGCAACCCCCCTCTTTCTCTCTTCTTCCCCTCCCGTAACGGGAGGGGAAGAAGAGTAGATATAATCAGCCCAGCAGGGTCAAAACACTCTTTTGCAACGCACTGGCATCACTTAAAAGCTGCAGCGTCACCAGGTATCGATTCTCGGCAAAATCTCTATTGAGGATTTCGACCGCCTCATCCGCACCTCGGATGTTGTCTCGCGCAGCATCCAGGTTCAGGCCATCCGCCGCCAGATTCGTGAGAATATACTTTTCAAACCGGACATTCGAACTGCCGATGCTGGCGCGTTGACGATTGAGGCCATCCAGGGCGTTGTCCAGGGTAGAGAGCGCCAATTTTGCCTTCTCAATCGTGGTCACATCCAACTGAGAAAGGGGCGACAGCACAGAAGATTCCGATGCGAATGTGCCGGAGGTCGGCTTTTTAAGTGTCAATCCTGCAGTTGGGTAGTTTGGAGGGCTAGCGAGGTCCTGCGTGGAGATCACACCAAAAGACCGATCCGAAAAAAATGTGACCTGACCGGTAATGATACGGGTCGATGCCCCGCTGGCCACCACGGTCGTTGTGGTGCCCCCCACGGACGCGCCATTGACAGACCCTGCGAGCTTAAGTTCGGTGCCCGGATTCAGGAACCCCGTATCTGTGGGCTGTCCAACCGTGATATTGTTGCCCTTATCGTTGGTCAGGGTAATGCCTGCGGCAGCATCGGGAATGCCCGTGGTCTGCGACGCCAGGGCCGCCGCATTGAGCGAGGCCACAATCCCCGTTTGATACGTCACGGCATTGATCGCTAAAATCGCTTCATCGAAACTAAGCGACGTTCCCCCTGTGTTTGTAATCGTCTCAATGGGGATGTTTACACTAATCGTAGTCGCATTATCGCCCGCCAAGAGAAGTCGGTAGGTGCCAGCGACCCAACCCGACACATCGGCCTCTGTTTTGGCGGACGCCTCCACCCCGGTAAACTGCTTGACCAAATTGACCTGTTCGGCGGTTGCACGAACATTGGTGGAAGTCGGAAGGGTCAGGGTTCGGCTGCCCACCGCTCCGTTGACCGTCAGCTTTTCGCCCACCCCGTTTCGGGCGGCGGTGCC
The DNA here is from genome assembly GCA_964592995.1 of uncultured Nitrospirota bacterium. Lineage (GTDB taxonomy): Bacteria > Nitrospirota > Nitrospiria > SBBL01 > CAZOFZ01 > CAZOFZ01. The sequence goes on along the minus strand of CAZQIT010000144.1, from coordinate 19,760 downwards.
TGCAGACGTATCGGCACCCAGGAGACGGTACACCCCCTGTTGGCTGATTCGGAAGTCGCTGGTCTGAACGGAGACCAAATCGGCGGCATTTGGCCCCACCTGGTAGACGAAGTTTTGGGACGCCGTATTAAACAACTTGCGGCCATCAAACTCACTGTTCTGCGCCACCCGCTCCAACTCCAGCAACAGCGGCGCAATTTTCGCCTGGACCTCTAGGCGGGCCTCCGGCGTCGTCACATTCTGGCCCTCAACAATAAGGGATCGGATGTCCTGCAAAAGAGTGTCCATCGTGGCCAGGTCTGATTCGGCCGTTTTCATAAACGAGAGGGCGTGACCCACATTCCGCGTCGCCTGCTCAATGCCGTTGATCTGCGCGGTGAATCGCCCCACCAGGGCGTTCCCGGAGGGATCATCCGAGGCCCGGTTAATCCGAAGCCCCGTGGCGATCCGCTCCGCCGAATGGGTGTAATCCACTTGGGACTTGATCAGATTTGCAAGCAGTGCCCTCTGCCCACTCAGTGATAAGATATTGCTTGATGCCGTCAGCGCCATTTTTCATCCTCCCTCGTTTGATTGAACGGTTTGATTAAACGGTTTGATTGAATTTCGATTGAATTGCCCCCTCCACATTACCAACAGACTGTTGACCGATGTTTCCAGACCCATCAGCAGGATATCTACTGTTTGTGCGCTCCCCGCCGTCACCCACCCGTTTGCCTGCCTATGTTCCCAGGGCAATCAGGGTGCCCAAAAGTTCGTCCGCCACGGAGACCAGACGCGCGGCGGACTCGGCGGCCCTCTGATATTTGGTGATGTTGATAAGCTCCTGCTCCAGCGAGACGCCCGATATCTCCGCCTTCATGTCTTCAATCTGCGTCTGCACCACGTTTTCAGCGGAAAGGTTGAAGCCCGCCGCCTGAGACTGCACCCCGATGGTAGACACCAGGCTTTCATAAAAATCCTGAAACGTGGCAGGCCCCAGCGCGGCAAAATCGGTGCCCTGCAAAAGCGACAGACTGATGGCATTGCGATTGTTCTGCGGCAGATAGAGGGCCGTTCCATCTTCCACCTTGACTGCGACATTCGTCGTCAGAAGCAACTCGGTATCGCTGATGACGCTGGACACCGTATAGGTATTGGCCCCGATGACGATGCTCTCATTCGGCTCCAACTCGGTGGTGAAGGCGGTACCCACACCCACGATCCGGTTCGTCAGCACATCGACACCGCCGATGACATTCGCAACAGTGGAAACCGTCCCCGTGAGACCCAGCGCCGACGCCGCAATCTGCGTGGGGTCGTCAATCACAAGACCCATGGTTGCCGCAGAATCCCCCGTGAAGAAATCTCCCGCAGGCACCCCGGTGCGGTCTGTTCCCTTCACATGCTGCGCGTTGACCTCTGTAATGAAGCTGACCGCAAGGGTGTCCAGGTCGGACAAAAATCCGGGGATCACCACATTCTGCATATTGGCCAGACCCCCGACACGCCCACCCAGAGCTTTGAGTCTGATCACGCCGACCGAACCGGCCGAACCGGCCGCATCCGCTGCAAAAAACAAAAATCCAGTGCTGATCTCCGCTGGCGTCAGCTCGGCCGACGTGCTGAGGTTCTGCGGATCACCCGCATCCACAAGCGTCAAGGGGATATCCCCGTCCGCAGGCACCACAATATCGACTTTCCCCAGGTTCAGGGGGTCTTCCGTGGCGACGAATCCAATGTTCGCGGACAGCTCGTTCATGATCAACAGACGCTGGTTCTTTAACTCGCCCACATCCTGACCACTGGCCGTAGCCGTGGCAATCGCGTCGTTCAGGCGCGCAATGAGTTTCGTCTGCTCATTGATCTCGGGCAGAAGCCGATCAATTTCCAGCCTGGCGTCGGACCGAACCTCTTTGAGTTTTCGGTCTGTGCTCACAAAGGCGGAAGCCAGGGTGTCGGCACGCGTGATGAGCGTACCCCGAGCAGCCAAGTCATCCGGACTGTTGGCCACATCCTGCATGGCGCTGAAAAAATCGGAAAAAAGCTGATTGAGACCTGTTCCCTTCGAATCGTTAAAGAGAGATTCAATGCGGTTGAATGCCGCCTCCTCCGCGCCCAAGCGACCCAGCGTGGCCAATCCAGCCGAAATCCGCTCTTCCAGAACCGTATTGGCGGCCCCTCCGGCGCGACGGATTCCGTTGATCCTCACCCCCATCCCCTGCGCTCCTTGGTGATCGGTCGCCACTTCGCCATTGGCCGTGGCAAAAGAGCCAAAAATCACCTCCTGCCGCGCATAACCAGGCGTATTGACGTTGGCAATATTTTGAGCTGTTACCGCAAGCGCCCTCTGATTCGCCAGAAACGCATGACGTCCAATGTTTAAAACCCCAAAGAGCACCGACATCGCCTAAACCTCCTTATTTCCAAACCCAGAAGAGCCTGTCGCACACATCACAGAGAGATCGTTCTCGAACGCCCCCATCGGGATACCTCTCGCAGGGGTCGCACCCCTCGCAGGGGGCCGAACCCCTCGCAGGGGCCGCAACCCCCTCATTCGCCCGCACTAACCGCGTCCCAGCGTTCGGCTATGGACCACCGCAACCTCTTTCCACCGTCCCGTCGCCTGGTAGACCGACTGCGTGGGCATCATTCCTTTTAAAAGGTCAGCCAGACCCCCGATTCGGCGCAATGCCGCCTCGGACATCAATGCATTGGCCTGATTCGCCCGCTTTGCGCTCCGCGTGAGGTCATTCAGTTTCTGAAGCGCTAAAACCAGCCTCGTCCTGTCCGGTTCGGGCGTCTGTCCGATGATGCGCCGCAGTCCGTCGCGCCCTGAGTCTTCACGCCCTCCGTCCGTCCCCAACCCACGCGCAGCAGATGCCATTTCCGCTTTCCGTCGTCCGTCAAAGTAGCGCAATCGACCCAACAGGCTTTCTTTTTCGGTTACACAGGCGGCCAGATTGTCGGCGTCCCCACCCACAAGGGCCAACCTCTCGGCTTGAATCAGGTCACTCAGTTGCTCCGTCATCTGGGCCATCGACTCCAGCACGGCAATCAGCGCGTCAATCACCAGATTCCTAACCGGTTCTTACAAGACCCTGTCCATGAGGGCCGATCGAAGCAGCCCTTCCGCCACTTGATCGCCCCGGACAGAATAGCCACGGGCCACTTTCCCACTCACTTCCTGCACCCGTTCCATATTGACTCCGGGTGCCGAGGGAACCAACCGCGTCAGCAGGTGGATTTCCCGTGCCGCATCTGAGATTTCGACACGATCTGAATCAGACGCAGCACGAACACCCTCACCGGTTTTGACCGGTGACTTTTTGCTATTGCCCAGATTCCGAACCAGATAGGTTTCCAGAAATCGGAACGGCTCGTCGGGGATGATTCTCATTTTTGACCTTCTGCAGAAATATCCAAGCGTGGCCCCTTTTCGGTGGGCCTGCCTGTAAACTTAAGCGTCCTTTCAGACTGAACGGCCCCCTGCGCCTCCCGAAGATAGCGATCGACCAGAGACTTTGCAAGACCGACCGACCCGGTCTTTGCAATCTGCTCCGCAATGGCCTCGTCGTACATGGATTGATATATCCCATGCCCAACGCCGGACTTCAGGTATCCACTTTCCGGCACGGTCTTTCGCATCTCTTTCAGAAGGGTGTATACATAAAGCGCCTCAAACGACTGCGCTGCACCCTTTAATTTTTCAAGCTCTTCCGTGGCACTCTTCTGCCGATTAAGCGGCATCGGATTCCTGACGCTGGGCAAACGATGGGGCGCCTCCATCTCGGAGAGTCCAGCGTTTGTAACGGGCGCCACGGTTGGCATTACAGAATTTCCAACTCCGCCTGGAGCGCGCCAGCCGATTTAATCGCCTGAAGAATCGACACTAGATCGCGCGGCGTAACCCCAATGTCATTCAACCCCCGAACGACCCCACCAATGGTCGCACCTTCTCTGACGACCGTCAGCCGGTCTTTCTCTTCGGTAACGCTCACCTCTTCTTCGGAAATCAGCAGTGTCTCCGATCCTTCCGGAGCAAAGGGAGCGGGCTGCGACGCCTTAAGACGCGTCTTGACGCGAACCGTCAGGCTGCCGTGAGAAATCGCCACGTCCGAAATCCGCACCTGGCTCCCCATAACAATCGTGCCCGTTCGTTCATTGACAACCACCTTCGCGGGCAGATCGACTTCAACATCCAAACCCTCCACCACGCCGATCAGATCAACCAGCCGCCCCATATAGTGTTCCGGTACCTGAAATCGAACGGTTCCCGCGTCCACCGTGCTGGCCGTCGTCTGCTCTCCCAGGCGCGTATTGATCGCCTGCGCAACCCGCGTCGCCGTTGTAAAATCCTGCTGGCGCAGCAGCAACGTAATCCGATCCTGATTCACAAAGGCGTTCTCGACCTCTTTTTCGACGAGGGCGCCGCCCGTGAGGGTTCCGACGGTCGGATGGTTTTTCTGAACGACATCCGTCCCCAGTCCTCCGACAAATCCTCCCACGGAGATCGGCCCCTGTGCGACGGCATAAACCTGTTGATCCGGGCCTTTGAGCGGCGTCAGCAACAACGTCCCGCCGGAGAGGCTGGTCGCATCCCCCAACGAGGAAACCACAACATCAATCCGACTTCCCGCCCTCATGAACGGGGGCAACTTTGCCGTCACAATCACCGCCGCGACATTCTTCACCTTGACCGTGGATGGGTCCAAGTTGATTCCCATCTTGTTGAGCATATTCACCAGGGTCTGCACCGTGAAAGTCGTTTGGGACTTATCGCCCGTTCCATTCAGCCCGACAATCAGCCCATAACCAATCAGGCTGTTTTCCCGCACCCCTTCCACGGTGGTAATATCTTTGATCCGAACCGCCTCCGCAGGCGCACCCACCGTCAAGACGAACAAGACCGTCCACGCCACAAAGCCGATCACCTTGATCATCTTCTTCTGTAAGTCCATCTCTCCCTGCGCTCCCTCTTTAAGAACATCCCCGATGCGATTGAACGGCTCAAACGCTCAGAACGGCCAGATCCAGTCCAGGATGCGCACCAGCCAACCCGGCCTCTGTTTGTCGTTGAGCACGCCTCGTCCGGAATAGGTGATCTTGGCGTCACTGATCTTTCCGGACTGAATGGTATTGCTGGGGCTGATATCAAAGGGGCGAATAATGCCCGTGAGGGTCATCATCTCTTTTTCGTTGTTGATCGTAACTTCACGATGCCCCTCAATCGCCATACTCCCATTGGGAAAGACTTCTGTCACCACGGCGGTAACCGTGCCCGTCAGATCTCCCTTCCGGTTCGTGCTCCCCTTCCCTTCAAACTCATCCTCAAACGCCGCACCCAACCCCAACCGCTCGGTTACAGACGGACTGTGCGCCTGAATGCCAAACAAATCAGTCGTCGAGGCATCAATACTGGATTTGCGCTTTGTTTTGGTATTGCTCTCTTTTGCCCCCGTGGCCGTCTCGGAAATATTCACCTGAATCGTATCCCCTACACGACTGGCCTTGTAGTCCTGGAAGTAATACGCGTTCGATTGACTGTTTACCCATAGAGAGCCGTCTGTTTTTATATCACGGACCGCCCGAAGGTAGACCGAAGAAGGCGCCCGACCCGTTCCCTCCGCTGGCACGGGAGCCGTTGCACATCCCGAAAGCACCACCACCCCACCTGTAAGCAGAATCGCTGCAATGACTCGCACCGGTCTCACCGGTCGCACCGGTTCTTTTCGTCGTCGCATAAACTACACCTCTCCTAACGCGGCATCGCCGCTACCTTGCGCCCACCTGCACCGTCACCGCATCCAGTACTTTGCCATAGACCATTTTTTGGGAATCGACATTAATCACCGGAACCTGCTTCCCCAGAAAACCATCTCCCTTTGCCTCACCCGACGCCATGATCTGGAATCCATCCGACTCCACAATCAGGGTCACACGATCCCCCTGGCGCATCACCGGCACATCCTGCAACATGTCGGGTGTAATGGGCGTACCCGCCTCAATCGGCTTGCGGGTCTTTTTCCCGACAACCTCACCCAATTCGACGGCATAATGTGTCCCCTTGCGCGACAGGTAGGTCGGTTTCACTTCCACATCCCCCGATTCGATCACACGAAAAGGCTTCAGGGTGTATTTTGCGACCACGACCGAACGAATGATCTCAACATCTGCGGTCACCCAGCGCGATTGCACTGCGCCGTCCGGCCTCTTCACCGTCACCAAGAAATTTTCACGACCCGGCGCGCTTCCCCGCAGAGACTCCCTGACCTTTAACTGGTCTGCCGCCGCCAGAATCTCCTCCCAATCCGCTGCATTGACCAATCGAACGCGAAAATCGGATTCCGCCACACCAGAAGAGCGCTGCGCCACATAGGCCCGCAGGACAGAAACCACCCGTGCTTCCGCAGAGACCCCCGCAGGGTCTCCCTCTCCTGCGTAAGCCAGCACCAGACCGGCATCCGCCTCACATCCGACGACGCAATCCCCCGAAAGCAGGGAGCGCCCCCCTGACAACACCAAGACTGAAATCCAGATACTCCACAGAAAACGACGCAGCATGTTTATCCTGCCGTTGGCCTGCCGTTGGCCTGCCATTTCAGATCTATCGCTTCAGGCTATTGACCGTCGAGAGCATTTCATCGCCGGTTTGAATCGCCTTGGAATTAATCTCGTAGGCCCTCTGCGCCACGATCATATTCACCAACTCTTCGGCGATATTCACATTGGAGGTCTCCAGCGAGCCTTGTAATAGCGTGCCGATCCCCAACAACCCCGGTTCACCGGGGAGAGATGGCCCCGACGCCAAGGTCGGCTGATACAGATTCTTCCCAATACTGTTCAAGCCAGCCGGATTTACGAAACGGGCCAATAGGATCGTGCCCAAGTTCGTCGGTTCCGGCACCCCCGTCGTGACTGCATCCACAATTCCCCCAGGTGAAACATTGATGGTGGTGGTCTCGGCAGGGACAATAATCGCGGGCGTGAGGGGATAGCCCTCGGCATTGACCACCTGTCCCTGGTTGTCGATCTTGAACGAACCGGCTCGGGTGAAGGCCAGTGACCCATCCGGACGAGTCACCTGAAAAAAACCGTCCCCTTCAATCGCCAGGTCCAGAGAATTTTGCGTCTGCTGAAAACTCCCTTGCCCGAAAGTACGATGCACTGAGACCGGCTTGACCCCCAGGCCCACCTGAATGCCAACCGGCAGTTCTCCGATTCCCGTTGCCGTCCCAGGCGCTTTTAGCGTTTGATACATCAGGTCTTGAAATTCGGCAGCGCTCTTCTTGAACCCGACCGTTGAAACGTTGGCCAGGTTGTTGGCAATGACATCCACCATCAACTGTTGCGCTTCCAATCCCGTTGCCGCCGTGGCTAATGCTCTCATCATTTCTTTATTCTCCTTGTATTATGGAATGGCCCTAAAACCCACTGAGGCGGCCCACATCGTTGGCAGCCCGCCCTGCAATATCGTCCGATGTCTGTAATGCCTTTTGGGCCGCTTCGTAGGAGCGCATCACTTTAATCATCGACACCATCTCACTCACCGGATTAACGTTGGACATCTCCAGCGCCCCCTGCCGAATCCGTCCCACGGAAAAAGGTTCCTGCCCTGCGTAATCCAATCCAAATTGCATGGGGCCAGGAGGACCGACCACCACCAGCCCTTCGGGAAGCAGGGTCACGGGGGCCTCATCCACCGCTTCGTAAAGTGTCTCTCCGATTTTTTTCAGGCGGCCCAAGTCCGAAAAGTGAGAGAGGAATAGCGTTCCCACTTCGGCGGGTGCCGTGCCTCGCGCAATGGAGGGCGCACCCGGCTCATTGGGGGCGCGTGCCGCCTCAATCGGTTGGAAGAACACCTTCCCATCTAGATCCACCCGAATAATACCACCACCCGCTGGGAGTGTGACGGGGTCGGTGCCAGACAAGACGAGGTAGCCCTGCTTTGTAACAATTGATCCATCCTGATTCAGCGTGAAGCTGCCATTTCGCGTATAGCGAATCCCATCCGGCGTCCTCACCGCAAAAAAACCATCCCCCTCAATGGCCAGATCCAGCGGCTCTCCCGTTTCTCGCAACGGCCCCGGCGCAAAATTGGTAAAGACCTGGTCAAGCACACCGAACGCTGGCGTCGGCTGAACAGGTGCCTTCTTGAGTGGGTCCGGCGCAATCGGCCTTTCCGCCTTAAAAATAGCCATATCCCGCTTAAACGCGCCGGTGTTGACATTGGCTAGGTTGTTGGAAATCACCTCCATCCGCTTCTCCTGCGCCAGCGCCCCCGAAAGGAGCGGCCAGGTCGAGTCCATCCCAAACGCAACGCCAGGGTACAGCAGAGCGGACAGCAAAGAGAGATATGTTACCACGAACAACCGAACGACCTTCATCCCTCTCCCTTCACATACAATAGACGGACAAGCAAAAATCGTGCCTTTAAATAAAGGCATATAATCTAATCTGTTATGAATTTTAAGTTTGGCGAATCTGCGCACTTATTGCCCAGACATCGGCATAAACTTCCTGTCTATATCAATCAGGGGGTCACGGCCTGTCTTCAGGGAATCCCGCTTCGTCGGCCCTGAAAACATCTGAAGCAGGCCTCTTACGCCCTGGGATGAACGGCGATTCCGGCCCCGTCTTCCCCGGTAAAACCACAATCTCGACACGTCTGTTCCGGGAGCGAGACTCTGGTGTATCATTGGGGCCGAGGGGTCTATTTTCACCAAATCCGGAGGCTGAGAAGCGCTGCGCTGAAAGCCCCCTCTGTTCTGAAAAATACCTCAAAACGGTCGTCGCCCGCGCTGTGGAAAGCTCCCAGTTGGATGGAAACTGCGCCGTCTTGATCGGAATATTATCGGTGTGGCCTTCGATCCGAACCGGATTGGGAATGCCCTTCAGATAGTCCGCAGTCTCGTTGAGTACGCTCTGGAACGAAGGCAGAATTTCACTCTTGCCTGCATCAAAAGCAAGATTCGCGGGAACACTGATGACGGTGCCGCGTTCGTCGCTCGTGACACGGATGTTCCCTCCCCCATCCAGCGTTCTGAATAAATCAATCAATCGTTTTTCAGCGGCAAAGCCCGTGTCGGGAACCTTGATGACATTCGGCCCCATCTCGTCTCCGGTAATCCTGATTTTCGGATAACCGCTAAACGGAATCGGTGCGGGACGGCTGGGCAAATTGAATGCCGCGCGCAACCCCTCTGCGGTCTTGTACGCCTGTACCTTTTCGCGGAACGTGGTTTCGGCCTCGAAATCCGCTTGGACTTTGGATGCTTTGGCCTCGGCCTTCGCCTCCATCTTCTCGGCAGCCGCCAGTTTCCGCTCAGCCGCCGCTTCTTTGCGCGCCGCCGCCGCCACGGCCTTCTGCTGAGGCGTGACCGCCAGCGACTCCCGAATCGCCGCCGCCGCCTCTTTTTGCGCCGCTTTCGCCTCCTGCTGTTCCGCCTTGGCGATGTCCTGTTTCAGTTGGGCCTGCGCCCGCTCGTAGGAGGCCGAAATTTTCTCCGCCAAAGATTGCGCCTTCTCTTCCTTCTTCTGGGCCTCGGCCATCTCCTTCTGCGCGGCCTGGGCCTTTTGATCCGCCGCAGCCACCTGCCGATCAGCCGTGGCCGCAGCCACCGCCGCCGCAGCCGCCTTTAACTCCGCAGCCGCCACTGCTTTCTCATCGGTGGCTGCCGCCTTCTCGTTGGCCTTCGCCTTGGCCTGCTGTGCGGCCGCTACCTTTTCATCCGCTGCCGCCGCTTTATCGGCGGGCGACTGGGCCTGAGCTTCCTTTTTCTCCGCCGCTGTAACCGCCTTGTCCGCAGCCGCCTGTTTTGCCGCCGCCGCCTTCTCCTTTACCTCTTTGGCTTCCAGTTTGTCCTGGGCATCGGCCAACTGCGCGGCGGCGGCGGAAACCGCTTTGGCCTCCGCTGCCGCCGTGGCAGTTGCCTGCTTCTCCTGCTGCGCCGCCTGCTTTTCCGCCGCAGCCTCCGACTTCTCTTTGGCCGCTTCCGACTTGGCCTCTGCAGTGGATGCCGCCTTCTCCTGTTTCTCCGCCGCCTTCTCTTTAGCCGCCGCCTGCTGTGCTTTTTGCTCCGCCGCCTCTTCTTTCTCTTTTGCTTCGGCGGTCGCCTGCGCTGCCGCAGTTGCAGCCGCCGCAGCCTGCTCCTGCCGCTCCGCTTGCGCGGCCTGCTGCTCCTGTTGTGCTTCTTGCTTTTCGGCCGCCGCAGCCTGCTTCTCGGCGGCAGCTTCCTTCTTTTCCTGCTGCGCCTCTTTCTTCTCTTGCGCCGTGGAAGCCTGTTGCTCCTTTTGCTCCGCCTGTTGTTCTTTCTGCTCTGCCTGCTGTTCTTTCTGCTGCGCCTGCTGCTCTTTCTGCTGGGCCGATTCCGCCTGCGACTGCGCGGCCGCTGCTGCTGCCGCCGCTGCCTGGGCCTGCGATTGGGCCTGAGACTGGCTCTCGGACTGGCTCTGTGACTGTGATTGACTCGCCGCCGCCGTAGTGGACTGCGATTCTTCCGGGACCTGGGCGGCTTCTTTATATTTGTCGGGGTTCGTCTTATCCACGCGCATCGACCAGAGCACGACGAAGAAGGCGAACATGAGCGTGATGAAGTCGGCGTATGAAATCAGCCACCGTTCCAGATTCTCATGCCCGCCCTTATGCTTTCTTTTCTTCGCCATCAACCACCCCGATTAGATCAAACTCTCCCTTGCGCCGCCCATCTCTGTCCAAATCGAATCGGCTATTTCTTCGCTTCGGGCTTCCCTTCCTTCCCGCCGCCTTCCAGTGTCTTCTTTTGATCCGCGTCCAGGAAACCCACCAGTTTTTCCTGAATGAGACGGGGGTTTTCTCCGGCAGAGATGGACATCAAGCCCTCAACAATCAATTGGCAATCAATGCCATGCATGCTGTTGACTAATTTTAACTTCTTTGAAATAGGCAGAAAAATCAGGTTGGCACCCATCAGTCCGTAGACCGTCGCCACGAACGCCACGGCAATACCCGATCCAATTTTGGAGGGATCGTCCAGGTTTCCCATCACGTGGATCAGACCCAGGACGGCCCCGATGATTCCGAACGTGGGCAGATACCCCCCCGCCGACTCGAGCATCTTCGGGCTAAGGTCACTGTATTCCTCGTGATAGATCAGGTCGGTCTCAAGCACTTCGCGCATCACCCTCGGCTCCGTGCCGTCAATGAGCAGTTGCAGCCCCTTTTTGAAGAAGGGATCCTCGATTTCCTGTAGTTTGGATTCCAGCGCCAGGATGCCCTGCTTGCGGACGACATTCGCGCACTCCACAATTTTCTCAATGTAATGAATGGTATGGCCCGGCATTTTTTTGAAAGCGGCGCCACACCCCTTGACCGCCGTAATAAACTTTGCCAGAGGGAGTTCCACCAGAACCGCGCCCAGACAGCCTCCGAAGACGATCAGGGCCGCCGTGCCTTGAACCAGCGTGCCGGGATGCCCCCCTTCCAGCATCTGGCCGCCTACGATAAACCCAACCCCCACCAATATCCCCACAATTACCATCGGATCCATAAGGCCGTCTCCCTCAAGATGCGCTTCACACTTCCATGTGAGGCCTGCATCACCCCCTAACCACTTGCTCCAATTACCACGCGAATCGTACTGCCGTCCGCAGGACTGCGCGGCAATATACTACACCTCTTCACTAATGTCTATTCGTCCGTACACATCCCCCCCATCCACGGATCCCAGCGTTCCCTTCAGCCGTAAAATCGCCTGGGTATGGATCTGGCAGATGCGCGACTCGGTCACATTGAGCACCAGCCCAATCTCTTTCATCGTCAGGTCTTCATGATAGTACAGCATGATGATCTGACGCTCTCTGGGCGGAAGCTGGTCGATTGCCGAAACCAGCTTCTCTCGAACCCCATGAGAGATCAGCGACAGCAGCGGATTTTCGGCTCGCGCATCGGCAATGGACTCAATGAGAGCGTACTCCTCTCCGTCCCGTACCCCCAAGTCATCCAGACTCAACAACACGGCCCCCTTCGCCTGATCCAGGAAAACCGAAAAGGCATCCGGCGCCATGTCCATCTCCTGCGCGACCTCCTCGGAGGTAACGGCTCGACCCAATCGCCGCTCCAACGTTTCACGGGCCGTGCGCAACAGGCCACTTTTTTCACGCACCGACCGGGGGATCCAGTCCAACGAACGAATTTCATCCAGCATGGCGCCGCGCATCCGGAACTCGGCGTAAGTCTTGAATCGAACATCGCGGGTCGAATCGTATTTGTCCATGGCATCCATCAGGCCGATCACCCCTGCATGGATCAAGTCCTCCACATCCAGTGCGGGCGGCAGGCGGAAGGAGAGTCGGTGCGCCATGTGGCGAATCACCGGCGCAAACTCCAGCACGGTCTTTTCGCGCTGCGCCAAATCCATCCCGATCTTTACGCTGGCCTCCATTGTCATGCCGATGCCTTGGAAAGAAGCCGTCTCCATAAATACTGGATGTTCCCTTTGGGGTCCTGCCGGATCGGTTTCTGAAGAATCTTTCGTCCGATCTGCATGAAGTGTGTGCTGGAGCGCGCATGTGGATAGGCGTCCACCACCGACTTTTGCGTGCAAACCGCCATCCGGAGATAATCGTCAAACGGCACGGAACCGATATATTCAATGGCCACATCCAGAAACTGTTCGCACACCAGGGAGAGCTTCTGCACCACCGCCTGCGCTTCGCTTTCGCTCTTCACCATATTCACAATCAGGTTAAATCGCTTTTCTCCGTGCTGTTTGGACATCACCTTCATCAGGGCATAGGCGTCGGCCAGGGAGGTCGGTTCGGGCGTCACCACCAAGATGATTTCCTGCGCCGCCGTGTTGAAATAGAGCACCGTAGAACCAATTCCGGCCCCCGTGTCGATGAGGAAGACATCGGCCGCCGTCTCCAGCCGATCCAACTCCGAAAGCAGCAGCAGCTTCTGCTCCGACGTCAGATCGTGCAGATGACCCGTTCCCGAACTGGTCGGCAAAATCTGGATATTGCCGGGGCCTTGCACCAACACTTCGGATATCCGCTTCTGTCCGGCCAAGACATGCTCCAATGTGTATTGAGGCATAACACCAAACAGCACATCCAGATTACCCAGCCCCAAGTCTGCGTCCAGCACCAGCACCCGTTTCCCCAGCTTTGAAAAGGCCATGGCTAGGTTGGCGACGACATTGGTCTTCCCCACCCCTCCCTTTCCACTCGTCACGGAGATCACCCTCGGCATCCGGTCCGCCGCCGCATTGTCCTTCGCCGGATCGTTTGCCTGAATGCCCTCCGTCAGGTCAATGCGCAACGCTTGCCGCAGCAACAGTTCGGCCACCCGTCCACGGGTTGCCATCTCCACATCTTCCGGCATTCGGATGCCGGTGGTAAAATAAGAAAGGGGCTTCCCGGTCTTCCGCATGACATTAAACAGCGGCCCATACATCCGGGCTTCATCCAGTTTCGTAAAAAGCAAAAAGTCCACCGGCAGAGACGCTGCGCCCACCCGCGAAAAAAGATCGGACTCCGGCGCGGAGGCGGGCAGCACCAGATGGGTCTCGACCGACACGCCGGACAAGGCTTTCAGCGCGAGCACCTTGTCAGCATCCAGGCCCTCCTGACCGCCATCCCCTCCCTCCGGCACATCCACAAAGATGACTTCTCCCTCGCTTCGCAGCGCAATGGCCTCTTGCAGTGCGCCCTCCGAAGACCTCACCGGGATCGGCACGCCCGTCCTGTTGATCTGTTCCGAGAGCCGGGCCGCAGCCTCCTCGGAGGCCAGGGAGACCACCGTCACCTTCCGCTCCTTTTCCCGTGCGGCCAGCTTGGCGAGCGTCATTTTTCGGCCAGCGCCGGACGATCCCACGAGCAGAAAAACTTTCGTCGTGCCCTCTTCCACGTGAATCGGCCCGGAGACATAGACGGCCTCCTGAATGGCCTGTTTCAATGCCTCCTGAACCGCATCATCCTTCCAGAGGTCCTCCGACGACAACTTTTCCCGCACCGACCGAAACAGTTCCACGGCAACTGCCGGAGACAGGCCGTTTGCAATCAATTTATCAAAAAGCCCAATCAGGATCGGACGCAGGGCGGAAAGCTCGTTGCGGTACTGTTGAACCCCCACGCTTTCTCGAATGTCCTGCATCTCCTCCTGCGTTCGCTTCATGCCCGACAGCCGAAGCGCATTCCCCGCCTGAATGGACGCCCGAAGTGTCGAAAGGGAGGACTCAATCGCGTGAAGCCTTTCATAAACAGGCGAGTGTGCAGGCAAATCCACGGCCTTCGCCGTCGCCTGGGCCGTCGCCTGGGCCGCAATCGACGCCTTGATCTCCATCAGCGTGTCATGAAGCATTCTGTTCGGACGGGTAACGATCTGCGCAATATCTTCCAGGGAGGGCTGCGGCGGCGGGGAAGGGGTCTCCGGACGTGGGGCCGCAATCGACGCCGCCAGCGCACTCACCGAATTTTTGATGTCGCGCAACGCCTCCGACAGATCGGCCCTGTCGTCCACGCCGTCACGGGCACCGTCCACCCCCTTGATCTCACGCAGGGACTCTTTGATGGCCCGCAATTCCTGGTGCATCGACAACATTTCAGAACGCGAAACCCCTTCCTGCGGCTTCACCATCAGCGCGGCGACCGACTCCCGAACCGATTGCACCGATTGATAGATGGCACCCCCCAGCCGGACCTCGTCGCCCCCCACACGCGCCTGAAGCGCGGACACCGATTCCCGAATCGCGCGCAACTCATCGTAGACAAGGGTGTCAATGACACCTGAAACGACCCCCGACGCCCCCTCCGTACCCGAAAGGAGGGTGAGACCGGCCCCCTCGGTGCGCGATGTCTCAACATGAACAATCTCTCGGGAAGGAATGGCAAAAATGGACGACTGGATGGCGCGCAACTCCTCATAAATCCGTGCATCCGGCGCCAGGTCAACGATTCGGGGAAATTCGCCAAAACTCGCACTTCGCGTACGCAGCAGATCGACCGATTCTTTGACGGCGCAAAGTGCTTCGTAAATGGGCGCCTCCAGGGACTCCGACGACGGCGTAAGGCTCCCCACCTTCGCCCGCAACACCCCCATCGACTCCCGAATCGCCCGCAACGCCTCATAAATCTGCCCATCCATCGGTTCGGAAGGGGGTGCGAGGCTGATCACCTTCGCCCGCAACGCCACCACCGACTCCCGAATCGCCCGCAACTCCTCGTAAATCTGCCCATCCGCTGACTCCGACGGCGGCGCAAAGCTCATCACCTTCGCCCGCAACGCCCCCATCGACTCCCGAATCGCCCGCAACTCCTCCCACAACATCTCATCATCCGGCCCGTCCGGCGGAATGCCCATCGGCAGCAGGCTGACCGGCGGCACAACCGGCCGCCCCTCGACCCGCTCTCCCATCTCCCGAAGAACGGCGTCAAAATCAACCTGTCGCTGCGCTCTGCGTCCTCCAAACCCCTGCGAAGGAGAAGGGGAAGGCGGCGCCTCCGTGAGGTTAGGTGAATCAAGGCCGGGTGAATCGACCGCCACCATGACTTCAAGGGTGGGGCGGGTCAGGATGCCCAACATGCCCCCTTTTTTCCGTACTTCGCGGGTGGACAACACGACGGCGTTCGGGCCCATCTCCTCCCGAATGGCGCGAAGCGCTTGGGGCATATCTTCCGCTTCAAACTTCCGAATCTGCACCGAAAATCCCTCGTTTTCAAGCCGACAAGCGACCCTTATACATCATCCAGAACGTTTTTGGAAGCATAAAATTTGGGTGTCCCCTTGCGCAGAACCGGAAGCACATGCTAGCATCCAGCTCTGTTTTAATCTTGGGCAATAAAAATCATACTGAGGCAGCCGTCATGAAAATTTGTTCACTTTGCGGTAAGTCGGCGAAGGTTGGAAATTCTGTCAGCCACGCCAACAACAAGACCAAGCGGCTTTTCCGACCCAATCTGCAAATGGTGCGCGCCCTCATCGGGGCCGCCGTCAAGCGCATCCGCGTCTGCACCGACTGCATCAAATCGGGAAGGGTTACAAAGAAGGTCAAGGCCCACCCCGCTTAACGGCATCGTTAAGGCAGCGCGTAGGTCATCCCCAAATTCACCGTAAAGTCCGGCGCTTCACGTGTGACGCCAAATGCGGCGGAGGCGTCCAGCGTGACGGCGTCCTCCGCTTGATAGTTGATCCCCCCCATCAGACTCCAGGGGCCGTTTGAGGTGGGCGACCCAACTTGGGCGCTCCCGAAAAGTTCCCCGATCCAGGAAAAAAACGGGTCCGCTGTTTTCATTTCTAGGCCTAGCGCGTAGCGTAATTCGTCTGCCTTCTCGCCTCCGGCCGGATTTCCGACAAACACATATCCCACATTGACATGCGCATTCAGCAAATCGAATGCCTTGCTGGCCAGGCCAAAAAGACCGACATCCGCCTCTCCGGTCGTTTTCAAAATGTCATCCCGTCCGGCGGAAGGTATCTTGACGACAATCTGGCCCGCGATCGACAAGGGATTGGCCTCTCGTCCGCGTAAAAAAAGGACCTTCGTCCGGAGCAGAAGATCGCCCGCCTGACTTTCATGCGCCTCCCCTTCTTCTGCAAACAGATAGGGCGCCTGAATCCCCACTTCTAGGTCATATAACGCCCCGTGCCTGACATCCAACGCAAGTGTCGTGATCTGCCGACTGGCCGAATGACGCTCCAGCGATGCGCCGGACTGGATCCCATATCGCCCCTTGTCCACCGGTACGGCCTGCTCCGTGGCCAAAAAAGGGCGCTGCGCCAGAGCGGGCAACGCAAGAAGGTGCAGGAACAGCAGCGTCACAACAAGACAGAAAAGTTCTCCAGACCGCAGCGTGTTCTTTTTCATGGGCGCGATCTTATGATCCCACCGCCTCTTTGTCAACAGGGAGCCGTTCGCCCGGCAGCCGCCTGTTGTCTCCTTTTGTATTGACCTGATAGAATGCGGCCCTCAATGCACATCGACGGAAAGATCAACGGCCTGAAACCGTGGCAGATCAAACGGCTTTCGCAAATCGCCGGTCGCAGGATCAAGTCTGACCAGGTCATCACGTATGAACTGGCGGCGGCCATGAGCGCCTTTTCGCATGAGACCGGACGGCAGGTGGGTCTTCTGGCGGGACGGGAGGGGACGGTCCATACCGTTCTGGTCGGCAGCGATCGGGAGGTGATGATTCCCGATATCCATCACCTCCGGTTTGGAAAGCGGGCGCTTCGGGGGGTGCGTCTGATTCATACCCATCTGAAGGATGTGCCGCTAAACCAGGACGACCTGACCGATCTGGCCCTGCTGCGTCTGGACCTGGTGGCGGTGCTTGAAGTGCGCCCGGACGGGCTTCCGGGCCTTTTGCGCATCGCGCACCTGGTCCCCCCGAATCCGGAAGGGAAGCGGTATGCGCTTCTTCCGCCGGTCAGTCTCCATCAGCTTGATCTCCCCCTGAATCCATTCCTTTCTGCACTGGACGCGGAGTTTGATTCCTGGCAGCGGCTGCATGTGGTCAAAGGGGCGCCGGAGCGGGCCATCCTGATTAGCGCGTCGGCGAAGTCGCGCATCGCGCAAGAAGAATCGCTGGATGAACTGGCGGAATTGACCCGGTCGGCCCACCTGATTCCCGTGGAACGGGTGATTCAGCGGCCCAAGTCGCTCCATCCGAAATATCTCATCGGACAGGGGAAGCTGAAGGAGACCATTATGTCGGCGCTTCAGCAGCAGGCCGATCTGCTAATTTTCGATCAGGAGTTGACGCCACTCCAGGTCAAGGCCATCGGAGAGGTCACCGAGATGAAGGTGCTGGACCGCACCCAACTGATTCTGGACATTTTTGCGCAGCGGGCCAGGACGCGCGAGGCCAAAGTGCAGGTGGAGCTTGCGCAACTTCAGCACCGTCTCCCCTTTTTGTCCGAACGGAGCACCGCGCTCTCCCGACTGACCGGCGGCATCGGCGGAAGAGGGCCGGGAGAGACCCGCCTGGAGATCGATCGCAGACGGGTGCGCGACCGCATCGGCAGGCTGGAGCGTGAACACGAAGGGCTATCCGTGGCACGCGCGCATCGTCTCCGTCTGCGCGTGGATCGCCGCATTCCGATTCTCTCGTTGGTCGGTTATACTAACGCCGGAAAATCGACACTCCTGAACGCTTTGACGAAAAGTGGCGTCGAAACGGGAGATGTCTTGTTTGAAACGCTGGACACGACCACTCGCCGCCTGAGATTTCCGCGTGAACGAGAGGTGATCCTGACCGATACCGTCGGCTTCATTCAGTCTCTTCCCGTCGATCTGCTGGGGGCCTTCCGCTCCACGCTGGACGAATTGAAAGATGCGCATCTTCTGATCCACCTGGTTGACATCAGCAATCCGCGATTTGCGCAGCAGATGACCACGGTCGAACAGACATTGGGAGAGTTGGGGCTGTCCGGAACACCCGTGCTGCGGGTCCTCAACAAAATTGACAAAGTGCCGACAGAAACCACCGCAGCGCTCTGTGCGCGATATGACGCCGAAGCCGTTTGTGCGCGGGATCAGGGGAGCTTCGCCCCGCTACTTTCAGCCATCGAAACCCGTTTATGGGGACTGGAAGGGGCGAACGATTTATCCTTCGATAAGCTCAGGACAAACGGGTCATTGACAGGTTTTCAGAGGTGCCCTTAAGATGCTTTGGGTGGGACTGACGGGCGGGATCGCCAGCGGAAAGAGCACCGTTTCGCGCATGTTGCATGAGGCGGGGGCCTTCATCATCGACGCGGACGCATTGGTCCATGCCACACTGCGAAAGAGGGGGGACGCTTATGCGCAGGTGGTGCAGGCCTTCGGAGAAACGATTTTGAACGCAAGCGGCGAAATTGACCGGGCCATCCTGGGCGAGCGGGTCTTTAGCAACGCCAGAGAGCGCAAGCAACTGGAGCAGATCGTTCACCCGCATGTATTCCGGATGGCCCACGCGGCAAAAGCGGAAATTGCGCACCAGCATCCGAACGGGGTCATTGTCTTCGATGCGGCGCTCCTGATTGAAACAGGGAACTGGCAGACCCTGGATGAGGTGATTGTGGTCTATGTGGATCGTCCCACCCAGATTGAGCGCCTGATTCGGCGGGATGGCTTCCCCCTTGATGTGGCGGAGCGCAGGATTGACGCGCAAATGCCCCTTCACGAAAAGCGCCGCTACGCCAGCGTGGTGATTGATAACATGAAACCGCGTGAGGAAACACAAAAAGCCGTAACGCAGATTTACGCGCGGATGAAAAAGGTGGCAGACGCAGGAGAAAAGAAGGTATAAGGTATTGTTCGGATGTGCGCGAGAGTGGCGGAACGGCAGACGCGCCAGACTTAGGATCTGGTGGGGTAACCCGTGGGGGTTCAAGTCCCCCCTCTCGCACTCCTGCACGCTTGCACTCTTGCACTCTTGAAGAGGGCATTGCGTTTCGCGCACCCACCAGAGATACATCTCTGTCCCACCTCTTTTGCTGGACACGGGGGGCCTCCCAACTCCGATAACGTCGGATACTCCCTCTAGTTGAGATTGCCTTTCGTGTCCAGTTTTCGGGGTCCACGATACAAAACCAGACAGTTCTATTTGTTGCTAACAATGTCTCTGACCATGAGGATTGAGCGGAGAGGGCGGTACGACCGGCGAAGATCAATCCTCATGGTTGCATTTTAAAGTCACGATGGGCTATAATCCAGTTCGTTTTGTTTATCAGGGGCAAGGGCGGAGGAAATACCGGCCATGGAAAAAAAGAGAGACTACGGCGTCATGTTCCTTTTCGGAGCGATCTCACTGGTCACATT